>JAAYCP010000292.1 GCA_012729695.1 Actinomycetales bacterium | reverse complement strand
GTGGGGACAACACTCTTCAGCGCCGTCTTCATCGGTGGCGTCTGGTGCTTCGGGTGGATCGTGCGGCGGCGGGCCGAGTCGGCCGAGCGAGCCGGAGCAGAGGCCGCCCGCCTGGCAGCGGAGGATCCTGCGGTCGTGGCCCATCAGGTCGTCACGGCGGAGCGGGAGCGACTCGCTGCGGAGACGATCGGTCTCATCCGCGAGGCGGTCCTGGACATGCAGGCGACGGCCCGCGAGGCCTCGCCCGACCTCGACCCTGCGCGTCTGGCGGCCGTGCAGGCGCGCGGCTCCGAGGTGGTTGCGGACCTGCGCCGGCTCCTCGGACTCTTGCGCAGCGATCCCGCGCCCGAGCCGCCGAGCCAGCCGGCGCATACCCCGTCCTGGCCCGGCCCGAGGGACTGGGTGCCCACCGCTGCGGCTCTCGCGCTGCTGCTCCTCGACCGGCTCTACACCGATGAGCCGGCTCTGCTGCCATGGGTCGTCGCTGGGGGATTCGCGCTCGTGCCGCTCCTGCAGCGTCGACTCCCGTTCGTCGCCGCGCTCGCCGTCGGCGGTCTGCCGCTGCTCGCGCTGCTGCTGGGGGTGCCATTCATCGCCGGCTTCAGCCTTCTCGTCGTCGTGGCCACCGTCGGATGGCACGTCGGCGCGACCCTGGACCGCTTCCTCGGCCCTGGACTCGGGGTCCTGCTCGCTGCCCGGCTCTGGGTCGTCGCGACGAGCGAGCCGGAGAACATCCCCATCGAGATCGCTGTCGTCGTCCTGCCCGTGGTCGCCGGACTCGCCTGGCACGACCGCGACCGCGCGTTCCGGCGAGCCCGCGAGCAGGCGGGTGAGCTGCTCGGCGTGCGCGAGACGGCCATTGCGGAGGCCGTCACCGCAGAGCGGCTGCGCATCGCGCGTGAGCTGCACGACGTGAGCAGCCATGCGGTCGGCGTCATGGTGCTGCAGGCAGGCGCTGCCGCGGCCCAGCGCAGCGCCGACCCGGACCGCGCCCGGGCGGCACTGGGCGCCCTCGATACCGCTGCGTCCCAGGCGGTCGCAGAGCTCGATGCGCTCGCCCGAACCCTCAGCTCGGGACGAGACGTCGGACCGTGGGTCGGCTCGGCAGAGGATCTTGCGGCTGCCCTCACGGGCCTCGTCGATCGTATGCGGGGCGCCGGTCTGGCGATCGAGCTCGAGCTCCAGTCCCTGCCCGCCGATGAGCGGGTGGCGGCGGCGGTCTACCGAACGGTCCAGGAGGCGCTCACCAACGCTGCCCGGCACGCTCCGGGTGCAACGGTCCGCGTGGAGGTCAGTCGTCGGGGTGGCGTGGTCGAGGTGGAGGTGGTCGACTCCGGGGGTGGTGCGGACACGTCGGGCGGCTCCGGGTTCGGACTCGACGGGCTTGCGGAACGGGTGCGTGCTCTCGGTGGCGACTTCGGCGCCGGCCCTCGACCTGAGGGGGGCTTCGCCGTTCGCGCGCGCATCCCGGACATCACGTCGACTCGGGTGTCGGAGGTCCCGTCATGAGTTCGATCCGCGTCGTCATTGCCGACGACCAGGACCTCATCCGGGGCGGCCTGCGGGCGATCCTCGACGCCGACGAGTCCGTGACGGTTGTCGGTGAGGCGGCGAACGGCCGGGAGGCCGCCCGGGTCGCGAGGGAGGAACGGGCCGACGTCGTCCTCATGGACGTGCAGATGCCCGGCAGCGACGGGATCGAGGGAGTCTCGACGGTCCTCCTCGCCCGGCCCGAGGCGCGGGTGCTCATGCTGACGATGTTCGACCTCGACGAGTACGTCTTCGGTGCGCTGCGTGCCGGCGCCAGCGGATTCCTTCTCAAGACCACCCCGCCGGAGCAGCTCGTCGCCGCGATCCACGCCGTCCACTCCGGCGACCTGCTCTTCGCGCCGACCGTCACCCGCCGGCTCGTCGAGGCGTATGTGCGACGTCCCCCGGTCGGGACCGTCCCGGAGATCGTCTCCTCTCTCACCGACCGCGAGCTCGAGGTGCTCCGGGCCATGGCCAAGGGCCTGTCGAACGCCGAGATCGGGCGCGAGCTGTTCCTCGGCGAGGCCAC
>JAAYCP010000075.1 GCA_012729695.1 Actinomycetales bacterium | reverse complement strand
GGCAACACCTCCGGCGCCGGCCTCAACCTGGCCAACGAGGCCATGTGGGACCGCATCGCGAAGTGCGAGTCCGGCGGTCGCTGGAACATCAACACCGGCAACGGCTACTACGGCGGCCTGCAGTTCGACTACGGGACCTGGCTGTCGGTCGGTGGCAACGACTTCGCACCCCGCGCCGACCTGGCGACCCGCGCCCAGCAGATCACCGTCGCGAACCGGCTCTACGCCCAGCGCGGTCTGCAGCCCTGGGGCTGCCGTCACGCCGCCTGACCGCGCCTGACGCCCGCCGCGTCACGCGTTGCGCCCCTGGCGCGCCCCTGCAGAGAGAAGCACCGGCCGCAGCCCTCGATCCCGAGGTGCTGCGGCCGGTGTCGTCTGCACCCCCGCCTGCTCTCGTAGGCTGACCGTATGCTGTCCGCCCGCGATCTGCGTACCCGCGCCGCGGACCTCGGCATCCGTCCGACCAAGCAGTGGGGCCAGAACTTCGTCATCGACCCGAACACCGTGGACCGGATAGCCCGACTGGCCGAGGTCGGTGAGGACGATGTCGTCGTCGAGATCGGGCCCGGCCTGGGTTCCCTCACCCTCGCCCTGCTGACGCGGGTGCGCCAGGTCATCGCCGTGGAGGTCGATCCCACCCTCGCCTCCGCTCTGCCGGAGACGATCGCCCAGGTGGCCCCCGCATACGCAGAGCGGCTGGTGACCGTCCACGCGGATGCGCTGCAGGTCTTCGACCTGCCCGGCGAGCAGCCCACGGCACTCGTGGCCAACCTCCCCTACAACGTCTCCGTGCCGGTGGTCCTGCGCTTTTTGGAGCTCTTCCCGTCGATCCGCACGATCCTCGTCATGGTCCAGCTCGAGGTTGCCCAGCGCCTGGCGGCTGCGCCGGGGTCGAAGATCTACGGCGTGCCGAGCCTCAAGGCGGCCTGGTATGCGGACGTGCGCCTCGTCGGCACCGTCCCCCGTACGGTGTTCTGGCCGGTACCGAACGTCGACTCCGGGCTCGTCCGGCTGGAGCGGCGCGACCCGCCCCGCGACGACGTGGACCGCAAGGACGTCTTTGCTGCGGTCGATGCGGCCTTCGCCCAGCGGCGCAAGACGCTGCGGTCCTCGCTGGCCTCCTGGGCAGGCAGTCCTGCTGCTGCCGAGGAGGCCCTCAGGGCGGCCGGGATCGATCCCAGACAACGCGGTGAGCAGCTCACGATCGGCGACTTCGCGGCCGTCGTCGCGGCCCACCGTGCCTGAACGCCCCATCACGAACGCCACGAGGGGGACGTGAGACGCGCGTCGCAGGAGGGCCCGGGCTGCCCTGCCGACCCCGTTAGGGTGAGGACATGACCTCGGCGATGCTCGGCCCTCCGTCGGTGACCGTGCGCGCCCCGGCGAAGGTCAATCTCGAGCTCAGGGTCGGCCCGCGGCGCAAGGACGGCTACCACGCGCTGTCGACCGTCTACCAGGCCGTGTCGCTCCACGACGAGGTCACCGTCCAGGTCGCCGACGACTGGGGCATCACCATCACCGGCTCGCGCGCCCTGGGCGTGCCCGCCGACGAGACGAACCTGGCGCTGCGCGCAGCGCGGACCCTCGCGGACCGGTACGGCGTCGATGAGCCCGTGCAGATCCTCGTCGACAAGGAGATCCCGGTGGCGGGCGGGATGGCCGGTGGCTCGAGCGACGCTGCGGCCGCCCTGGTGGCCTGTGACTACGCCTGGGGCCTCGGCCTGACCAAGGACGAGCTTGGAGCCGTCGCGGCGACCATCGGATCCGACGTCCCCTTTCTGCTCCACGGCGGGACGGCGATCGGAACGGGTCGCGGCGAGCTCATCACCCCCGTCCTCACCCGCGGCACCTTCCACTGGGTCCTGGCCGCTGCCGACATCGGGCTCTCCACGCCGGACGTCTACCGGCACTTCGACACCATCGTCGAGCGTGAGGAGCGGTCCGTGCCGGCGCCCGCCGCCTCGATGGAGCTCATGACCGCACTCCGGTCGGGGGACGCCCAGCGCTTGGCCGCCCACCTGCGCAACGACCTGCAGGAGGCCGCTGTCGAGCTCCGCCCGGAACTCGGCGACGTCATCTCGTCCGGGCTGCACTTCGGCGCCCTGGCCGGGATCGTCTCCGGGTCGGGCCCGACAGTCGCGTTCCTCGTGGCCGACTCGGAGAGCGCCATCGACCTCGCTGTCGCTCTCGCAGCCACCCGGACCGTGAGCGAGACCTTCCGCGCCACCGGGCCCGTCCACGGCGCGAGCGTGCGGGGAGTGGCTCGCGTCGACTGATCGCCGAGTCGGTGGCCGATGACTGACCTGCACCTCCGCCGCACCCGAACGGCGCCCGGGCCACGAGCTCTGGCCTCGGCTGCGAGAACGACCTGAGCCTGCGAAGCGAGAGATCCGAATGCCTCCACCCAACGCCCCCAACCTGGTCAACCTCGAGCGGGTCTCGCTCACCTTCGGGCTGGACCCGATCCTGCGTGAGGTCTCGCTCGGAGTGAGCGGGGGCGACCGCATCGGGATCGTCGGTCGCAACGGCGGAGGGAAGTCCACCCTTCTGAACGTGCTCGGAGGTGTGCTCCAGCCCGACTCGGGCCGGGTCTCACTCACCGGCGGGACGACGATCGGGATGGTCCGCCAGGACGATGACTTCGATCCCTCGAGCACGGCGCGCGACATCGTCTTCGGCGAGCGGGCAGAGCACGACTGGGCCGGGGACGTGCGCGTCCGGGAGGTCGTCACCGGGCTCCTGGGCCCCATCGGTGGGGGCGCCGTCGACCTCGACGCCGAGGTGGGCTCGATGTCCGGAGGCGAGCGCCGCCGGATCGCCCTCGCGCGGGAGCTCGTGCGCTCTCCCGACGTGCTGCTCCTCGACGAGCCGACGAACCACCTCGACGTCGAGGGCGTCGCCTGGCTCGCCGAGCACCTGGTGTCGAGGTATGCGCGGCCGGACAACGCGATCGTCGTCATCACCCACGACCGCTGGTTCCTCGACGCCGTCGCCACGCGCACGTGGGAGGTGGTCTCGGGTGAGGTCAACGCCTACGACGGTGGCTACGCCGCCTATGTCCTCGCCAAGGCCGAGCGCGACCGGATGGCTGCCGTCACCGCCGAGCGCCGGAACAACCTGCTCCGGAAGGAGCTCGCCTGGCTGCGCCGCGGCGCTCCGGCCCGCACGAGCAAGCCGAAGTTCCGCATCGACGCAGCAACCGCGCTCATCGCCGACGAGCCGCCGCCGCGCAACGACGTCGAGCTCATGGGCTTCGCCACCGCGCGTCTCGGCAAGGACGTCATCGACCTGTACGACGCCACGGTGGCGGTCCCCGTCGACCGCGACGGGTCTGACGGCTCTGATGGCAAGGGTGAGCGCGTCCTGCTCGACCGGGTCACCTGGCAGCTGGCGCCGGGGGAGCGGGTCGGCATCGTCGGCGTCAACGGCGCCGGGAAGTCGACGCTGCTGCGCGTCCTCGCCGGCGAGCAGCCGCTGACCTCGGGGAAGCGCAAGCAGGGCTCGACGGTCGTCATCGGGCACCTCACTCAGGACGTCAGCGACCTCGACCGCTTCGCATCGTGGCGCGTCATCGAGGCAGTCGAGGACGTGCGCTCCGTCGTCCGGCTTGGCACCAAGGAGCTCTCGGCGTCCCAGGTCGCGCAGCGGCTCGGCTTCACCGGACCGGCGCAGCAGACCCGCGTCGCGGATCTCTCCGGTGGGGAGCGCCGCCGCCTCCAGCTCACCCGCATCCTCATGGGCGAGCCCAACGTCCTCCTCCTCGACGAGCCGACGAACGACCTCGACATCGAGACCCTCACCTCCCTTGAGGACGTCCTCGACTCGTGGGCCGGCACGCTGATCGTGGTCTCCCACGACCGCTACCTCCTGGAGCGCGTATGCGACCGGCAGGTCGCGCTGCTCGGTGACGGTCGCATACGGGACCTGCCAGGCGGTATCGACCAGTACCTGGAGCTACGGCAGCAGCTCGCCGAGGCGTCCGAACCGGTGACCGTCACCCGAGCCGGCGGCGGCAGCGGGACCGGCGCGATGCATACCTCCAGGGCGGTGTCTGCCGCCGAGCAGCGCGAGGCCCGCAAGGTCATGGCCAGGGTGGAGAAGCAGCTCTCCCGCCTCGCCGAGCGGGAGGCGCGTCTCCACGAGGCGATGGCGCAGGCGGCGGCGGACCACGAGCGGGTGCTCGAGCTCAACCGCGAGCTGCGCGAGATCGTCGACGAGCGGGAGTCCCTGGAGCTGGAGTGGCTCGAGGCGGCCGAGGTCGTCGAGTAGGGGTCTCGCGATCGGTCGGGCGAGTGCGTCGACGGTATGCGCGGGCCGGCTCAGATGAGGGTCGACCAGTAGTACCAGAAGCGCACGAGGATGAGCGCGATGATCAGGCCGAACCAGAAGAACACCAGGACCCAGCGGAAGTCGTGGAAGAACCCGCCGATCCCTGAGGGCACGGCGTCGGGGTCGTGGATGCGTCCGGAGAGGACCTGGGCGGCGGTGAAGAAGAAGATCGGGATCGTCACCGACCAGACGACCATGCAGTAGGGGCAGAGGGTGCCGATCGAGTAGAGGCTCTGGAAGGCCAGCCAGGTGACGAAGACGGCACCGAACGTGGTCCCGGCCAGGAAGGTGAGCCAGAACCAGCGGGCCATCCGGGCGCCGGCCAGCACCGCGGCGCCCGTCGCCATGACCATCCCGAAGGCGGCGATGCCGATGAGCGGGTTCGGCACCCCGAAGACCTCCGCCTGCCAGCTCTTCATCACCGAGCCACACGCCATGATCGGGTTGATGCTGCACGTGGGGATGTAGTTCGGGTCCTTGATGAGCTCGATCTTCTCGACGAGCAGCGTCGCCGCGGCGAGCAGACCGATGAGTCCGCTGACGAGCAGCAAGGAGCCGTAGGCCTTAGGGATTCGATGAGTCGGGGTCATGAGCCTGCTTCTGGTCGGTGGGTCTCGGGTCATGGCCGGAACGCCCGCAGGATGACGCGCGGTCGATCCACGTGGCCCAACGTGCCGGTGTGGTGGAAGGTTTCGGGTCTATTGCGGGCTGTAGTCGGCGGCGACCAGGAGCAGCCTACGCAGCATGTCCGGAAGGGCCGCACTGTCCTTCGCGCTCAGCGCCGAGACGAGGCGGTGCTCGTGGGTGAGCAGGGTGCTCAGCGCTCCGTCGACGACGTCGCGGCCGGCGGGGGTGAGCTGGACGAGGACACCTCGGCGGTCCCGCGGATCGGGTCGGCGGCGGACGAGTCCGCGACTCTCGAGCCGGTCCACGCGGTTCGTCATCGTCCCGCTCGTCACGAGGGTCTCAGCGGCGAGCTGGCCGGGGGAGAGCTCGTAGGGGTCACCCGCTCGGCGCAGGGCCGCGAGGACGTCGAACTCCCAGCCGTCCAGACCGTGCTGGGCGAAGGCGGCTTCACGGATGCGGTCGTGGTGCTTCGCGAGCCGGCTGATCCGGGAGATGACGTGCATCGGGCCGGCTTCGAGGTCCGGTCGCTCCCGCTGCCAGGCCTCGACGATCCGGTCGACGTCGTCGGAGGTCGGTCCGTGGCTCACCATGCGGCGTCCACTCGTGCTCGGCCGGGTGGTGGTTGGCCTACCCGGGCGCGGGCAGCGGACCGCCGCGGGCGGTGCGCACTGCCGGTCATGAACACCTGACAAGGGTAGCCACGCCAAGTATCTTGATGTCAAGAGATTGCACGAGGAGGGCGCAATGCTCGAATCGACCTGGGACCCGGGGCAGTATGCCCGCTTCGGCGATGAGCGGGCCCGACCGTTCGTCGATCTCATGGCTCGCGTCAGAGCCGATGATCCGGCTGTGGTCGTCGATCTCGGTTGCGGCAGTGGGGAACTGACGCTGACCCTGGCCGACCGGTGGCCGAGGGCCTCGGTCATCGGGGTCGACCACTCGCCGCAGATGCTCACGGCCGCGCGCGAGGTCGACGCGCTGCAGCGGGTGGGCTGGGTGGAGGGGGACCTGACGGACTGGGACCCGGCATCGCTCGGGGCCATCCCAGGCGTGGTCGTCACCAACGCCGCCCTGCAGTGGGTGCCGGGTCATCTCGGTCTCATCGATCGGGTCGTCGGGGCACTGGCGCCCGGCGGGTGGTTCGCCATGCAGGTGCCGGACAACCTGGACGCCCCCTCACACGCCCTGATGCGTCAGGT
>JAAYCP010000074.1 GCA_012729695.1 Actinomycetales bacterium | reverse complement strand
GACACGCAGCTCACGCCCGTAGCGGACGATCACATCCTGGCCGTCCTTGACCTTTGCCTCGGGGGCCGGTGACACGGTGTCGTGCTGACCGATCTCGATGCCCTCGGCGGCGAGCACGTCGCCGACGGTGTCGTGGAATCCGCGGATCTCGGTGACCTCGCCGTCGACGGACAGGTTGATGTCCTTGACGAGGCTGGCGTAGCCGATGCCGGCTCCGGCGGTGGTGAGGAAGATGAGGGCAGAGGCAACAGCAGCGATCTTGCGAGAAGCAAGGATCTTGGTGAGGAACAAAAGAAATCTCCGATGTGTGCACGATCCGGTCAACACCACCTCGGAAGGGCCCAGATGCAGGTTCCGGTCCTCGGCGCGCGCGGCACTGGACGCGCTGACGTGACCGGACTGGGTGTGCCCGCAGGGGTGGGCACCCGGACCTTCAGGCACTTACGGCTCATACCTCGCAAGTGGTCCGAAGACCGACCTTCCAGGGCTTGGTGCCCCGGTTGTCCGTCAAACAGGCTGCCCTGCTCCAGCGGGAAAGGTCAAGTTTTGATAACGACGCAACCCCGGAATCGCCAAGGGGTCGGCGCGCCCCGGAAAACGCGACCAGACTGACGATATTGCGAATTACCAAGAACCGTAGACTTTTTCGCTGTTCGCACTGAGGTGCTCACACAGCTCTGACACTGCGACGCTCATCACATCAGCCATCTGGCGCACTGTGAGGGGGATCAGGTATGGCGCATTCGTGGCTCCGCGCCAGGGCATCGGCGTCAGGTAGGGCGCGTCGGTCTCCACGAGAACCTGCTCGAGGGGCACGATCGCCAGGGCGTCACGCAGCTCGCGGGCGTTCTTGAAGGTGACGGTGCCGGCGAAGGAGAGGTAGTACCCGCGCTCGACGCACGTGCGGGCCATCTCGACGTCTCCGCTGAAGCAGTGCAGCACCGTCCGGTCGGGCGCCCCCTCCTCCTCGAGGATCCGGAGGATGTCGTCATGGGCGTCGCGGTCGTGGACCTGCAGCGCCTTGTCCAGACGCTTGGCGAGGTCGATGTGCCACCGGAATGCCTCCTGCTGGATGCCGACCCCCTCCGGGCCCGTGCGGAAGTAGTCCAGTCCGGTCTCGCCCACGACCCGGACCCGGGGGTGCGTGGCCAGCTCGGCGATCTCCGCATACGCGCTCGCCAGCTCGCCCCTGGCCTCCAGTCGCGGCACCTCGTTGGGATGCAGGGCGACGCCACCGAGCACGGCACGGTCGACCTCCACGGCCGCGATCGTGTAGCGCGCACCCGGCAGGTCGCAGCCGATCTGCACGATGCGGTCCACCCCGACGGCGCGGGCCTCGCGCAGCGCCTCGGCGAGGTCCGGACGCGGCTCGTCACCACGGCCCATGTCGAGGTGGGTGTGGTTGTCGACGACCGGAATAGGCAGGGGATCCGGCGGAGTCGGTCGTCTGCCATGGCCGCCGTCGCGACGCAGCCCACCCTGAGCGGTCACGTCAGCCCAGCCCCCAGCCCGTACCAGAACGTGACAATAGGAACGTTCTGGTACGCCCGAGACCCAAATCTCCCGCACCGCCCGTACCAGAACGTGACAATAGGAACGTTCTGGTACGCCCGCCCGCGGTTGGCGCGGCCGGCGGCTCCTGCGGGAAGCTCATCCCACGCCCCAGTGAGCGAGCACCTCGGCCTCGTCGAGCTTGGCGAACAGCGGCGCCGGCTTGGCGATCGGGGTCCCGACCACGACGGGCACCGACTCCCACCGCGGCGTGGACGCGTAGTCGCCGGTGATGATCGGGTATGCGCGGGTCGCGTCGGCCTCGTCCAGTCCGGTGACCTCGACGAGCTGGGGCAGCGGAGCGAGCTCGCCGACACCGCCGAGGGCCCGGTGGACCCGGTTGGCGGCGTGCGGCAGGAACGGCGCGAACAGGGTGTTGAGGTCGCTCACGGACTGCACGAGCGTGTGCAGCACGGTCGCGAGCCGCTCGCGCTGGTCCTCACCCTTGAGCTTGAAGGGCTCGGTGCGCGACACATACGCATTGACCTCCCCGACCACCCGCATGACCTCGGCGAGCGCAGCCTTGACCCGGTTGCGCTCGAGGAGGCGACCGACGGTCTCGAAGGCGCCGGTCACGGTCGCGCGGAGCTCCTCGTCGATCGGCTCGAGAGTACCGGGCGCGGGGATCTCGCCGAAGTTCTTGGCGACCATGGCCGCCGTGCGCGACACGAGGTTGCCCCAGCCGGCGACGAGCTCGGAGTTGTTGCGCTGGACGAAGTCCCGCCACGTGAAGGCCGCGTCGTTGCTCTCCGGACCCGCCGCGCAGATGTAGTAGCGGATGCCGTCCGGGCCGTAGAGGTCGAGCACCTGGCGGACATAGACGACGTTGCCACGGCTCGTCGAGAAGGCCTGGTCGCCGAAGGTGAGGAACTCACTCGAGACCACCTCGGTGGGAAGGTTCAGCTCGCCGTAGATCCCCGGCTCGCCGCCCTTGTCACCCTTGCCCGCATACCCCAGCAGCTCGGCCGGCCAGATCTGGGAGTGGAAGGTGATGTTGTCCTTGCCCATGAAGTAGTACGAGACCTGGCCGCCGACCTCGTCGGCGCGCTCGGGGTTCCACCAGAGGCGCCACGCCTCGGGGTCGCCGGTGCGGCGGGCCCACTCGATCGACGCGGAGAGGTAGCCGATGACCGCGTCGAACCAGACGTAGAGACGCTTCGTCGGCAGATCGCGCCAGCCGTCGAGGGGGACAGGAATGCCCCAGTCGATGTCGCGGGTCATCGCCCGCGGCTTGATGTCGTCGAGGATGTTGAGGCTGAAGCGGATGACGTTGGGGCGCCAGGTGCCGGAGGCCTCACGACCCTCGAGCCAGGTCCTCAGCGCGTCGGCGAGCGCCGGCAGGTCGAGGAAGAAGTGCCTGGTCTCGACGAATTCCGGTGTCTCCCCGTTGATCTTGCTCCGCGGGTCGATGAGGTCCTCGGGCTCGAGCTGGTTGCCGCAGCTGTCGCACTGGTCGCCGCGGGCGTCGGGCGCCTTGCAGATCGGGCAGGTGCCCTCGATGTAGCGGTCGGGCAGGGTGCGGCCGGTCGACGGCGAGATCGCGCCGAGCGTCGTGCGCTCGACCATGTAGCCGTTCTCCCAGACCTTGCGGAACAGCTCCTGCGCGACGGCGTAGTGGTTCGCTGTCGTCGTGCGCGTGTAGAGGTCGTAGGTGCAGCCGAGGTCGCAGAGCTCACCGGCGATGATGCGGTGGTTCTGGTCGACGAACTCGGTCGGGCTCATTCCCGCCTTCTCGGCCTGGACGAGGATCGGCGTGCCGTGCTCGTCGCTGCCGCTGACCATGAGGACGTCGTGCCCGGCCATGCGCATGTACCGGCTGAAGACGTCCGAGGGGACCCCGAACCCGGCGATGTGACCGAGGTGCCGGGGACCGTTCGCATACGGCCAGGCGACAGCAGACAGGACATGCATGGCGCCCATCCTATGGAGGAATGGGGTGGGCACTTGAACGCGTTCCATCCACGGCACGACTCCCGGCTTCCCGCCGGGGTCGGTCCTCCCGGATCATGGTGACTTGCATCCGGGACACCGGATCCCGAAGTGCAGCCGTCGAGAGGACCACGGACCGTGATCGCAGCCCTCACCGGAATGGGCCTGTCCGCCGCCGCGGGCTTCAACGCCTACATCCCGTTCCTCATCGTCGCGCTCATCGCGAAGTACACCGACGTGCTGGAACTGCCGAGCGGGTTCGCCTGGATGGAGTCCTGGTGGGCCATCGGTATCGGCATCGTGCTGCTCATTGCCGAGATCGCCCTGGACAAGATCCCAGCGATCGACACCGTCAACGACACCATTCAGACCTTCATCCGGCCGGCGATGGGCGGCGTCATCTTCGCCGCCACCCAGGCCGCCGAGACCGTCGACTCGAGTCAGTGGATGCAGGACAACTCGTGGGTCGGGATCGTGCTCGGGGTTCTCGTCTCCCTGCTCGTGCACAGCGGCAAGATGGCGGCGCGTCCCGTCATCAACGCCGGGACCCTCGGTGCTGGGGCGCCGGTCGTCTCGACGGTGGAGGACGGCGCATCGATCGGGCTCTCGCTCATCGCGATCTTCCTGCCGATCCTCGTCATCGCCGTGCTCGGGCTGATCGCGTGGACGTTCGTGTGGATCTGGCTGCGGTTCCGGCGTCGGCGTCGAACGCGCCCCGCTAGGGCTGCCTCCTCCTGACGTGCGCAATCGCCGCTGAGCCTCGCCTCACCTCGCGGATTCCTGGCCTCGTGGGGAAGGTGGCTGCTGCCATAGCGACACCAATCCTCCTCGCGAGCTGCCGGACCGACAGCGAGCCTCCTCACGAGGTCATGTGGACGATGAGGTGCCGCTCGATCGAGCAGGTCCGCGAGCACCTCGTGTAGTGGCCCGGGTATCCCCGGCTGCGCAGGATGCCGAACAGATCGGCCGCCAGCTCACAGGCCTGGTAATGCACTTCGACCCAGGTCTGACGAGCAGTGACCCTGCCTCTGGCCAGGGTCTTGCGATCACGACGGGCATCCAGAGTCCGACCGAACCCCTCGTGACCCAGCACGCCATCGACCTCAGCGACGACGCCGAACTCTTCGTTGTCGAAGTCCCGACGGATCCGCGACCCGCCGAGCCGGTCGGGGACGTTCATCCGCATCGGAGGCAGGCCGTGGGCTCGGATGACCTTGTCGACATAGACCACCTCCAGGCCGCTCTCGGCACCGTCGGCGATGACACCGCACGACAGCTCGAGGGCAGTGCGGTGGGGGTGAGCGCGCCTCCTCGCGAGCTCAGCCGCGAGTGCCTCGACGGTCACGATGCGCTTCTGCACGGCGCGGGCGGCGATTGAGATCGCATCATCGCGCGAGGCGCTCGGGGCTGCGGCAAGGTCGATGACCGTGAACGCCGGAGCCGTGAGCTGCTGACCGCGCCGTTGAATCCACTCGACCCGTCGGCGCCGTTGCACCTCGACCCCAGGGCGTGGGTCTCTCCGGACCGACTGAGGGAGCACGATCTGGACGTTGTGAGGCTCCTGACGCCCGATGCCCAGGACGAAGGCCGCGGAGTCGAGGGCGAGGGTGGCGTGGGGACCGTAGTGGAGCAGCGCCGCCCAGCTTCGTCCAGTCCAGCTCAGGGGTCCCGTGTGGGTCTGGTAGACGCCGGGGAAGACGGTCAGCCATCGACGCCGATGCAGCAGCCAACGCAACTGACCCTCAGACATCACCGCGAGAGCTTGAGCGCGCGACACCACGCCGGCCTGGCGCCAGGCGATGCTCTCGAGATCCATGGGTCAACGGTGCCCGAATGCTGCTGACCTGTCCGGAAATATCCACATCCCTCGAAGCCGCATGCTCGTGCGGAGCATTGCTGCTGCCATAGCGACACTGGTCTTCCCCACGAAGACCAGAGCAACAGTCACCCTCCCCACGAGTGAGGGGAAGGCTGCTCGAGGTGCGAAGGGCACCCGAGGTCGGGTGGGTCAGCTGGGCGTAGGTGCGGGAGCGGTCAGAGCCAGGAGACGGTGTCGCGCAGGAGGGTGTAACCAACGAAGGCGATGACGTCGAGCAGTGTGTGGGCAATGACGAGGGGCATGACCCGCTTGGTGCGCGTATAGATCCAGCCGAAGACCACCCCCATCACCATGTTGCCGGCGAAGCCGCCGAAGCCCTGGTAGAGGTGGTAGGTCCCTCGGATGAGGGCACTGGCAAAGATGATCTGCCACGTCCCGAGGCCGGCCTGACCCCAGCGGCGGAAGAGGTAGCCGATCATGATGACCTCCTCGAGGATGGCGTTCTGCATCGCCGCGAGGATGAGGACCGGAACCGCCCACCAGACGGCTGTGAGGTTCGCGGCTGAGACGGTGGTGTTCAGGCCCAGCTCCCGTGAGAGGACGTAGAGGCCCAATCCGGGGAGACCGATGAGTGCTGTGAGACCAAGCCCGGTGATGAGGTCATAGACAGGCCGACGCAGGTCGAAGCCCATCGACGCTCCAGGCCTCGGGTCATCACGTCGGAGCAGGTGCAGGGCGAGGAGCACCGGCACGAGCGCCAGCCCGATCCTCGTGAGCTGGAAGGCGAGGTCGAGCCAGGGTCGATCGGGGGTGACCGAGGTGTTCATCGACGTCGTCTGCGCCGACAGCGAGACCTCGGCCGTGACCTTGCGGATGATCGAGAGGACTGCCCAGATCGCGGATGCGCCGAGGGACACCCCGAGGACGAGCCACGTCTCGTTGAGAGTGCCGCGACGACTCAGCGGCGGAGGAAGGGTGGGCGCGGTCACGGGTGCCAGTATGCCCATTGGCCTTGAGAGTGAGCCGGCGGCTCCTCTTCGTGAGGAGGATGACTGTCGCCATGGCAGCAGCAATCCTCCCCACGAGCTCATCACCCCTCAGGAACAGCAGCCGGCCTCCCCACGAGGACGCGGGGCCGGAGCCCGCCGTCAGCGGTAGGCGCTGGCGCCCGTGAGGGCTTGGCCGATCATCAGCTGGTGGATCTCGCTGGTGCCCTCGTAGGTGAGGACGGACTCGAGGTTGTTGGCGTGTCGCAGCACGGGGTACTCCAGCGTGATGCCGTTGGCGCCGAGCAGGGTGCGGCACTCGCGTGCGATGGCGATGGCCTCGCGGCACGAGTTGAGCTTGCCCAGCGACACCTGCTCCGGCCGCAGACCGCCGGCGTCCTTGAGCCGGCCGAGGTGCAGCGCGAGGAGTATCCCCTTGCCCAGCTCCAGAGCCATGTCCGCGAGCTTGGTCTGGGTGATCTGGTAGGCCGCGAGCGGCTTGTCGAAGATCTCCCGGTCCGCCACATACGACAGCGTCGTCTCCAGGCAGTCCCGGGCCGCACCGAGGGCCCCGAAGATGATCCCGAACCTCGCCTCGTTCAGGCACGACAACGGCCCGGACAGCCCCGCAGCCTCCGGCAGCATCGCCGCGGCCGGCAGGCGCACGTCCTCCAGCACGATCTCGCCGGTCAGCGACGCCCGCAGCGACAGCTTGGCCTTGATCTCCGGGGCGGAGAAGCCCGGCGTATCCGTCGGCACCACGAACCCGCGGATGCCCTTGGACTCGGCCTCGCGGTCGGTCTGCGCCCACACGACCGCGACATCGGCCACGGGGGCGTTGGTGATCCACATCTTCGTGCCGTTGAGCACCCAGTCGTCACCGTCGCGACGCGCGGTCGTGCGCATACCGGCCGGGTTCGACCCGAAGTCCGGCTCGGTCAGCCCGAAGCACCCGATCAGGTCACCGGCCGCCATCCCCGGCAGCCACTGCTGCTTCTGCTCCTCGCTGCCCCAGCGGTGGATCGCGAACATCGCCAACGACCCCTGGACCGAGACCAGCGACCGGATGCCGCTGTCCGCCGCTTCGAGCTCCAGACACGCCAGACCGTATGCGGTGGCCGAGGTCCCCGCGCAGCCGTACCCCTCGAGGTGCATGCCGAGCAGACCGAGGCCACCGAGCTCCTTGGCCAGCTCTCGCGCCGGGATACTCCCCGACTCGTACCACTGGGCCAGGTTCGGGCGCACCGAGGCATCGAGGACCTGGCGCACGGAGGCCACCATGTCCCGCTCCTCCTCCTCGATCAGACCAGGGATGCCGAACAGATCAAACGGGTGGGTTGCCATGGGGCTGTCCTTTCGAACCTTTGTCAGGAAGGAGGTCGGGGGTGTCAGGCTCGTGGAGGAGTCTCACACCGGGGCTTGGGTCGGAGGAAGACGGGCTGGAGTAGGGCCTCAGAGGAACGCGGAGACGCCGGTCTCGGCGCGGCCGATGAGGAGCTTCTGGATCTGGGTGGTGCCTTCGTACAGGGTCATGACGCGGGCGTCGCGCATGAACTTCTGGACGGGGTACTCGTCGACGTAGCCGTAGCCACCGAAGCCGGAGATCGCGAGGTTGGCGGCCTTGACCGCTGCCTCGGAGGCGAACAGCTTCGCCTTGGACGCGGCCACGCCGAAGGGCTCACCGCGCTCGATGAGGTCGGCAGCGCGCCAGGTGAGCAACCGGGCGGCGTCGGCGTCGACGGACATCTCGGCGATCATCTCCTGGACCAGCTGGTAGGAGGCGATCTTGCGCCCGAACTGGGTCCGCTCCGTCGAGTAGTCCACGAGGGCCTCGAGGCAGGCCTGGATGATGCCGGTGCAGCCGGCGCCGACGGAGACCCGGCCCTTGTCGAGGGAGGCCATCGCGATGGAGAAGCCCTGACCCTCCTCGCCGAGCCTGGCGGAGGCGGGCACGCGCACGTTGTCGAGGAAGATCTCGGCCGTCGCCTGGCCGCGCAGGCCCAGCTTGCCGTGGATCTCGCGTCGCTCGAAGCCCGGCGAGTCGGTGGGGACGAGGAAGGCGCTGATGCCCTTCGGTCCCTCGCCACCGGTGCGCGCGAAGACGAGGCACACATCGGCCCACGTGCCGTTGGTGATGAAGATCTTCTGGCCGGAGATGAGGTAGTCATCACCCTGCCGCACCGCACGGGTCTTCAACCCCGCAGGGTCGGAGCCGTTGTCCGGCTCGGTGAGGCCGAAGCAGCCGAGCTTCTCACCCAGGGCGATGGGCGTGAGCCACTGCTGCTTCTGCTCCTCGGTGCCGAACTCGAGGATCGGCTTGCCGCACAGGCCCATCGACACCGAGACGATGCCGCGCACCGAGGAGTCGGCCCGGCCGAGCTCCTCCATCCCGATGCAGTAGGTGATGTAGTCGCCACCGACCCCGCCGTACTCCTCGGGGATCGTCAGGCCGAAGAAGCCGAGCTCACCGAGCTTGGGGATGATGCCGGTGTCGACCGACTCGGCCCGGTCCCACGCCTGCCGGTGCGGCACGACCTCGTGCTCGAGGAAGTCGCGGGCGGCCTGCTGGAACGCCCTCTGGTCCTCGTTGAGGCTGAGATCAACCATGACTGCGGTCTCCTTCTGATCGTGTGCTCGGAGCATCGTCTGCCGGCGCCTCGCCGAGCCGGGTGCCCTGCTCGTCGTAGAGATAGAACCCTCGTCCGGTCTTCCGCCCGAGGTGCCCGGCGGCGACCTTCGCGGCCACTGTCCTCGAGGGAGCGTCTGCGGGGTCACCGCTCGCTTCGTACCGTGCGGTCTTGGTGAGGTAGCCGATGTCGATCCCGGTGAGGTCCATGAGCTCGAACGGCCCCATCGGGTAGCCGAGCGCGGTCCGGCAGGCGCGGTCGATATCGGTGACCGACGCATACCCTCCCTCGAGAAGGCGGATCGCCTCGTCGCGGACGGCTCCCAGGATCCGGTTCGCGATGAACCCGTTGATCTCCTTGCGCAGGACGACCGGCTCCTTGCCGATCTCCTCGACGAACCGGACTGCGGTCTCGAGCAATTGGGGATCGGTCTGCGGGCCGGAGATGATCTCGACGCACTTCATCACCAGCGCGGGGTTGAAGAAGTGCAGTCCGAGGAAGCGACTCGGGTCGGGCACGACGTCGGCGATCTGGGAGGGGACGAACGAGGAGGAGTTGGTGGCCAGCACCGTCGCCGGAGCGACAGCCGCGCCGACGGCCTCGAACGTCGAGCGCTTGACGTCGAGCTTCTCGACGATGGCCTCGATGACGAGATCGGCTCGCACACAACCGGAGACCGGGTCGGTGGTCGTCCTGATCCGGCTGTATGCGTCCTGCTTGGCCTGGGCGGTCATCCTCCCCTTGGCCACGCTGGACTCCCAGCGCGAGTCCAGGGTGGCCAGGGCCCGCTGAAGCGCCTCGTCCGAGGTGTCGGCGAGGACGACGTCGCGACCGGACAGGGCAATGACGCCGGCGATCTGGCTGCCCATGGCGCCGGCGCCGAGCACTGCGACGGTCGGCCAGACCTTTTCGGCAGCGCCTGAGGGTGAGGTCGTCCCGGTCATCACTCGCCCCTGAACTGCGCGGGACGCTTGTCGATGAAGGCTTGGGCGCCCTCGTTCTTGTCGGCGGTGGTGTACAGCACGGTCTGCGCGAGCCGCTCGACGACCTGGCCGGTCGTGAGGTCCGCGTCGGCACCGGCGCGCACGACGAGCTTGGCCAGCCGCACCGCGACCGGGCCCTTCGTCAGGATCGTGCGGGCCACCTCACGCGCGTCGGCGAGCAGCGTCTCGGGTGAGCTCATCCTGGAGACCAGCCCCCAGCGCTCGGCTTCCTCGGCGTTGAGCATGCGGGAGGTGAGGATGAGGTCCAGCGCCCGCCCGATCCCGACGAGCCGGGCCATCCGCTGGGTGCCGCCCGCACCGGGGAGCACCCCGAGCGTGGTCTCCGGCAGGCCGAACCGCGCTGTCGTGGAGGCGATGCGGATGTCGCACGCCATCGCGAGCTCACATCCGCCACCCAGTGCGAAGCCGTTGACGGCGGCGATCGTCGGCTTCTCGAACGACTCGATGCTGTCGAAGGCCCGTTGCATCGCCGACTCCAGGCCGGTGTGCATCGTGTACGTGCGGACCTGCGTGATGTCGGCACCGGCGATGAACGCCTTCTCGCCAGCGCCGGTGAACACGACAGCGCCGACCGAGTCGTCGTCGCGGAGGGCGTCCAGCGCCTCGTGGATCTCGCGGATCACTGTGCGGCTCAGGGCATTCCGCGCCTCAGGACGGTTGATCGTGATGGTCGCGATCCGGTCCTCGACGTCGACGAGCAGAGTCTCGTAGCCATGGACCGCGCTGTCCCGGGTCGCCCCGTCGTCGTGACCCACGCCGCTCTCCCTCTCCTGACTCTCACTCATCGCCCGGTCACACCTTCTCCAGGAGGACCGCGGCGCCCTGACCGACGCCGACGCACATCGTCGCCAGCGCCCGGTCTGCACCTCGGTCGGCCAGCTCGATCGCGGCTGTCAGCGCCAGCCTGGCCCCGCTCGCACCGAGCGGGTGTCCCAGAGCGATCGCCCCACCGTTCGGGTTGACGTGCTCTGCGTCGTCCGGCAGTCCGAGGCCCCGGGTGACCGCGAGCCCCTGCGCCGCGAAGGCCTCGTTGAGCTCGATGACATCGAGGTCGGCGACGGACAGCCCGGTCCGCTCGAGCAGGGCCTTGGTGGCCGGCTCCGGCCCGATGCCCATGACCCTCGGCTCGACTCCCACCGACAGCCCGGTCGTCACGCGCGCCAAGGGGGTGAGGCCGTAGCGACGCACTGCGTCCTCCGATGCGATGAGCAGCGCTGCCGCGCCGTCGTTGACTCCCGAGGAGTTCCCAGCAGTCACCGACCCATTCGGGAAGATCGGCTTCAGCGCAGCGAGCTTCTCCAGCGTGGTCTCACGAGGGTGCTCGTCCGTGTCGACGAGGACCGGCTCGCCGCGTCGCTGTGGCACAGGAACCGGCACGATCTCCCGTGCCAGTCGTCCGGAGGAGATCGCGGCGGCAGCCCGCTGCTGGGAGCGCAGGGCGAACGCGTCCTGGTCCTCGCGCGCCACACCCCACTCGTCAGCGACGTGCTGCGCGGTCTGCGGCATGGAGTCGACGCCGAAGGCCTCGACCATCCGAGGGTTGACGAAGCGCCAACCGATCGTCGTGTCGTGCACCTCCGGGGAGCGGTCCCAGGGGGCTCCTGGCTTCGCCATGACGTAGGGCGCCCGGGTCATCGACTCGACGCCCCCGGCGACCACGAGATCGGCGTCGCCGCAGCGGATGGTGCGCGCCGCATACAGCACGGCCTCCAGGCCTGAGGCGCACAACCGGTTGAGCGTCACGCCCGGCACGGAGACCGGCACCCCGGCGAGCAGCGCCGCCTGACGGGCCACGTTGCGGTTGTCCTCGCCGGCCTGGTTCACCGCGCCGAGGACGACCTCGTCCAGCTCGGTCGGGTCGACCCCGCTGTAGCGGTCGAGGAGGGCCGAGATGACGTGCGCAGCCAGGTCATCGGTGCGGACGCTCGCCAGTGCTCCGCCGTACCGCCCGAACGGGGTGCGCACACCCCCGACGAGGTATGCGACGGAACCGCTCACGCCAAGGCCTCCTGCTCGAAGAGCTCCCGGAGCTGGTACTTCTGGATCTTGCCGCTCGCCGTGGCCGGGAAATCGTCCATGGCCACTACCTTCTCAGGCCAGTACTGCTTCGCGACGCCCTTCGCTGTGAGATAAGCCTGCACCGACTCGAGCGTCGGCTGAGCTGCTCCCGGCGCGGGGACGATGCACGCACAGGCGCGCTCCTGCAGCCGCGGGTCCGGAACGGCGATGACGGCGACGCGGGCGTAGTCCGGGTTCTCGTAGAGGACGTTCTCGACATAGGCAACCGGGATGTTCTCGCCGCCCCGCACGATGATGTCCTTCGTCCGACCCGAGATCGAGAGGTAGCCGTCGGCGCTGAGGGAGCCGAGGTCGCCGGTGTCGAACCAGCCGTCCTCGGTGAAGAGGTCGCGGGTCATCTCGGGACGCTTGGCGTACCCGACGAAGAGGAAGGGACCGCGCACCTGGATCCGGCCCTCGGTGTCCGGCGCCACGGGCACGTTGTCCTGGTCGACGGTGCGCACCTCCATGCCGGGCCAGGGGCAGCCGTCCGTCGTGATCTTCTCCTCGGGGTCGCCGGGGACGCCGATGGTGACGAGCGCGTTCTCGGTCTGGCCCCAGCCGCCCAGCACTGCCATCGTGGGCAACGCCTCCTTCGCCCTGCGGACCATGACGCGCGGGATCGGGGCACCCATGCAGCAGAACCGGGTCAGGCTCTGCAGGCCGCTCGTGTCCTCCGGCAGGTGGTCGAGGAGGTCGACGAGGAACGGCGTCGCACCCGAGGTGTAGTTGATCCCGTACTGCTCGACGAGGCTCACGAACTCGTCCGCGTTCCAGATGTCCTGGACGATGCACGTCTGGCCGTTCACGATCGGCAGGCTCACTCCGTAGAGGAACCCGGTGAGGTGGGCGAACGTCGAGGCCATGTGGATGACGGTGTTCTCGTCGATGCCCATGCGCTCGGGGATCGGGCGCAGCGCGGCCAGGAGCGTGTTGTGCGTGTGCATGACGCCCTTGGGCTCGCCCGTCGTTCCCGAGGTGAAGATGAGCAGCGAGACCGAGTTCGGGTCGGGTCGCAGGGCCGCGAGCTCTCCGGCATCACGGCGCTCCTCCCAGGGCGTTGCCATGAACTCCTCGAAGCTGTGGTGGCCGTCAGCGAGCCCCTCGCCCGCGTCGACGACGAGCACGTGCTCCACCGACGGCAGGTCGAGGCGCTCGATCATCGCCGGGTAGTCGTATCCCCGGAACTCCCGCGGCACCACGACGACCTTGCTCTCGGCGAGCCCGACCATGAAGCCGACCTCCCGCTCCCGGTAGATCGGGATGAGCGGGTTGCTGATCGCACCGATGCGCACGCAGGCCAGGTGCACGACGAGGAACTCGATCCAGTTCGGCAGCTGGTGGGAGACGACGTCCCCGGGCCGCACCCCGAGCTCGAGCAGCCCGAGCGCGGCGCGGTCGACCTCGGAGCGGAGCCCCGCATACGTGATCGTCCGGCGCGAGTCCTTGAAGGCGAGCTTGTCCGGAGTCGCCTCGGCCACGCGGTCGAGGTGGTCGGTGAGCACCTGGTCAGGCCAGTAGCCCGCTGCGGTCATGGCCTCGATGCGGGTCTGGTCGAGATTGGTCTCGAAGGACATCGTTGTCTCTCCTTGCTCCTGCGTCCGATTTCGTATGCGTCGCTCAGGCCATCGTCAGGCCGCCGCTGACCGAGAGGGTCTGGCCGGTGATGAAGGCGGCTTCGTCGGAGGCGAAGAAGGCGACGGCGTTCGCGACGTCCTGCGGAGTTCCGAGGCGGCGGAACGGAATCGCGCGGGTCAGCCCCTCACGCAGCTTCGGGTTGTCTCCGCCCATGGAGGCGAACAGCGCGGTGTCGGTCGGGCCCGGGCAGACGACGTTGACGTTGATCTGGTTGCGGGCGTGCTCCCGTGCGATGGTCTTCGAGAAGCCGATGACACCGGCCTTGGCGCCCGCATACACAGCCTCACCCGAGGAGCCGACGCGTCCGGCGTCGGAGGAGAGGTTCACGATCGAGCCGCTGTTCTGCTGGGCCATGACCGGCAGCACGGCGTGGCAGGTGTTGAGCGTGCCGACATAGTTGATGGCGATGACCTTGCTCCAGAGGTCGGCGTCGGTCTCGACGAACGGCTTCCCGACGTCCCAGCCCGCGTTGTTGACGAGGACGTCGATGCGACCGTGCTCGGCCAGCACACCCTCGACCATGGCGTCGATCGTGGCGCGGTCGGTGACGTCGACGGCATACGCACTCGCCGTGCCGCCGAGCTGCTCGGCCACGGTCCGCGCCGCCTCGCCGTTCAGGTCGGTGACGATGACGATCGCGCCCTCGGCGGCGAACTTCTCGGCAATGCCCTTGCCGATGCCGGATCCGGCTCCGGTGACGATCGCGACCTTGTCAGTCAGACGGCCCATGGTTGGTGCTCCTGTTCGAATCCTGTTGATGGTGAGGCTTGTTGAGTCTGTGGGAGTTGTGGGTCAGTGGAATGAGACTGTGCAGGTGAGCGGTCGGGCGCCCGGGGCTCGTGACTCCGAGAACGACGTGCGGCCGTATGCGGTCCGCGGCTAGGGCGCGAACTGCCGGCCCAGGAGGTTGCGCGAGATGACCAGCTTGGACACCTGGGCGGTGCCGTCGCCGATCTCGAGGCCGATGACGTCCCGCAGGCGCTGCCCGAGCTTGTGCTCCGAGCTGTAGGCGACGTGCCCGATGGTGAGGAGGCACTGGTGGATCACCTCGACGGCGAGCTTGGGCGCCCAGAACTTCGCCATCGCCGCCTCCGCGGAGTGCTCGAGGTCGTTGTCCTTGCGCCAGAGCGCGTCGAGACAGACGTGCCGCGCGCCGCGGACATAGGTGGCGGCCTCCGCGAGGGGGAAGGCCACCCCCTGGAACTTCCCGATCGGCTGACCGAATGCTTCCCGGTCGCGCGACCACTGGAGTGCCTCGTCGAGGGACTCCTGGGCAGCGCCGAGGCACGCGAGGCCGATGATGGCGCGCGAGTAGTCGAAGCCCTGCATGACCGAGACGAAGCCGTCCCCCTCGGCGCCGATGAGACCATCCGCCGGCACCGGCGTCCCGTCGAAGTGCAGCGAGGCACGCCCTATCGCGCGGCTGCCGAGGTCGTCGAAGGCCGAGCGGGTCACGGTCGGGTCGTGCAGGTCCACCCAGAAAGCGCTGATGCCCCTCGCGCCCGGACCTCCGGTGCGCGCGAGGACGACGGCGCGGTCCGAGGACATCCCGAGCGTGATAGACGTCTTCTCACCGTGCAGCGTCCAGCCGCCACCCTCCTGGGGTACGGCCTTGAGCTCCATCGCTGCAGCGTCGGTGCCGTGCCCGGGCTCGGTGATGCAGATGCAGGGCACGGTCTCCCCGCTGGCGATGCCGGGCAGCCAGGCCCGCTTCTGCTCCTCGGTCGCGTTCCGGACGATGACGTCACTGATGAGTGCGGTGTTGATGATGAGGTAGGTCGCGTTGAAGTCGTGCCGGCCGACCTCCTCGGCCGCCAGGCCGGCAATGAGCGAGGTGGCCTCCTGTCCGCCGTACTCCTCGGGGATCCGCAGGCCGGTCAGCCCCATGCCCGCCATGTCGAGGGCGAGCTGACGCCGGAACTCCGCCGCGACGTCGTCGCTCTGGTAGTGCGGAGCCAGCACCCGCTTGGCGAACCGGGCCACCTCGGCCCGGTAGGCCTCCTGGTCCTCGTCGAGTCCGTAGTGCATCGTCAGCTCTCCTCGCCGCTCGTGATCAGTGCTTCTGGATGGGTGCTACTGGGCTCAGTGCCAGTTGATGTAGGGGGCGAAGTCGGGCTTGCGCTTCTCGGCGAAGGCCCGGGCGCCCTCCATCCCCTCCTCGGAGGAGGCGAAGGCGTCGAGCGCCGTCATCGCCATGTTGGAGAAGCCGGCCTGGTGGTCGGTGTCGGCGTTGAAGGACTGCTTGCAGAACCGGATCGCCGTCGGGGAGAGCGCGTTGATCTCCGCGGCCCAGGCCTTGGCCTCGGCCATCAGCTGGTCGGCCGGGACGACCTTGTTGACGAGGTTCATCTCGAGCGCCTCGGCGGCGGTGTACTGGCGGCACCAGAACCAGATCTCGCGGGCCTTCTTCTCGCCGACGACCCGAGCAAGGTATGCGGTGCCGAAGCCCGCGTCGAAAGAGCCCACGCGGGGGCCGGCCTGGCCGAAACGGGCCGTCTCGCTCGCGATGGAGACATCACAGAGCACGTGCAGGACGTGACCGCCGCCGATGGCCACACCGTTCACGGCCGCGATGACCGGCTTGGGGATGTCGCGGATGAGCTTCTGGAGGTAGCCGATCTCGAACATGCCGGACTTCGTCGGGCCGTAGTCGCCCGTCTCGGCACGCTGCTTGACGTCGCCACCGGTGCAGAAGGCCTTCTCCCCGGCGCCGGTGAGGATGACCGAGCGCACGGCGTTGTCCGCCCAGGCGAGCCGGAACGCCTCGATGAGCTCCTCGACGGTCTGACCCCGGAAGGCGTTGTACCGCTCGGGCCGGTTGATCGTGATGATCGCTGCGCCGTCCTCGACGCTGTAGATGATGTCCTCGAACTGGCTCACGGCGGGCTCCTCGCAACTTGAACGAACATTCATTGAATGGGTATTCACTGAATAGTGGTTCAATCTGTATGCTGTGTCAAGACCGATCCAGGAATTCCCAGGGAGGAGGACGCACGATGAGCACGACGAGCACCGCAGAGACGACCGAGTCGTCCGCTGCGAAGGCGAGCGCCCCCTCGGCGTCGTCCGCCTCACCGGAGCCCGAGGAGCTCTCCCGGGTCGACTCCCGTGAGGAGGCCCGCCGCGAGCGCATCGAGCGTCGGCAGGCGCAGATCCTCGAGGCCGCAGCGCGGATCATGTACGACACCGGCTTCCACGGCATGTCCATGCAGGCGGTCGCCGAGCGGGCCGGCATGAGTGTGGGCCTCATCTACCAGTACTTCGCCGGCAAGGACGAGGTCCTCGAGGCCGTCATCGTCGAGATCCTCGACGACTTCCGCGTGCTCGTGCCGGCAGCGATGGACGCCGCCGGCGAGGACCCGGAGCAGCGCCTCCGGGCCGGGTTCGCCGCGTTCTGCAAGGTCATCGACGCCCGCCGGGAGGCCGCCCTCCTTGCCTACCGCGAGAGCCAGACCCTCTCCCCCCAGGGCCGCGCCAAGGTCACCCGGATGGAGGAGGAGACGACCGAGCCGTTCCGCGAGGCCGTCCGCGCCGGAACCGCCACGGGTCAGTTCCGTGCAGTGTCGCCCGAGCTCGTCGCCCACAACCTCAAGATGGCGGCCCACGCCTGGGCCCTGAAGCACTGGGCGCTCGCCCCCCACCTCAGCCTCGATGAGTACATCGAGGCCGAGATCGACCTGACCCTCTCCGCGATCCGGGCCGAGCGCATACCCTCGTCGTCCGGCGGCCTGAAGGGGCGCTCCCGCTCCGGCCGCTGAGGCTCCTAGTCCTCGTGCCCGGGCCCACTGATCGCCGGCACGCTCCCGCAGTCCGCGGCGAACTCCTGCCCGCTCCGCTCCGCGAAGGCCGCTTCAGCTCACCCGGCACATGGCAGTCGGCGCCGGTCCCGAAGGACCGGCGCCGACTGACGCGTGATTGGTGGGTACCCGCTCAGCGACCGGTACGCAGCGCGTGGCGCAGGTCCGCGTTGAGCGTCGAGATGACGTCCTGCGGGATGCCCTTGGGGCAGGCGGCCGAGCACTCGCCGATGTTCGTGCACCCGCCGAAGCCCTCGGCGTCGTGCTGGTTGAGCATCGAGACGACCCGGGAGTAGCGCTCGGGCTGTCCCTGCGGCAGCTCGCCGAGGTGAGTCACCTTGGCGGCCGTGAAGAGCATCGCCGAGGCGTTGGGGCATGCCGCCACACAGGCTCCACAGCCGATGCACTCGGCGGCGACGAAGGCGCGGTCGGCGTTCTCCTTCGGGACCGGCGCCGCGTGGGCCTCCGGGGCGGACCCGGTGTTGACGGAGATGAAGCCGCCGGAGGCGATGATCCGGTCGAAGGCGCTGCGGTCGACGACGAGGTCCCGGATCACCGGGAACGGGTCGGCACGCCACGGCTCGATCGTGATCGTCTCTCCGTCGGAGAACGAGCGCATGTGGAGCTGGCAGGTCGTCGTCTGCTTCGGGCCGTGGGCATAGCCGGAGATCATCAGCCCGCACATGCCGCAGATGCCCTCGCGGCAGTCGCTGTCGAAGGCGATCGGCTCGGTGCCCTCGGCGATGAGGCGTTCGTTGAGGACGTCGAGCATCTCGAGGAACGACATGTCCGGGAGGATGTCGTCGACCTGGTAGGTGACGAAGTCGCCCTTGGCGTTCGGACCGTCCTGACGCCAGATCTTCAGGGTCAGCTTCATTACTTGTAGCTCCTCTGCTTGAGCTCGATCGCCTGGTAGACGAGATCCTCCTTGTGCAGGACGGGCGGGCCCATGGTCCCTGAGTCGATGCCGCTCTCCGCAGTCCCGGGGGTGAACTCCCAGGCACCGACATAGGCGAACTCGTCGTCGTGACGCAGCGCCTCGCCGTCCTCGGTCTGGGACTCGGCCCGGAAGTGACCACCGCAGGACTCGCGGCGGTGCAGGGCGTCGATGCACATGAGCTCGCCGAGCTCGAGGAAGTCCGCCACCCGGCCGGCCTTCTCGAGGCTCTGGTTGAGCGTGTCGGCGGCACCCAGGACCCGCACGTTGCGCCAGAACTCGTCACGCAGGGCGCGGATGAGGTCGATGGCCTTCTGCAGACCCTCGGCCGTGCGCTCCATCCCGCAGTACTCCCACATGATGTTGCCGAGCTCGCGGTGGAAGGAGTCGACGCTGCGCTCACCGTTGATGGAGAGCAGCTTCTGGGTGCGGTCCTCCACCGACTTGCGCGCCTCGGCGACAGCAGCGTCGGCCTCCGAGAGCTCCTCGAACGGACCCTTGGCGAGGTAGTCGCGGATGGTGTTCGGCAGGACGAAATAGCCGTCGGCCAGACCCTGCATGAGGGCGGAGGCACCGAGGCGGTTCGCGCCGTGGTCGGAGAAGTTCGCCTCGCCGGCGACGAAGAGGCCGGGGATCGAGGACTCGAGGTCGTAGTCCACCCACAGTCCGCCCATCGTGTAGTGCACGGCGGGGTAGATGCGCATCGGCGTCTCGTAGGGGTTCTCGCCGGTGATCTGCGCATACATGTCGAAGAGGTTGCCGTACTTGGCACGCACCGCGTCCTCACCGAGTCGCGCGATCGCGTCGGCGAAGTCGAGGTAGACGCCGCGGCGGAAGTCACCGACCATCGGGCCGACCCCGCGGCCCTCGTCACAGACGTTCTTCGCCTGGCGGGAGGCGATGTCGCGCGGGACGAGGTTGCCGAAGGCCGGGTAGATCCGCTCCAGGTAGTAGTCGCGGTCCTCCTCGGGGATGTCCCGCGGGTCCTTGTCGCAGTCCTCGCGCCGCTTCGGCACCCAGATCCGGCCGTCGTTGCGCAGCGACTCGGACATCAGGGTCAACTTCGACTGGTGGTCACCGGAGACCGGGATGCACGTCGGGTGGATCTGCGTGTAGCAGGGGTTCGCGAAGTACGCACCCTTGCGGTGTGCCCGCCACGTGGCGGTGACGTTGGACCCCATCGCGTTGGTCGAGAGGAAGAAGACGTTGCCGTAGCCGCCGCTGGCGAGCACCACCGCGTCCGCGAGGTGGGTCTCGATCTCCCCGGTCACGAGGTCACGGGCGATGATGCCGCGCGCCCGCTTGCCGTCCGGGCCATCGCTGACGATGAGCTCGAGCATCTCGTGACGCGAGAACATCTCGACGGTGCCGGCCGCGACCTGGCGCTCCAGGGCCTGGTACGCGCCGATGAGGAGCTGCTGACCGGTCTGGCCACGCGCATAGAAGGTCCGGGAGACCTGCACCCCGCCGAAGGAGCGGTTGTCGAGCAGACCGCCGTACTCGCGGGCGAACGGGACGCCCTGGGCCACGCACTGGTCGATGATGTTCGCGCTGACCTCGGCGAGCCGGTAGACGTTGGTCTCCCGGGCGCGGTAGTCACCGCCCTTGACGGTGTCGTAGAAGAGGCGGAAGACGGAGTCGCCGTCCTCCTTGTAGTTCTTCGCGGCGTTGATGCCACCCTGGGCGGCGATGGAGTGGGCGCGACGCGGGGAGTCCTGGTAGCAGAATGACTTCACCCGGTAGCCGGCCTCGCCGAGCGTGGCGGCAGCGGCCCCGCCGGCCAGACCGGTGCCGACGATGATGACGGACAGCTTCCGCCGGTTCGCCGGGTTCACGAGTGCCGCATCGAACTTGCGCTGCGTCCACTTGCGCTCGATGGGGACGTTGGGAGCCTTGGTGTCGGCGATCTTCTCGCCCTCGGTGTACAGACCGTCGATGAGTGCCATGTCGGGAGTTCTCCTTGTCTGGGCGGTCAGCCGACGATGCCGAAGAGGATGGCGAGCGGCGGGAGGGCGAAGCCGACGACGACGACTGCGGCGACGACGTAGCCGATCGTCCGGGCGCGCTGGTAGCCGCGGGCCGTCTGGGTCCAGCCGAGCGTCTGCTGCGCGCTGAAGGTCCCGTGCGAGAGGTGCAGGCCGAGGGCGATCATCGCGAGCAGGTAGATGGCGACCATCCACCACAGCTGGAAGCTGGCCACCATCATCGTGAACGGCGACTCGGCGATCGCGCTCGCCGAGACGTCGGCGTTGATCGCCGGCTTGACGATGGTGAAGTGGATGAGGTGCCAGACGACGAAGACCAGGATGGCGACCCCGCCCCAGCGCATCGTGCGGCTCCCCAGGGTGGCCTTGGCAGCCTTCTTCACGGCATAGCGCTGCGAGCGCGCACCGTTCGCCCGGCTCCACAGGGTGAAGGCGGCGTACAGGTGGCCGAGGATCGAGGCCACGAGCACGATGCGGATGATCCACAGCATCCCGCCGTAGGGAAGGATCGGCTCCCCGAAGGTGCGCAGATGGTGCGCGTAGCTGTCGAACGCCTCCTGGCCTGCGAAGACCTTGAGGTTGCCGTACATGTGGAGGAGGACGTAGCCGATGAACACGATGCCCGTCGTCGCCATGAGGAACTTCAGGAAGACGGTCGTGTCGCGTGCCCTCGTCCGCCGCTTCGCGGGAGCTGTCGTCGTTGCCACGCAGCCGAGGGTACCGCGACTGGTCCGACAGAGGCGGGCTGGTCCCGGCTCCTGAGTGTGACTTATGCCCGGTTACCGGCCGGTACGGGCGAGATAGGCGTCGTAGAGCGCCTTCTTCGACAGTCCCGTCGCCGCCGCGACCTCGGCGCAGACGTCCTTGAGGCGCTCCCCTGAGCCCACCCGTTCCGCGATGACGTCGAGGTGATCACCCGGGGAGGTATGCCGTGGTTGCGCGCCCTGGACGACGACGGTGATCTCGCCGCGGACCCCGTCGGCCGCCCACTCCGCCAGCTCACCGAGGCCTCCCCGACGGACCTCCTCGTAGGTCTTCGTCAGCTCGCGGCACACCGCGGCCGGGCGCTCGGCGCCGAGGATCTGGGCCATGTCGGTCAGGGCCTCCGCGAGCCGGTGCGGCGCCTCGAAGAACACCATCGTGCGGGGCTCCTCGGCGAGCCCCTCCAGGACCCGCCGCCTGTCCCCCGCCTTGCGAGGGAGGAAGCCCTCGAAGCAGAACCGGTCGACGGGCAGGCCCGAGACGGCGAGCGCGGTGAGGACGGCGCTCGGGCCCGGGACCGCGGTGACCCGGTGGCCCGCCTCCACGGCCGCCCGCACGAGCCGGTAGCCGGGGTCCGAGACGCTCGGCATCCCCGCATCGGTGACGAGGACGATCCTGGCCCCGGCGTCGAGGCGACTGACGAGGTCCGCGGTGCGGGACGCCTCGTTGTGCTCGTGATAGCTGATGACCACCTGGTCGCGACCCGGGTCCTTCTCGATCCCCAGGTCGCGCAGGAGGCGTCGCAGCCGACGGGTGTCCTCGGCCGCGATGACGTCGGCTGCGGCGAGCTCCTCGGCGAGCCGCGGGGGCGCGTCACCCACCTGCCCGATCGGGGTGGCCGCCAGGACGACGACTCCCGGCCCCTCCTCGTGAGGGCTGTCGGACCGGTGGTCGTCGGGGCGCATGCCACCAGTTAGCCACACACCAGCCCTTCCGGAACACCACGCCGGCCTCGGTGCCGCCCCCGGCGGTGGCCGGCAGGCCGCGAACCGGGCACACCAGCAGGGAGCCCGGAGTCGAGGCGCTGAGCGTCCACAAGGGCGAGTGCGCTGGGCGGTGCGCCATGCCGCAGACCGGCGCGACGCATACGATGGCGCGCGTGAACCAGACCGACGAGCTGCGCCGGCGACTGCGCGGCTCGTGGGCCGTCGACCAGTCTCCGCGGGACCGGCTGTGGGGCTGGCTCGGGCCCCTGACCGTCGCCGTCATCGGCGGGATCCTGCGGTTCTGGTCCCTCGGGCGCCCGGGCCGGCTGATCTTCGACGAGACGTACTACGTCAAGCAGGCCGCGTCCCTGCTGCGCTTCGGCATCGAGATGCGGATCCGCGACGGACTCGAGGAGCCCGACGAGCTCTGGAACGTCGGGGACCAGGACGTCTGGGGTACGACCGGTGACTTCGTCGTCCACGGCCCAGTGGGCAAGTGGGTCATCGCTGCGGGGGAGGCGATCTTCGGGACGACGAGCACCTTCGGCTGGCGGTTCTCGGTCGCGCTGCTCGGGACGCTCTCGATCCTCATGGTCGGGCGGGCGGCCCGGCGGATGTTCGGGTCGACGCTCCTCGGCACGGTTGCCGCCTTCCTCGTCGCCTTCGAGGGACACCACTTCGTCCACTCGCGCACCGGGCTGCTCGACATCATCGTCATGTTCTTCGTCCTGGCCGCCTTCTGCGCGCTCCTCATCGACCGGGACGCCGGCCGGGACGTCCTCGCCCGCAAGGTCGCAGCCGGGGCGAGCACCGCATACGGTCCCTGGCTCGGTTGGCGACCGTGGCGTTGGGTCGCCGGGGCCATGCTCGGCCTGGCGATCGGCACCAAGTGGTCGGGCCTGTATGCGCTGGCCGTCTTCGGTCTGCTGACCGTCCTGTGGGATATCGGGGCGAGGCGGGCCGCCGGGGTGCGCCGCTGGATGGTGGGCGGGCTCGTGAAGGACTGTCTGCCGGCCTTCCTCGCCATGGTGCCGACGGCACTCGTGGTCTATGTCGCCTCCTGGTTCGGCTGGTTCCGGAACTCAGCCGGGTACCTGCGCCAGTGGGGGGCCGAGAACCCCTCGGAGAGCTTCGGGTGGGTCCCCGACTCCATCCGGTCGCTGTGGAAGTACCACCAGGACGCGTACCGCTTCCACGTCGGGCTCGCGAGCGACCACCCCTACGAGGCGAATCCGTGGAGCTGGATCGTGCAGGGCCGGCCCACCTCGTTCCTCTACGAGACGCCCGAGCCGGAGCTGTGCGGCGCCGACCGGTGCAGTCAGGCGATCACGTCGGTCGGGACCGTCCCCATCTGGTGGCTGGCCACGATCGCGCTGGCCTTCCTGCTGTACCACTGGGCCTTCCGGCGCGACTGGCGCGCCGGCGCGATCCTCGCCGGGTTCGCCGCCATGTACCTGCCGTGGTTCTTCTACCAGGGCCGCACGATCTACGGCTTCTACTCCATCGCGTTCCTCCCGTATGTCGTGCTCGCCGCCACCTTCATGCTCGGGCTGGCCTTGGGCCGGGACACCGACTCCTTCCGCCGCCGACAGCTCGGCCTGCTCACGGTGGGGGCGTACTGCCTGCTCGTGCTGCTCGTGTTCGCCTTCTTCTGGCCGATCTACACCGCGCAGGTCATCCCGTACACCGAGTGGTGGCAGCGGATGTGGTTCCCTAGCTGGGT
>JAAYCP010000291.1 GCA_012729695.1 Actinomycetales bacterium | reverse complement strand
GCGGCGAAGTTGCGGTGCAACCCGCCCAGGACTAACTTGAGTGCAGCCAACTCAACTTCACAAGGAGACCAGGACCATGGCACGTGCAGTCGGTATCGACCTCGGCACCACCAACTCGGCAGTAGCCGTCCTCGAGGGCGGGGAGCCAACCATCATCGCGAACGCCGAGGGCGGGCGCACCACCCCATCCGTCGTCGCCTTCTCCAAGGGCGGCGAGGTCCTCGTCGGCGAGATCGCCAAGCGGCAGGCGGTGACCAACGTCGAGCGCACCATCCGGTCGGTCAAGCGCCACATGGGCACCGACTGGAAGAGCCCCGACATCGACGGCAAGCGCTACACCCCCCAGGAGATCAGCGCCCGCATCCTGCAGAAGCTCAAGCGGGATGCCGAGGCCTACCTCGGTGAGCCGGTGACCGACGCCGTCATCACCGTCCCTGCCTACTTCGACGACCACGAGCGTCAGGCGACCAAGGAGGCCGGTGAGATCGCGGGTCTGAACGTCCTGCGGATCGTCAACGAGCCGACCGCGGCGGCCCTCGCATACGGTCTGGACAAGGGCAAGGAGGACGAGCTCATCCTCGTCTTCGACCTCGGTGGCGGCACCTTCGACGTCTCCCTCCTCGAGGTCGGCAAGGACCCCGAGGACGGCTTCGCGACCATCCAGGTCCGCGCGACCAACGGTGACAACCAGCTCGGTGGTGACGACTGGGACCACCGGATCGTGGAGCACCTGCTCACCGTCGTGAAGAACAGCACCGGCGTCGACCTGGCCAAGGACAAGATCGCGATGCAGCGTCTCCAGGACGCCGCGGAGCAGGCGAAGAAGGAGCTATCCTCGGCGACGAGCACGACGATCTCGCTGCAGTACCTCTCGATGAGCGAGAACGGCCCGATCCATCTCGACGAGACGCTGACCCGCGCGCAGTTCGAGCAGATGACCAAGGACCTGCTCGAGCGCACGAAGCAGCCGTTCCACAACGTCATCAAGGACGCCGGGATCTCGGTCTCGGACATCGACCACGTCGTCCTCGTCGGTGGCTCCACCCGGATGCCCGCCGTGACCGATGTCGTCAAGCAGCTCACCGGTGGCATGGAGCCCAACAAGGGTGTCAACCCGGACGAGGTCGTCGCGCTCGGCGCGGCGCTGCAGGCCGGTGTCCTCAAGGGTGAGCGCAAGGACGTCCTCCTCATCGACGTCACCCCCCTCAGCCTCGGTATCGAGACCAAGGGTGGGCTCTTCACCAAGCTCATCGAGCGCAACACCGCCATCCCGACCAAGCGCTCCGAGGTGTTCTCCACCGCCGAGGACAACCAGCCGAGCGTGCTCATCCAGGTCTTCCAGGGTGAGCGTGAGATCGCCCGGGAGAACAAGGCTCTCGGCACCTTCGAGCTCTCCGGAATCGCTCCGGCACCGCGCGGTGTCCCGCAGATCGAGGTCACCTTCGACATCGACGCCAACGGCATCGTGCACGTCACGGCGAAGGACCGCGGCACGGGCAAGGAGCAGAAGATCACGATCTCCGGTGGGTCCGCGCTCTCCAAGGAGGAGATCGACCGCATGGTCAAGGACGCCGAGGCGCACGCCGAGGAGGACCGCAAGCGGCGCGAGGAGACCGAGGCCCGCAACACCGGCGAGCAGCTCGTCTACTCGACCGAGAAGTTCCTCGCCGACAGCGGCGACAAGGTCTCGGACGACCTCAAGACGCCGGTGCTCACGGCCCTCGAGGAGCTCAAGGAGGTCCTCAAGGCCGACTCCGGCGCCTCGGCCGCCGACATCAACGCCAAGATCGACGCCCTCAACACCGAGTCGCAGAAGATGGGCGCAGCCGTGTATGCGGCAGCGGCCGAGCAGGCCCCGACCGGTGACGCGGCAGGCGCCTCCGACGCAGGAGCGTCCGGTGACACCGGCGACGAGGACGTCGTGGATGCCGAGGTCGTCGAGGACGACGAGGAGAACAAGTGAGCGACGTCCATCGTGACGCCGAGCAGTCCGGGGTCACCGACGAGGTGGCCCCGGACCCCGGCGCGGCTGAGGCCCAGGAGGTGCCTGTCGAGGAGACCCTCCCCGGCGGCGCCGAGGTCAACACCGAAGCGGTCAACGACCCGGTGGTGCGTGGGTCCGCCGACCACCCGGACACGCAGCTTGCTGCGGAGCGGCTCGAGGACCTGCAGCGCCTGCAGGCGGAGTACGTCAACTACAAGCGACGGGTCGACCGCGACCGTGCTCTGGTCCAGGAGCGGGCCATCGCCGACGTCATCGACACGCTCTTGCCGGTGCTCGACGACATCCACGCCGCGCGCCAGCACGGAGCGCTCGAGGAGGGTGGTCCCTTCACCGCGATCGCCGAGAAGCTCGAGGCCAGCCTGGCGAAGTTCGGCCTGGAGCGCTTCGGCGAGCCCGGTGAGGCGTTCGACCCCAACGTCCACGAGGCGCTGCTGCATGCCGCCTGGGACGACTCGATCACCCCGGAGGACCCGACGGCGACCACGATCGTCCAGGTGCTCCAGCCCGGCTACCGGGCCGGCGACCGGGTGATCCGTCCGGCTCGTGTGTCGGTGGCCGACCCGCAGTGATGGTGGCCGCCCGGAGTGATGTTCCGGGCGATCCGGCCCGCGACCGCATACGGTTGAGGTCATCTCGATCAGCAATCACACGATCAGCACCAACATGATGAAGGGAGGCACCGACGATGGCTAGCCAGGACTGGTTCGAGAAGGACTTCTATGCCATCCTCGGCGTCTCCCCCGACGCCAGCGATGCCGACATCAAGAAGGCCTATCGCAAGCTCGCCCGCAAGTACCACCCGGACAAGAACCCCGGTGACGCGACGGCCGAGCAGAAGTTCAAGGACGTCGGTGAGGCGCACTCGGTGCTGTCCAACAAGGAGCAGCGCCAGGAGTACGACGCGATCCGCCAGATGGCGCGTGGCGGCGCCCGCTTCCGGGCCGGTGGTCCCGGTGGGGGCGGCGGCTTCGAGGACATCTTCTCCGCCTTCGGCG
>JAAYCP010000290.1 GCA_012729695.1 Actinomycetales bacterium | reverse complement strand
GTCAGCCAGCTCGACAACATCATGGGCATCCAGGTCGAGGGGAGCACACTCGGCGAACTCCGGTACGCCATCACGCACCTGGGCGACACGCACATACCGACTCTGACCGTGGCGCTCGTGACGCTGGTGCTGCTGCTCGTGCTGCGCCGCGTCGCACCCCGCTGGCCCGGACCGCTCTTCGTCATGCTCGGCGCGGCCGCCGTGGTGCAGTTCCTCGGGCTGACCGAGGAGGGGGTCCTCGTCGTCGGCGCGATCCCACAAGGTCTGCCCTCCCTGGAGGTCCCGCAGGTCACGTCGATCGAGGTGTGGCGGTTGCTGCCGGCCGCTGTGGGGGTGGCGATCGTCGCATACTCCGACAACGTCCTGGAGGGCCGCGCCTTCGCCCTCCGGCACAAGCAGCGGACCGACGCCAACCAGGAGCTGCTGGCCCTCGGAACCGCGAACGTCGCCGTAGGCCTCTTCCAGGGGTTCCCCATCAGCTCGAGCGGCAGCCGCACCGCGCTCGCCGACTCCATGGGTGCCCGGACCCAGCTGCACTCGCTCGTCACGGCGCTCCTGGTCGTGGCGACCCTCCTGTGGCTGGGCCCGGTCCTGGCCACCTTCCCGCTGGCTGCCCTCGGCGGAATCGTCGTGTATGCGGCGCTCCGGCTCGTCGATATCGGCGAGTTCCGCAGGTTCGCGGCGTTCCGTGGCAGCGAGCTGCTGCTGGCGATCGCGACGAGCGTGGCGGTGCTGACCCTGGGGGTCCTCGGTGGGATCGGCGCGGCGATCGCGATGTCGGTGCTCGACCTGCTCCGCCGGATCGTCAACGCGCACGACGGCGTCCTCGGCTATGTGCCCGGGGTCGCCGGAATGCACGACATCGACGACTACCCCGACGCCGTGCAGGTGCCCGGGCTGGTCGTCTACCGGTGGGACGCGCCCCTGTTCTTCGCCAACTCCGCCTACTTCCTCACCAAGGCCCTCGACAGCGTTCACCGGGCTCGGCGTGAGGGCCCGGTCTACTGGCTCCTGCTCAACGTCGAGGCCACAGTCGAGGTCGACCTCACGGCGATCGATGCGCTAGACACTCTGCGAGAGACGTTGGAAGACATGGGAATCGAGCTCGCCCTCGCCCGTGTCAAGCAGGATCTGAGGATGCCTCTGGAGGCAGCCGGCTTCATCGATCGCGTCGGCGCGGACCGGATCTTCCCCACCCTGCCGACAGCCGTGGCGGCGTATGCGGAGTGGTACGAGTCCGCGCAAGGCCATCCGCTGTCTGGGCCGGCCATCCCGCCGCCTCCTGGGCCGCCGACGCTCTGAGCCGGCGGCAAGGGGGTATGCGGTGGCTCAGTCCCGCTGCGTCCTCACCGCGAAGGTGGGGCCGGGTCGTGTGCGCCGCTCCAGAACTCGACGGTCGTGAACGCACGGAACGCTGTCGGCCGAGTGGAGGGGGCGCTCACTGCTCACCTCGAGCGAGATCCTCGATCGGGGCGAGTCGCACCACTGGCTCTGCCTTCGACCGCAGTGTGGGGTCGACAGTGACCAAGGCATCGGCCT
>JAAYCP010000007.1 GCA_012729695.1 Actinomycetales bacterium | reverse complement strand
TCGCAGGCGTCGTGCTCGAGGTGGGCTTCGCCACCGGCAAGAACCTGCCGTTCTACCCAACGTCCGTGCGGGAGGTCCTGGCGGTCGAGCCGGCCGACCTGGCCTGGGATCTCGCGACCCGACGGATCGAGGCTTTCGCCCCGCCAGTCACCCGGATCGGCCTCGACGGAGCATCCCTCTCGCTCCCGGACGACTCGGTCGACGTCGTGGTCTCGACCTGGACGATGTGCACCATCCCGGACCTCGAGCAGGCGATCGCCGAGTTCCGCCGGGTCCTGCGCAGCGGTGGAACGGTGCGCTTCGTCGAGCACGTGGCGGCCGCGCACCCGCGGGCGCGACGCATACAGTCCCGGCTCCAACCGGTCTGGGGAAAGGTCGCCGGTGGCTGCCACCTCGACCGGGACATCGTCGCGATGCTGGCGGCCGGCGGGTTCGACGTGCGGCTGCTCTCGCCGGCCGATGAGGGACGCTTCGAGCTGGTGCCGTTCATCGCAGGTGTCGCCACGCCCGTCCGCTGAGCGGCCCTGACACGTTCACGACGTGACAGCGGGGCCGTTGGGGCCAGGCGGAGGCGATCTGGGGCGTACCAGAACCTTCCTATTGGCACGTTCGTGTACGGCCGCCACCCATCCTCCGTACCAGAACCTTCCTATTGGCACGTTCGTGTACGGCCCGCCGCAGGGGTGGAGCATGGTTCCGCAGGGGTCGTGGAATAGCGCGCACTGTGACACGGTTTGGGTGAGGAGACCTTCCACCCCCAGTCAGGAGCTGTGCCGCTATGGCAACCAAGGACCTCACCCTCGCCGAGTTCGAGCAGACCGTGAAGCAGGACGGCATCGTCCTCGTCGACTTCTGGGCGGAGTGGTGCGGCCCGTGCCGCAACTTCGCACCTGTCTTCGAGAAGGCGAGCGAGGAGCACGCCGACATCACCTTCGCGAAGGTCGACACCGAGGCCGAGCGGGAGCTCGCCGGTGCCCTGCAGATCAGCTCGATCCCCACGCTGATGGCGTTCCGCGACGGCGTCCTCGTCTTCAACCAGCCCGGCGCCCTGCCGTCCGCGGCGCTCAACCAGGTCATCGAGGCCGTCCAGGGCCTCGACATGGCGCAGGTCCACGAGCAGATCGCAGCCCAGCGCGCCGCCCACGAGGCCGGCGACCACTCCGCCTGATCCCTCCGGCCTCCCGACGCCCAACGGGTTCGTCCCGTGACGTCGTGGAGCCTTTCACCTCACAAAGCGAGCCACGCACCTGCCATCAGGCAGGCGCGTGGCTCGTGTGCTTGCGAGAGCGAAACCCGAGGTTTCAGGTCTCCCGGACGTCAGCCACCGATGCCGCTGACCTGGACCTGCTCTGCGTTCTCCACCTCGCCATGGACGGGGATACAGGCGACGGACTCTTCCTGACCGACGGTGGTGAGCGGAGCGGTGCACACTGTCGCGCCCAGCTCTTCGTCCGACCCGGAGAGGAAGCGCATCGTGAATACCACCGGCACCGAGCTGGTCTCCTGCGGGATGACCGTCATCGTCACGGTGCGGAAGCCGAGCGGCTGCGACTCGAAGCCCCAGCCGGCCTTGATCTCCGCCGGGCCGAAGGTGAATCCCTCGCCCACCTCGACGACCACGGTGACCCCGGAGCCAGGAATCGACGGCAGGTCGGTGGGGAGGCTGGGAATCGTCGTGGGAATGCTCACCGACCCGGTCGGCTCGTCCGTGGGTGTGTCAGTGGGTTCCGTGGTCGGCGCGGTCGTCTCGGACGGCTGGGGCGAGGCGACATTGTCGACGGCGCGGTTGATCAGCCACCAGCCGACCCCCACGGCGATCGCGGCGAGCACGATGACGATGAGCAGGGCGATGAGGCACCCCTTGAGCCAGCCCGGCGTCCCGCCCGGTCGGTCGGACATCGGCCCACCCTGGCCGACGTACGGCTCACGAGGATAGGTATCACCGTGCCCGGGAGGAGGCGAGTACCCACCCGGGGACTGGTATGCGCCCGGCCGGGCCCCCGCATACCCACTCTGATCGCCTGCCGAGGCAGTGGGCATGCCCTGGGTCTCCCCCAGCGGGATCTGCTCGGTGCGAGCGCGGTCCGGCTCACGGAACTGGTCGGTCCAGCGCTCCCCATCCCAATAGCGTTCTCGACCGTCGGGCTGGAGGTGCCATCCGGGGGGTGCGCTGCTCATGGCTCAAGTCCTTGGTCCGGGGTGCCGTCATGGGCACCGACATGGTCGTCGTGCTCATTGTTCCCCTTCTTCCGCGCGAACGGGCCGAAAGGAAGAAGATGGAGGACCCCCACGACGACGGAGCCGACGACGAGTCCGATGATCGCCGAGGCGATCGTGTTCACCAGCCAGGCGAGGAAGCCACCCACCCCGACGACCCCGGCCACCCCGTCCTCGAGCTGGTGGACCAGGCCGTAGAGCCCGTGCCAGCCGAGGTCGTCGACACCGACGAGGAGGATGTGGCCGCCGACCCACAGCATCGCGACGATGCCGATGGCCGAGAGCGCGCTGAGCAGCTTGGGCATCCCCTTGACCAGCCCGTGCCCGAACCGCTGGGCGGTTCCAGAGCTGCGCTGGGTGAGGCTCAGCCCGATGTCGTCCATCTTCACGATGAGTCCGACGACGCCGTACACGAGAAGTGTGATGGCGATCGCCACGACGATCATGACGATCGTGCGCCTCAGGAGAGGCTCCTGGGCGACCTCGTTGAGCGCGATGACCATGATCTCGGCGGAGAGGATGAAGTCGGTGCGGATGGCACCGGACACCATCTTCTTCTCCTCCTCCGGCCCCACCTCGATGACGGGAACGTCGTGCTCATCGTGGTGCCTGAGGACGCCGAGCTTCTCCAGGATCTTCTCGGCACCCTCATAGGCGAGGTAGGTGCCGCCGATCATGAGGAGCGGCGTGAGCGCCCAGGGCGCGAACTGACTGAGGAGCAGGGCGACCGGGACGATGAAGACGAGCTTGTTGCGCAGCGAGCCGATCGCGATCGCCTTGATGATCGGCAGCTCGCGCTCGGGCTTGAACCCGGTCACATAGCGCGGCGTCACAGCGGTGTCGTCGATGACGACCCCCGCGGCCTTCGCGCTCGCCCGGCCCGCGGCGGCGCTCACATCGTCGACCGATGCCGCCGCCAGTCGGGCCAGGGCGGCGATGTCGTCGAGCAGCGCGGCCAGGCCGCCGCTCATGAGCGGCTCTTCTCGGTCACGCGAGAAGGATACGGGGATCGAAACCTGTGGGGCTGCGGCTCAGCCGACGTCGTTCTGACCGGCCCGCCTCTCGACCGGCCGGTCACTCAAGGCGAACCCTGCTCAGGCGTCCGGGTCGGGTGGCGTCGGCTGGGAGTGCTCCACGGTGAGGTAGTAGCGTCCCCCGAGAATTCCCCCAGCCGGGACCCTGTCGTCCTGGAAGCGGTGCACGTACACGTCGACGTGGTCCACGCGGTAGGCGTGGAAGCGGGCCGGTGCGGTGCTGTCGAAGCCGTGGCCGATCTCGATGATGCTCCACCCCGGCTCGACCTCGACCTCGGTCGTCTCCCCCTTCGTCACCCCCAGCTGGACCCCGTTGACGGTGATCGGCAGGTTCTGGAGCTCCTCTGCGTGCTCACCGAGGTTGACCCGAAGGATCGCGGTCATGGCTGGTCATCTCCTCACCACGCGATGGCGAAAAAGTCCCGGGCGTCGATGCCCTACCTAGAGGTTATCCACTCGGGCGTCGTCGCGTACCGCGGGGTGCACGTGTCCCTGGCGACACGCCATAGCCGCCTATTGCGATGTATGCGGTTGTCGCTAGAGAGGCGTATAGCCTCCGATCGTGGATCCGATTCGCAACCCGTATGCGCCCGGCGCCGGCCAGCGTCCTCCCGAGCTCGCCGGCCGGGACGAGCAGCTCGACGCCTTCGACGTCGTGCTGGAACGGGTGGCGCGTGGGCGGCCGGAACGGTCCATCGTCCTCACGGGTCTGCGCGGGGTGGGCAAGACCGTCCTCCTCGGCGCCCTGCGGTCCTCGGCGGTGCGCGCCGGGTGGGGCACCGGCAAGCTCGAGGCGCGACCTGACCAGTCCCTGCGCCGGCCCCTCGCCTCCGCGCTGCATCAGGCGATCCGCGAGCTCGGCCCTTCTGGCGGAGCCGGCGAGCACGCCCTGGGAGTGGTCAAGTCGTTCGTCCAGCGCGATGCCGGTGCCGGGGCGAAACTCCGCGACCGGTGGAACCCCGGCATCGATGTGCCGGCCATCCCCGGACGGGCCGACTCCGGCGACATCGAGATCGACCTCGTCGAGCTCCTCACCGATGTGGGCGGGATGGCCGCCGACACCGGTCGTGGCATCGCCGTCTTCATCGACGAGATGCAGGACCTCGGTCCCGCCGATGTGTCCGCCCTGTGCGCGGCCTGTCACGAGATCTCCCAGTCCCGCCTGCCCCTCATCATCGTCGGCGCGGGGCTGCCGCACCTGCCGGCTGTCCTGTCTGCGTCGAAGTCCTACAGCGAGAGGCTGTTCCGCTACTCGCGCATCGACCGACTGAGCCGCCCCGAGGCCGACCGCGCCTTGGTAGCCCCGGTCGAGGAGGAGGACGCCGCCTACACGGATGACGCCCTCGACGCGATGTATGCCCTCACCGATGGTTACCCCTACTTCATCCAGGCGTACGGCAAGGCGGCCTGGGACCGGGCGCCGGAGTCCCCCATCACCGCCGACGATGTCCGAGTCGCCGCCGCCGAGGCCGAGGAGGAGCTGGCCGTCGGCTTCTTCGGCTCCCGGTTCGAGCGGGCAACGCCCGGCGAGCGCGAGTACCTCCGCGCCATGGCCGAGGTGAGTCTCGCTGTGAATGAAGCGAGTCCGGGCGTTGAGTCGGTCCCTACGTCGGACGTCGCAGCGCACCTGGGGCGCAAGCCGCAGTCCCTGTCCCCTGCGCGTGATGCTCTGCTGAAGAAGGGCCTGATCTACTCCGGCGAGCGCGGGCGGATCGCGTTCACGGTGCCCCACTTCGGCAAGTACCTGCGCGAGCACGCCTGAGTCTGGGCGCCCATCCGCGAGTGGGCCGGCCTGGGCCCGTCGCCGCGCGCGTCAACGCCGAAGCTGAGCAACCTCACCGAGCGCCTCGAGCTTGTGCGGGTTGCGAATCCCGTAGATGTGGGTGATCCGGCCGGCATCAACGACGAAGTACATCGCCGTGTCGTACTCGCCTCCCGGGTCCAGCCGCGCGGCGACGGCGCCGTTGAGGTCGAGGACGATTGTCTGGGCGTCGGGCGCCAGCTCCGCGAAGGTGACCATGACCGGCGCCAGCTTGCTCGCGCCGCGGACCGGCTTGGGGGCCGTCGGCGCGAGGCCACCACCGTCGCCGACGACGAGCACGTCGGGCGCCAGCACCTCGAGCAGACCGGGCAGGTCGCCCGTGGTCAGCGCGGTGAGGAAGCGCTCGACCACCTCCTGCTGCTCGGTCCGGCTCACCGACATCCGCGGACGCCGGGCGGCCACGTGCTTGCGGGCGCGGGTCGCGACCTGGCGCACCGCCGCCGGCGACTTGTCCAGCGCCGCCGCGATCTCGTCATACGGCACGTCGAAGACCTCGCGGAGGACGAAGACGGCGCGCTCGGTCGGCAGCAACGTCTCCAGCACCGCGAGCATGGCGATCGAGACACTCTCGGCCAGCTCGACGTCCTCGGCAACATCCGGGCTGGTGAGCAGCGGCTCCGGCAGCCACTCGCCGACGTAGTCCTCCCGCTGCCGGGACACGGTGCGCAGCCGGTTGAGCGCGAGCCGGGAGACGATCCGCACCAGGAAGGCACGCGGGTCACGCACCTCGTCCTGTCCGTCCTCGCCGAGCGCGGCCCACCGCAGCCAGGTCTCCTGCACGACGTCCTCGGCGTCGGCGACCGAGCCGAGCATCTCGTAGGCGACGGTGAACAGCAGGCTGCGGTGGGCGATGAAGGGCTCCTCGCTCATCCCGTCGACGCTACCCCTCGTTCGGCAAGCCGCGGCATCCCACAGGCGGCGGCGAAGCCGTCCGACTCGATGCCCAGGGCGACGTTGCTACGAGTGCTCAGGTTGGCGAAGGCGATGACCGAGGTGAGCTCGACCAGCGCCGCCGACCCGAGAGCGCCGTGCAGCCGGTCGACCAGCTCGTCGGTCACGGTCGGCGGCGTCTGACTCATCGCCTCGGCGTACTCCAGGACGTCCCGCTCGAGGGGGGTGAAGACCTCGGCCTCGCGCCACCGCGGGACCTGACGCGCCTTCTCGACGTCCAGCCCCTTGTTCCGGGCCTCGAAGTAGTTGAAGTCCAGGCACCAGCTGCAGCCGATCAGTGCGGCGACGGCCATGTGCGCGTAGGACTTCAGCGCCTCGTCGCAGGCGTCCCAGCGCTGGACCTTCTGCCCGAGGGAAGCGCTGGCCATCAGCACCTTCGGGTGGTGCCAGAAGATGCCCAGCGCGGTCGGCACGGTGCCCAGCTTCTTGCGGGCCATTCGGGTAATCAGGGCACCTTTGAGGCCAGTGATCGGCGCCGGGGGAATGCGGGTGGTGTGCTCCACAGGTGACTCCTCGTGTCGTCGATGGTCGACGGCAGGTTGTGCCGTCACTCATGGAGACACCGGCCGGCGTGTGGTTGTGACACCGCCCCGCGAGGACGACCACCGCATACCCCGTCGTGGTCAGTCGGTGGCAGCAGCCTCCAGGACGAAGACCCTGATCTCGCGGTTGACGATCCGCTCGCGGTAGGAGGCGTAGCCCGAGTACGTCCGGTCGGCCATCGACATGATCGTCTCCCGCTCGGCCGGCGTGGCGAGTCGTGCCACCACGTCGAAGGACCGGCCGCGGAAGGAGACCGTCGCGCGCGGGTCGGCCTCGAGGTTGAGCACCCAGTCGGGCGTGCCGCCCTGCCCGAAGTTGGTCCCGATGACGGCGAGCTCCTCGTCGTGCGGGATGGCGACGAGGTGGATCGTGCGCGGCAGGCCGCTGCGCCGTCCGGTCACCGTCACCTGCACGACCGGCAGGGAGGCGAACACCTCGGGGAGCGTCCGCCCGGTCGCCCGCTGCGTCGCTGAGTCGAGAGGCGGCAGCGTGCGGGAGAACACCCACGAGCCGGCCTTGGTCGCAGCGACCGTCTGAACCAGGCGCTGCGCCGGGTTCGGCGGGCGCAACCGCAGGCCGAGGTCGTCAGCGAGTCCCATGCGTCGAGTATGCGCCCCGCGCGGAACCGGGGGCAGCCCGGTGGAGCCGGAATGTGCTGAACGGAACCTTCTCCGCGACGAGAGGAGATGGAAGGCTGACCGCATGGACACCACCTCGAGCCGCTCCACGGGCCTGGACGCCCTGGACACCCGGACCGTGCAGCGGATGGCGATCGCGAACACCTTCTCGTTGCTGCTCGGCGGTGGGGCGATGGCCCGGTGGGAGCGGAAGATGCGCGCCACCGGCGGCCCTGGCATCCTCGGCTTGCAGCTCGCGCGCGATGCGGGTGAGGTGGCGGAGGTGCTCGAGCGCTGGGGACCCGAGGGACGCCGGGCCGCGGTCGAGGAGACCTGGGCGGACTTCGCGTGGATGCTCACCTACGGCATTGCGGGGGTATGCGCGGGCGAGCTCGCGCGGCGACGTGCGGCTCCCGGCTCGGGCTGGGAGAGCGTCGGCCGAGCCGTGCGCTGGGGCCCCGCGGTAGCAGTCGCGTGCGACGTCGTCGAGGGTGTCGGTCTGCTGCGCACCCTGAACGCCTGGCCGCGCGTCGACGAGGGCAGGGTCGCGTGGACCCGTGCTGCCGCGACGACGAAGTACACCCTGCTCATTGGGACTGCGGTCTGGGCGGCCGGCGCTGCGACGCTCGGCGCCCGTCGGCGGTAGGTCAGTCAGCCTGATCCGGCCCGACGGCGGCGAGGGTGCACCTTCTGCAGGCGACAGTCAGTCCGCCTGGTCGAGGCCGACAGCGATGACGGTGCACGTCCCGCCGGCCGAGGTCAGGTCCAGGGACAGTCCGTCGGGATGCTCGGCGTACTGACCCACGACGACACTTCCCTGTCGCTGGAGCCGGACCACGGTGGCCATGTCCCCGGGGCTGCGCGAGCGCGCGAGCAGCACCGTTCCGTCGGCGAAGCCGAGTCTCGCGACTGCCTTCCCCGGCGCGCCGGAGAGCCTGCGCAGCGGCACCCGGTGCCGACGCAGCAGGTCCAGACGGGTCGCGATCAGCTTCCGCCGCGACTCGACCTCCTCGGCCTCAACCGAGCTGAACACCGCGTCCAGGTCCAGGGCATCGGCGCCGAACAGAGCATCTTCCGGTGGGGCGGCCTGGGCCGCGCGTCGGTGGCGGCGCAGGAGCAGCACCGCAACGGCCGCAGTGACTCCCACGATCACGACGATCCCCATCGTCACCAGCACCGCGAGCGCCTCCATATCCAGAGTCTGGCGGCTGTTCACCAGCCTGCGCGAGAGGGACGCCCCGAGACCGGTGTTTGGTTCGTTCTTCCCTTGATCGGAGCGCTACAGCGCTCCGATGTGATGACTACGAACCAGTTCCGGCGCTCCGGCCTGATGTGACGACTACGCGCCGCCGGCAAGACCGAGCGCACCTCGGGGCCGTGATGAGCACCGCACTCCGGTGACGGAGCCTGTCCGCCTCTCGATACGATGAATCATGGCCAATCTCGCGACGCCGAACATGCCCTCCAGTAACCTCAATGCGACGGCCGCGTTCTACGCAAGCCTCGGGTTCGAGGTCGCCTACCGGGACGAGAACTGGATGATTCTCACCGGCCACGGCATGACGCTGGAGTTCTTCCTCGCTCCCGGCGTCGACCCGGCGACGAGCGCATACGGCGCCTGCCTGCGACTGGACGACGTGGATGCCTTCTACGCGGTGATTCAGGCGGCTGGGATCGAGGAGACCGACCACGGGGCTCCCCGCTCACACTCACCCCGTCTCGAGCCCTCAGGCCTGCGGATCGGCGCTCTCATCGACCCGGACGGGAACCTGCTCCGCCTCATCCAGAACACCGACTGAGCCGGCCAGGAGCGCTTCTCGCACCTGTCTCAGCGGCACCCGCGCACCCCGCTCCGCACGGAGCAGCGCGAGCAGTCCCGGGTCGCGCAGCGGCCTCGTGACGTCGCCCTGGCGCATGAGGAAGGTCACGTCGAGGATGCGGTAGCGGTCTGTGTCACTGAATCGCGATCCACCGCAACGGAACTCGCAGTCGACTGCGGGGAAGGTCTTCTGGTGGTCGGTCACCTCGTCCCACGTGCGCACCGATGCGACCACGTCCTCCACGCGCTGTCCGTATGCGGTGCTCCCCTGTGCGACAACGTCACCGACGGTGCCGGGAAGGCCGGACAGCGCCTCCACACCGACCCACTGCTGAGCCACCGCTGCGGCGACGAAGTCGTCCCAGACGACCTCGGCCGGAACCGTGGCTGTCACTGCGCCGCAGAACGACAGGTCGTCCACACCGCAGCCGTCCGAGTTCACGCCGATCTCCAGGCCCGAGATCGTCAGGATGTCCGGACGTGCAGCGGCGGTCTGTGCCGTGCCCACCATGCGTCGACTATGCCACTGGCGGCTCCCCCCGACCAGCCCTCCACCCCCGGGGGCGCCTCCCACGTGACCGGGAGGAGCAGTAACGTGAGGTTATGACCGTCACAAACAATGACAACCACGACGCCGCCAAGATCGCCGAGTACGCCCACCCGGAGCGCCTCGTCACCACGGCCTGGCTCGCCCAGCAGATCGCGGAGGGGAACACCGGGCCGGGCAAGGACATCGTCGTCCTCGAGTCCGACGAGGATGTCCTCCTCTACGACACCGGCCACATCCCGACGGCGCTCAAGCTCGACTGGCACCAGGACCTCAACGACCCGCTGACGCGCGACTACATCGACGCGGAGACGTTCGCGACGACGATGACCTCGCGTGGCATCGCCCGGGACACCACCGTCGTCATCTACGGGGACAAGAGCAACTGGTGGGCCGCCTACGCGCTGTGGGTGATGACCCTCTTCGGCCACGAGGATGTCCGACTCCTCGACGGGGGTCGCGCGAAGTGGATCGCCGAGGGCCGCGAGGTGACCCGTGAGGTGCCGGAGGTCCAGCCCGGGGTGACCGCCGCATACCCGGTCGTGGAGCGCGACGACAGCCCGATCCGGGCGTTCCGGGACGACGTGCTTGCCCACCTCGGCAAGCCGCTCGTCGACGTGCGCTCCCCCGGGGAGTACAGCGGCGAGCTTCTGCACATGCCGGACTACCCGCAGGAGGGCGCGATGCGCGGCGGGCACATCCCGGGCGCCAAGTCCGTGCCGTGGGCGCGTGCCGCGAACGAGGATGGGACCTTCAAGACCCGAGCCGAGCTCGAGGCGATCTACCTCGACGAGCAGGGGCTGTCGCCGAACGACGACATCGTCGCCTACTGCCGCATCGGCGAGCGCAGCAGCCACACATGGTTCGTGCTGACCCACCTGCTCGGCTTCGAGAACGTCCGCAACTACGACGGCTCATGGACCGAGTGGGGCAACACGGTGCGCGTGCCGATCGAGCGGTAGACCGGCTGTCAGTTCGTGGGGAGGATGACTGTCGCCATGGCGGCAGCAATCCTCCCCACAAGGTATGCGGTGGCCGGCTCGCCGGACCGACGCACGACCATTTCGGGTCGCGCGATACCGCTATCAGGAGGACGATGGCACAGGTCAGAGCTCCCGATGCGAAGGCACTGCGATGACCCCATTCGAGAAGATCCCCTCGCAGCAGCTCGACTGGCTCCTGGACAGTGATCCGGCGATCCGGTGGCAGGTGCTGCGCGACCTCACCGATGCCCCCGAGGAGGAGGTGGCCCGGGAGCGCGCCAGAGTCGCCGAGGTGGGGTGGGGCAGAAGGCTCCTCGATCTGCAGCACGAGGGCCAGTGGGCAGGTGGCGCCTGCTTCCCCGGCCCCGGCTGGCGAGCACCGCAGCCGCTGACCGGCGATCCCGAGGGGCAGCCCTGGGTCGCGACGCTGCCCACCCTGCGGCTGCTCCGCCGGCTCGGGATCGACCCGACGCACCCCGACGTCGTCGCCGCGGTCGACGGCGTGCGCGAGCACAGCCGGTGGGAGTACAACGACGGGCCGTTCTTCGAGGGCGAGGTCGAGCCGTGCATCAACGGTGGGGCCGTGGAGGTCGGCGCCTACTTCGGCCAGGACGTCGACTCCGTGGTGGAGCGCCTCCTTGGTGAGCGACTCCCCGACGGCGGGTGGAACTGTGAGGCCGAGAACGGGTCGACGCGTTCCTCGTTCCACACGACGATCTGCGTGCTCGAGGGACTCCTCGAGTACCGGCGCGCCGGCGGGAGCCTGGACGTCGAGGAGGCCCGACGGTCCGGCGAGGAGTACCTCCTCTCCCGCTCGCTCATGCGCCGTGCCGGCACTGGCGAGGTCGTGGACGAGTCGTGGCTGAGCTTCTCCTTCCCGCCGCAGTGGCACTACGACGTGCTGCGGGGCCTGGAGTACTTCGGCGACGTCGGTGGCACGCCGGATCCCCGGCCGGGCGAGGCGGTCGAGCTCACCCGCGGCAAGCAGCAGGCCGATGGGTCGTGGCTGCTCGAGAACACCCACCCGGGACTGATCCACTTCCACATGGAGGACGGCGACGGGAGCCCGAGCCGGTGGAACATGCTGCGGGCCCAACGGGCCCTGCGCTGGTGGGACAGCCAAACCGGAGGGTAGCCGCCGGGGTTCCGGAACTCGGGACCGAATTGGGGCCTGGCCGGGCAGTGCGCGACCATTGAGGAATGTCCACCCCACTGGCCGAGCTCGCCGAGGACTTCCGCGCTGCGTCCCCCCAGGACCGGCTGCAGCTGCTCCTCGAGTTCAGTGACGAGCTGCCCGATCTCCCCGAACGCTATGCGGACGCGCCGGAGAAGCTCGAGCAGGTCCACGAGTGCCAGTCCCCGCTCTTCCTCGCCGTCGAGGTCGGAGACGAGGCCGGCGTCGACACCAACGACCAGCAGGTCTCGATCTTCTTCTCCGCCCCGCCGGAGGCGCCGACGACGCGCGGCTTCGCCGGGATCCTCCATGAGGCACTCAACGGGCTGACCGTCCGCGAGATCCTCGACACCCCGGAGCAGGCCCCGATGGAGTTCGGTCTGGCCGAGGTCGTCTCCCCTCTCCGGATGCGGGGGATGGTCGCGATGCTCAGCCGCATCAAGCGGCAGGTGCGGTTGCGCACCGCGCCCGCCGGCACGGCTCAGTGACGACCCGCCCCACCGACGACGCAGCGACGCCCTGCGAGTGCGGCGCCGCGGCCGCGTGCCGTCCGGTCTGGTACGCAGCGCTTGCCGAGGAGCAGCTCGACCCGGTCATGGGGCAGTGGCACAACACGCTCGTCTGCGTCTTCGCCCTCCAGCACGCGTCGATGTTCGATCGGCGCCACGCCGACAGCCAGCTCCAGTTCCTCCAGCTGGCCGCCGATGAGGGACCCGACGCGGTCAACGCGGTCGCGAGGTCTCTGCGGGCGCGCAACAAGGGCCGCGGGTTCCGGCTCGAGGCGCCCGAACTGAGCCGGTATCCCGGCATCGGAGACACCGAGCTCCCCGCCTCGTTCCCTGTCAGCCTGCACCACCTGCTGTGCGCGGATGGTGAGTTCCTCACCGACGGCCACGACGCATACGGACTGCGTATGCGGCAGCTGGCCGCGGCCACGGTAGAGGCCTATCGCTCATGACCGCTCCGCAGACGCGCCTGACCTCCCGCCGCCGGCACTTGGCCGCGACGTCCGTCGCCGCCGCTGGCGCACTCCTGCTCTCCGCCTGCCTGGGCAGCGGGACGCCCACGGCCGAGCCGGGCGAGCAGACGGTATCCGACCCGCCGACGGCGACCTCCTCACCCACGGCGACTGAGACACCGACGTCGACGCCCACCGAGACGGCCACGGCAGAGCCACGGACCATCACCCTCGTCGCGGCCGGCGACATCCTCCCGCACCGACCGGTCGTCTCCTCCGCCCGACGGTATGCGCAGGGCAGCTCGAGCGAGTACGACTTCCGCCCGATGTTCGACGAGGTGCGCCCTGTCCTGTCCGCCGGCGACCTCGCGCTCTGCCACCTCGAGACGCCCCTGTCGGCCGACAACCGCAACCTCGCCGAGCCGAACACCATGGTCTTCAACTCTCCTCGAGAGGTCGCGGCGGCACTGAAGTGGGCCGGCTACGACGGGTGCGACTTCGCCTCGAACCACAGCTGGGACCGCGGGCTCGAGGGCCTGCGGCAGACGATCTCCGTCGTCGAGGACGAGGGACTGGGGTACGCCGGCCCGACGGCCGAGGAGTCCGAGGCGGGACAGGCCGCGGTGTTCGACGTCGCCGGGGTCCAGGTGGCTCATCTGGCCTACAGCTACACCCTGTTCAACAACTGGGGCCCGAACACCGAGGTGCCGCCTGAGGCGCCGTGGACCGGACGGGCGATGTGGCCGGTCGTCGAGGCGGACGGCATCCTCGCCGACGTGGCAGCGGCTCGTGCCGAGGGAGCCGACATCGTCGTCCTGAGCATGCACTGGGGTGAGGAGTACGTCACCCAGCCGACCCGCGACCAGCGCGAGCTGGCCGAGGCGCTCCTCACCAGCGGAGCCGTGGACGCGATCCTGGGGACGCACGTCCACGTCGTCCAGCCGTGCGAGACCATCGCGGGTCGGCCCGTCCTCTACGGCATGGGCAACTCCCTCTCGAACCAGGGGCCCAAACCGGGCGGGAGCCTCCCCGCGGCGAGCCAGGAGGGGATCATGGTCGAGCTCACCTTCACCGTCGCTCCCGATGGTGAGGTCACCTCCGAGCTTGCCTACCGCCCGACGCGAGTCAACCTCGACGGCCACCTCATCGAGCTCACGGGTCCTGACAAGCACCCGGAGGCGTATGCGCGGACCGTCGCCACGGTCGAGCTG
>JAAYCP010000289.1 GCA_012729695.1 Actinomycetales bacterium | reverse complement strand
GACCCTGCAGATGGTGCGTGAGGGGAAAGCGCGGAAGTAGCCACGACCGTGGTCGCAGCGCGGTTGAACGCCCACAACTGAGGCTCGTCGTCGGTGGGTGGTGCAGCGCGCGGAGGAGTGCGCGGTTGAACGCCCACAGTGGCAACCCGTTGCCGGTGGGTGGTGCCGTGCGCAGTTCTCAGCCGAGGAAGCGGGCGAGCTTCCGGCGCGGGTCGAGCGCCCGCAGCTCCGCAGGAGCCACACCGGTGGCGATCTGCTCGGCGAGCAACTGGCCGGTGATGGGGCCGAGCGTGATGCCCCACATGCCGTGCCCGCCGGCGACGAACACCCGCGGGGAGTCGGTCGCGCCGATGAGGGGCATGCCGTCGACCGTGACCGGGCGACCGCCCACCCACTCGTCCTGGCGGTCGTGGAGGTCGACGCCGCGCAGGAAGGGCGCGGCGGACTCGACGATGGCCTCGATCCGTCGAGGGTCGAGCGGCGCCTCGGGGCGGCGGAACTCCATCATCCCGGCGACCCGCAGCCGTTCACCGAGGGGCGTGATGGCGACGCGCACGGCGGGGAGGTAGATCGGCTGGCGCGGCATCGGTTCCGCGGGGACGCTGAAGGAGTAGCCCCGGCCGGCCTGCACCACATGCTTGACTCCGAAGCGGCTCGCCAGTCGGCCGAGCCAGGCGCCGTTGGCCAGGACCACGGCGTCGTAGCGGCCCGCTCCCTCACCCGAGGTATCGACCCGCACCCCGGTGCCGTCCGCGACGACGTCGTCGACCTCGCTGCCGACGATGATCCGGACCCCGGAGGCACGCACCGCGTCGGCGAGCGATGCCATGTAGGTCACCGGGTTGATGAAGCGCTCGTTCTTGATGAGGACGGCGGCGCGGACGTGGTCCGAGAGCGTCGGGCAGATCTCCTGTGCCTGCTTCCCGCCGACGAGCTCGTACTCGATCTTCCCGCCCGCCTCGGCAATGTGCTCGAGCTCGTCGAACAGCGGACCGGCCTGGGTGATCTGCGCGAAGGCGGCGACCATCGGGTCCGCCGGCAGGGTCTCGGCGGTCACGCCGTGGTCGCTGAGGTGGTCGAAGGCGTCGAGCGCGCGCTCGTTCATCGGGATGAGGCTGCGCATCGCGCGCTCCCAGGCGCGCTGGGTGCTGTGCCGCAGGAACCCGGTCATGAACCGGGCGAGGTCGCGGTCGGCGGCGATGGGCACATACACCGGCGACTTGGGGGAGACCACGGCCCGCACGCCATAACGAAGGACCGCAGGCTCCGGGAGCGGTGTGGCGAGGGACGGGGTGAGCCAGCCGGCGTTGCCCCACGAGGCACCCGCGGCGACATCGGTGCGCTCGATGACGGTGACATCGAGGCCGTGCTCGCGGAGGAACCAGGCGGTCGAGAGCCCGACCATGCCCGCCCCGACCACAGCGACTGAGCGGACCTGCTGGGCCATACCTATTCTCCGATCGTCAGTGCCATATCGATCTCGTCGACGGGCGCGCCGTCAAAGGTGCTCGCACCGTGACGCGTTCGCACAACACGGTAGCCAATCTTCTCGTACACCCGGTGGGCTCGCGGGTTGGTCGCCAGGACGACAAGCGTCAGTGCCCGCAGGCCCACCTCGGTCAGAGCGTATGCGCTGAGCAACCGCACCGCTTCGGTCCCGAGCCCACGGTCCTGCCACCGCGGCCCGATGAGGATGCGCAGGTTCGCGGTCGCGGCCCCCTCGTCGACGTCGTTGAGGACGATCTCTCCTGCGACGTCGCCGCTGGTCCGCTCGACGATCGCGAGGTCGAGGCGGTCGGTCTGCTCGGGCCGCGTCGCATACCACCGGCGGAACTCCTCGTCGGCGACGAAGGGCTCGCGGGCCTCCGCGGTCGTCGCGACGCTGCCGGTGAGGATCCGGACCTGTGGGTCGTTGAGAATCTCGGCGATCGCGTCGGCGTCGTCGCCTACGAGGGGTCGCAGGACCACCAGGTCTCCCTCGACCGTGGGCTTGGTGGACAGGTCGATCGCGCGCTCGGCCATGGTCCATTCTGGCCCGGAGTGCCGGTCTGCGGTGGATCGGGTGACAGAGTTGAGACGTGCAATCCGAGACGAGGGACTCCGAGACGGGCCAAGCGGACACTACCGGCACGAGCGTCAGCGCACGGCCGGCGGACGCTGATGGAGCGGGGAGGGGCGATGCGGGGGTCGCCGCACGCGACACCGTCACCATCGAGGACCTGCCCACGGCGAATGCGGCGGTCCGACCCCGGCCTGCCGACGCCGCCGAGGCGGCCGAGCTGCTCGCGGACCACGACCGTCGGGGCAAGGGCTACTCGTACGCCAGTGAGAGCTCGGTCCTGCGGACGCTGACCGGAATCGGGTCGTGGACGCGGCGGCAGGTGCTGGTGCGGCGGCGCAACGATGACTGCCTCGTTGCGTGGCTCACCGTCCACGACCGCGCGGCCGGTCGCACCCTCGTCGACTGCGTGATCAGGCACGACCTCGATCCGGATGAGGCAGCGGTCCTCGCGGACCGGCTCCTCCGGGCGGCCGAGCGCTACGCCAGGGACATCGCGACGATGCGCGCTATGCGGTGGACGCTGCTCGACTCGGGGGCGTACGAGAACGACACCCGGCAGCAGGCGTTCCTCCGCGCGGCGGGCTACGGGAAGGTGCGCACCTGGCTGCACATGAGTCGTCCGGTGCGGCCGGAGGACGCGGACTCGCTGCCGCCCCCTCGCGAGGGCATCACCGTGCGCCGGGTCCGCACGCACGACGACGGGCTCCCCGTCGCCGACGACCTCCAGGCCGTCCACCGCGTGCTGGAGGAGTCCTTCGCCGACCACTTCAGCTCGTACCGGGAGAGCTTCCCCGAGTTCGTCATGCGCCTGCGCGAGGACGCCGGCCACCGCTGGGACCACTGGTGGCTCGCGACGATCGAGACCGACGAGGGCCCGCTGCCGGCCGGCGCGCTCGTCTCGTCGGTCGTCGGGCCGGACGACGAGGGCCGCGAGAGCAGCTACATCGACTACATCGGGGTCCACCGACGCGCGAGGGGGAGGGGCGTGGCGAAGTCTCTCCTGCATACCGTCGTCGCCGATGCCGCCCAGCGCGGCCGCCGGGGAGTGGGGCTCGAGGTCGACGCCGACAGCCCGACCGGCGCGGACGGGCTCTACGCGTCGATGGGGTGGGAGACGGTCTACCGCACGCAGTCCTGGCACCGCGACCTCGCCCTCTGAATCCTTCTTCGCCCGATCCCGCGGAACGTCCGGGTCATGGGCCCGGGAAACTGATGCGCGCCGGGGACTTCCTTCCTCGTTCGACACTTCCTCCACCGACTGACACTTCCTCCTTCCTTTGACGAGTAGCCCGTCGTTCGCCGGAAATTGCGGTCATCCGACGGGGTAGAGGTCGAACCTGGGAGTAAAGGTCAAAAGAACGCAGACGTGCATCCACGCCCGGAACGTCCGAGGCCCCAGGGCTCGCACCGTGGGACGCTGGTGGGGATGGACTGGCACTTCGACAACACCTATGTACGCGAGCTCCCCTGGCTCGGTGCGGCGATGCAGCCGATCGCCGTCGCGCAGCCGCGCATCATCTACGTCGGGGAGCAGCTGGCGCATGAGCTGAGGCTCGACCCTGCCTGGTTGGCGAGCGAGGCCGGCGCTCAGGTGGTCGCCGGATCGGCTGTGCCGGAGGGCGCCGAGCCGATCTCCCAGGCGTATGCGGGGCACCAGTTCGGCTACTTCTCACCTCGTCTCGGCGATGGTCGGGCGCACCTGCTCGGCGAGGTCGTCGACGTCGAGGGCCGGCGCCGCGACATCGCGCTCAAGGGCTCGGGGCGGACGGTGTTCTCCCGCGGGGGTGACGGTCGGGCGGCGATCGGGCCGATCCTGCGCGAGGTCCTCGTGAGCGAGGCGATGGCGGCGATCGGGGTCCGGACGACCCGGGCGCTCGCGGCTGCAGAGACCGGCGAGCACGTCTGGCGCGACGGGCGTCCCGAGCGCGGCGCCGTCCTGATGCGGGTCGCCGACTCGCACCTGCGCGTGGGCACCCT
>JAAYCP010000073.1 GCA_012729695.1 Actinomycetales bacterium | reverse complement strand
CACGCACGAGTTCCCTTGCCGGGACAGGACCCTCAGCCGCTCCCCTACCTGCGCGGTGGCGAGGGAGAGGGGGGCGCGAGCGACGCATACGGACTAGACATCGGGTTCGAGATCGAGTGGAACGGGACCGAGGTCTCGCGCCCTACCTACCGCGACATGTACTGGTCCCCAGCGCAGATGCTCGCCCACCTGACCGTCAACGGCGCCAGCGTCCGCCCCGGCGACCTCTTCGCCTCCGGCACCGTGTCCGGCCCGGAGAAGGACTCTCGCGGCTGCTTCCTCGAGCTGACGTGGAGCGGGCAGGAGCCGGTCACTCTTGACGACGGCAGCTCACGCACGTTCCTCGAGGACGGCGACACCGTCGTGCTGCGTGCGAGCGCGGCCGGACGTGACGGAGGGCGGATCAGCCTCGGCGAGTGCGCCGGCACGATCCTGCCGGCGCGGGAGCTGTAGCGGGCCGGGCGAGCAGCCCCGCAGAGCCGCGACGACGGCTTGGGTGTGACGAACGTGCTGTGATAGCGACGTCTTCGTCACACGTTGGGGGATGTGGCCGCGCTACGCCCGGACTCACCGCGGTGGCTCGTCAGGGCGGCGCAGCTGCTGGCCCATCACCACGACGGTGCGCCCGATCCGGTCGTGGAAGGTCTGACGCTGCGGGTGCCACAGCGCCGAGAGGGCGTCGAGCAGGCTGAGCGGCATGGCCAGCAGCCCGAGGCCAGGGGTGTACGTGAAGAGGAAGAGCACCGGCCGTAGCAGCGAGCGGCGCATCGCGTCAGCCGGAGACAGCACGCCGGGCCGCTCCGCCAGGCGCACGCTGATGCCCGCTGCCCGTCGTCCCGGCGTCGCGCCGCTGCGGCTGAGGAAGTAGGTGTGGTACCCGACGCCGACCAGCAACTGCACGATCGCGAACGCGCCGAGCCACAGCATGTCGAACTGGATCTGCTCGGCGAGGACGACAGCATCGGCGGGCGCGGTCGTGCCCGCATTGACCGCGTCGGCGACGACCTCGGGATAGTTGCCCAGCCCGCGCCAGAGGAACAGGCCGCCGAGGACCAGTCCGATGATCCACGTCAGGGCACTGTCGATGAGCCAGGCACCGAAGCGGGCCCCGATGCTCGCCAGCGGGACCCCGTCGGCCGTCAGCGGCCCGGTCGGGTACGGCTGGTACGGGTTCTGGTGCTGCGGCGCATAGGGATTCGGCTGGCCCCATGGCTGGCCGGGACCTCCCTGGGTATGCGGTGGCTGGCCCCACGGTGCTTGGGCCGGAGGCGGGGCGGACGGCGCCTGGGTATGCGTCGGCTGGGCCGGGTAGCCGTAGGTGCCCTGGGTCGGGCCGGCCTGGGGCGGCTGGGGCTGATGCCCCTGGCCGTGCGCGTGCTGCGGCGGGGTCTCACCCGCCTGGTCCTGCAGAGCCTGCGGGGCCTCCCAGCGCGTGCGCCGGGGAGTCGTGTGGCTTGTCCAGATGATGCCGTCGAAGTACCGCAGCTGTTCGCTGTTGTCCGGGTCCTCGAACCAGCCCGCCCGGTCGGGGGGCGGCTGCGTGGGTCGAGGGGTATCACTCAT
>JAAYCP010000288.1 GCA_012729695.1 Actinomycetales bacterium | reverse complement strand
CATGGACGGCATCAACATGGACGGCATCAACATGGATGGCACCAGCATGGACGGGGCCGGCGCGGACCGGACCAGTGACCCGTCTCCGGCCTTCGACGGGACGACCACGCGGGTGATGGACCCCGGTGCCTCGACCGTCTCCGGGGAGGACGAGCGCACCATCGAGGTGGCCCTGCGCCCGAAGCGGCTGGTGGACTTCCCGGGCCAGCCGCGGGTGCGCGACCAGCTCGGTCTGGTGCTTCTCGCCGCCAAGCAGCGGGGCGCCGCACCGGATCACGTCCTGCTCTCCGGGCCCCCAGGACTGGGCAAGACGACTCTCGCGATGATCGTCGCCGCGGAGCTGGAGCGACCCATCCGCGTGACCAGTGGCCCGGCAATCCAGCATGCCGGGGACCTCGCCTCCATCCTGTCCTCCCTCGACGAGGGTGAGGTGCTCTTCCTCGACGAGATCCACCGGATGAGTCGAGCCGCCGAGGAGATGCTCTACCTGGCGATGGAGGACTTCCGGGTCGACGTCATCGTGGGCAAGGGCCCCGGCGCGACCGCCATACCCCTCGACCTGCCGCCCTTCACCGTCGTCGGAGCGACCACCCGTGCGGGACTGCTCCCGGCGCCGCTGCGGGACCGCTTCGGGTTCACCGGCCACCTCGACTACTACGACGTGGCCGACCTGACGACCATCCTGCGCCGATCCGCCGGCCTGCTGGACGTGCGGGCCCACGACGACGCGATCGTCGAGATCGCCCGGCGCTCGCGAGGGACACCACGGATCGCGAACCGGTTGCTGCGTCGCGTGCGTGACTACGCCCAGGTCCACCACGCTCCAGGGCACCGGGTCACGCGGGCCGATGCGCGCGAGGCGCTGACCCTCTTCGACGTCGACGAGCTCGGCCTCGATCGGCTCGACCGGGCGGTGCTGGGCGCACTCTGTCACCGCTTCGCCGGCGGTCCGGTCGGGCTGTCGACGCTCGCGATCGCCGTGGGGGAGGAGACAGACACCGTCGAGACCGTCGCCGAGCCCTTCCTCGTGCGGGAAGGATTCATGGCACGCAGCCCGAGGGGCCGGGTCGCTACGGCGCTCGCCTTCACCCACCTGGGCCTGCAACCTCCACTGACGCTCGCGGGCGGTGCGCCGCTGCCCGGAACCACCTCGCCCACCCTTCCGTTCGGTGAGGAGAGCCCGGACCCGCCGGTGACTCGACTCGGTTCATAGCCGACGGTGCCCTAGACTGCGGCGTTGGCCCCCTTTTCGCTGGTCCGCGCCCGCGCGCCCTCAGGACCCACGCCCAGAGAGACCCCGTATGAACGACGGCTCCACCGCCGGATACCTCATCCTGCTGCTCCCGCTGCTGCTGCTGGCCTTCCTCGTGTTCTCGAACACCCGTCGGCGGCGTCAGCTCGAGGAGTTCCAGGCCTCGATCGGCGTCGGTGACGAGGTCGTCACGACCGCGGGGATCTTCGGCACCATCGTCGCGATCGACTCGGGCATCGCTCACCTCGAGGTGGCCAAAGGGGTCGTCATCCGCATCGACCGGCGCGCTATCGGAATGCGGGCCGCCGACCGACCCGAGCCCAAGGCATAGCGGCCAGTGGCCGACGTCATCCTTCCCATAGCCCCCAATCGCTAGAGCAGGCATCCGCACAGCATGTCAACACAGACAACTCACGCACGTCCCGGCCGCGTCCTGGTCGGGCTGGCGGCGTTCTTCGTCGTTCTCCTCGTCACGCTCCTGGCCGGAAGCCGGTGGGGGGACGCCCAGCTGACCCCACGGCTCGGCCTCGACCTCGAGGGGGGCACCCAGCTCGTCCTCACGCCGGTCAGTGACACCGATCAGGAGATCAGCCAGGACCAGCTCGACCAGGCGCGCGACATCATCTCCCAGCGCGCCGACGCCGGTGGCATCGCCGGTGCCGAGGTGACGACGCAGGGCGGACGCAACATCGTCGTGAGCATGCCCGGTGTCCCATCGCAGGAGACCGAGGACGCGATCCGCCGGTCGTCGCAGCTGCAGTTCCGTCCCGTGCTCTATGTCGAGCAGATCGGCTTGCCGCAGGTTCCGAGCATCCCCACGCCTGCGCCGACCGGCGAGCCCACCGGTGACGCGACGGAGACCGCAACCCCCACTGCGTCACCTACGGAGACGGCTCAGGCATCGCCGACCGCCGACCAGGGGCCGATCCCGCGAGGTTTCGAGGCCACGACGCCCCCTGACCCGTCGAGCACGGCGACCGAGAGCCCGAGCGAGGCACCTACCGCTCCGGCCACCGAGACTCCTGAGCCGACCAGCCCGACCGACTTGAACTGGATCACCGAGGAGCTCTTCGCCGAGTTCCAGGCGCTGACGTGCGGCCAGGACGACGAGGCCGCCCAGGCCGAGCAGCCCGCGGACGTCGCTGTCGTGGCGTGCCGTGACACGGGAACCGAGAAGTACATCCTCGGTCCGGTCGTCGTCGACGGAAGCGGTATCGCGGACGCGAGCGCCGGCTACCAGGCGGGTCCCCAGGGCCAGCCGACCAACATCGTCGAGATCGCCCTGGAGCTGACCAGCGATGCGCGCCAGGTCTACGGCGAGATCAGCAGCGAGATGGTGCAGCTGCCGACGCCGCGCAACCAGCTCGCCGCAGTGCTCGACCGTCAGGTCATCGTGGCGCCGTACTTCCAGTCGGCCATCCTCGACGGCCGCGCCTCGATCACCGGCGCCTTCACGATCGAGGAGGCCCGCACGCTGGCCCAGCAGCTGAAGTTCGGCGCCCTGCCGCTGTCCTTCCAGCTCGAGACGCGCGACCAGATCAGCCCACTTCTCGGCGGTGAGCAGCTTCGCAAGGGGCTGCTCGCCGGCCTGATCGGCATGCTGCTCGTCTTCGGGTATGCGCTGTTCCAGTACCGACTCCTCGGGTTCGTCGCGATCGGGTCCCTCATCCTGGCCGGGGTGCTGACCTACCTCGTCGTGACTCTGCTCGGCTGGCGGTACAACTACCGACTGGACATGGCGGGCGTCACAGGTCTGATCGTGGCCGTCGGTATCACCGCGGACTCCTTCATCGTCTTCTTCGAACGTATTCGGGACGAGGTCCGGGACGGCCGCACCATCCGCAGCGCCGTCGACGCCGGCTGGGAGCGGGCCTCGCGCACGATCCTCGCCGGTGACGCGGTGACTATGCTCGCGGCCCTGGTCCTGTGGATCATGGCCACCTCCAACGTCCGAGGCTTCGCCTTCACCCTGGGCCTGACGACGATCATCGACGTCATCATCGTCTTCTTCTTCACCAAGCCGATGATGCAGCTGCTCGTGCGCCGCCCGTTCTTCGGCGAGGGCCACCGGCTCTCCGGGCTCAACCCGCAGCTGCTCGGCGCCCGCAACCCCAAGTACGCCGGCCGCGGACGCGTGCGCGGCCCCGTCTTCGAGGAGAAGGTGTCCTCATGAGCCGCCTGTCCCAGTTCGGCAACGACCTCTACACCGGCCGGCGGACCATCCGCTTCGTCGAGAACAGCAAGCGCTTCCTCATCATCTCCATCGTCCTGGTGCTCCTCGCCGGCATCGGCCTGGCTGTCCGCGGTCTGACCCTCGACATGCAGTTCCGTGGCGGGTCGGAGTTCCGGGTGAGCACGACCCAGACGGAGAGCTTCGAGGTACGGGCCCGGGACGCCGTTCGGAGCGTCGTCCCCAACCAGGCCGTCAACGTCACGCGGATCGGCTCGAGCACCGTGCGCGTGCAGACCGAGCTCCTCGACGACATCCAGACCAACGAGGTCCGCGAGGCGCTCGCGCAGGAGTTCGGGGTCGATGGTGACGCCGTGTCCGGCTCCTTCGTCGGTCCCTCGTGGGGCAAGAGCGTGTCCAACAACGCCCTGAAGGCCCTCGTCTGGTTCGTCGTGCTGGTCTCCATCCTCATGGCGGCCTACTTCCGGACGTGGAAGATGGCCGTCGCCGCCCTCGTGGCGCTCGTCCACGACGTCTTCATCACCGTGGGGATCTTCGCGCTCAGCGGCTTCGAGGTCTCGCCAGCCACGGTCATCGGCTTCCTCACCATCCTGGGCTACTCGCTCTACGACAACGTCGTCGTCTTCGACAAGGTCCGGGAGAACACAGCGGCCGCCTTCGCCAGCGGCCGGGTGACGTATGCGCAGGCTGCCAACCGTGCGGTCAACCAGACGCTCATCCGCTCGCTCAACACGTCCGTGACGACCCTGCTGCCCGTGGGGGCACTCCTCGTCGTCGGACTGTTCTTCCTCGGCCCAGGCACTCTGCTCGACCTGGCCCTCGCCCTCTTCATCGGCATCGCCGTGGGCGCCTACTCGTCGATCATCATCGCCACCCCGCTGCTCGTCTGGCTGCGGCGCAAGGACGAGGACGTCGTGGCACTCGAGAAGAAGGCGCTGCGCTACCAGAACGCCCGAGCCAAGGAGGCCGCCGCCGCCAAGCAGGACCTGGTCCTCGTCGACGGGCAGGCGGTTACCGCCGACGGCTCCCTCGAGGACGAGAAGGTCGACGTCGGCAGCGGGACCCGGGCGGCGGAGTCGGCCACGGTGACGGGCCGAGCGGTTCACAAGTACGCGCAGACCGGCCCGCGCAACCAGCCCAAGCGGCAGCCGAAGTCGAAGCGGTAGTCGAGCGAGAGGTCGAGAGACGCCATGAAGGATCTCGCTGAGGTCGTCGCAACCCACATCGTCGACGTGCCGGACTTCCCTATGGTCGGTGTGACGTTCAAGGACATCACCCCCTTGCTCCAGGCCCCTGACGCCTTCCGGGCCGTGATCGACGGGATCGCCGACGCATACCGCGGCTCGGTCGACACCGTCGCGGGGATCGAGTCGCGCGGATTCCTCTTCGGAGCGGCGCTGGCCTACTCGCTCGAGGTCCCGCTGGTGCTCGTCCGCAAGGCGGGCAAGCTCCCGCGCGAGACCCACGGCGTCTCCTACGACCTCGAGTACGGCAGCGCGACGATTGAGATCCATCAGGACGCCATCGTCGAAGGGGCCAGGGTGCTCCTCATCGACGATGTGCTCGCGACTGGCGGTACGGCCGCGGCTGCGGCCAGTCTCGTCGAGCAGGCCGGGGGGTCGGTGGCCGACATCGTCGTCATCCTCGAGCTGAGCTTCCTCGGGGGTCGCAGGCTGCTGGCGGACCGGGGCGTCACCCCGCTCCTCACCGTCTAGAGTCAGCTCCCGCACCCTCACGCCACGCTCGGCACACCGCTGGGGCGGTCGTCGCCAGGGGTATCCAGTTCGCTGGACTACCATTTCGCTATGGCGGAAGAGCTGAGCACGAGCGCTGGTGCAAGCGCGTGGGCCCGTTCGGGCCTGGCGCGCTTCGTCGGCCCGCGCCTGCCCGCCAACCCGGTGCTGCAGCCGCTGCTCTCCACCGTCAAGGCCACCCACCCCAAGGCCGACCTCGCCGTCATCGAGCGGGCGTATGCGGTGGCCGACGAGGCGCACCAGGGACAGCTCCGCAAGAGCGGCGATCCCTACATCACCCACCCGCTGTCCGTGGCGACGATCCTCGCCGAGCTCGGGATGCAGCCGGCGACCATCGCCGCGGCCCTGCTCCATGACACGGTCGAGGACACGTCCTACAGCATGGAACAGCTCACCGAGGACTTCGGTGAGGAGATCGCCATGCTCGTCGACGGGGTGACCAAGCTCGACAAGGTCAAGTACGGCGAGGCGGCCCAGGCCGAGACGGTCCGCAAGATGGTCGTCGCCATGGCCCGCGACATCCGGGTGCTCTTCATCAAGCTGGCGGACCGCCTGCACAATGCACGCACGTGGAAGTACGTCTCGCCCGCATCGGCGCAGCGCAAGGCGCGGGAGACCCTCGAGATCTATGCGCCGCTGGCCCACCGGCTCGGCATGAACACCATCAAGTGGGAGCTGGAGGACCTGTCCTTCCAGACCCTCTACCCCAAGGTCTACGACGAGATCGTGCGGCTCGTGGCGGACGCCGCCCCGGCCAGGGACGAGTACCTCGGGGTCGTGCGGGCCCAGGTGCTCGAGGAGCTCACGAAGGCCAAGATCAAGGCTCAGGTGACGGGTCGGCCGAAGCACTACTACTCGGTCTACCAGAAGATGATCGTGGGGGAGCGGGAGTTCAAGGACATCTACGACCTCGTGGCCGTGCGGGTCCTCGTCGACTCGGTCCGCGACTGCTATGCGGCACTCGGCGCCCTGCACGCGCGCTGGCACCCGGTGCCGGGGCGGTTCAAGGACTACATCGCGATGCCCAAGTTCAACATGTACGAGTCGTTGCACACGACCGTCATCGGACCGGGCGGCAAGGCCGTCGAGATCCAGATCCGTACCCACGCGATGCACCGTCGCGCGGAGTACGGCATCGCGGCCCACTGGAAGTACAAGGAGAGCGGCCGTTCCGGCTCCTCACGCGGACGAGCACCGAGCCGCACCCAGGACGAGTCCGGGCCGCTGGGGGACATGGGCTGGATCCGCCAGCTCCTCGACTGGCAGCGCGAGACCGAGGATCCGGACGAGTTCCTCGACTCGCTGCGCTTCGAGATCAAGACCGCCGAGGTCTACGTCTTCACTCCCAAGGGTCGCGTGATCGCGCTGCCGGCCGGGTCGACGCCGGTGGACTTCGCGTATGCGGTGCACACCGAGGTCGGACACCGGTGCGTGGGCGGCAAGGTCAATGGTCGGCTGGTGCCGCTGGAGTCCAAGCTCAACCACGGTGACACCGTCGAGATCCTCACGTCCAAGGCCGAGGGGGCGGGGCCGTCCCGGGACTGGCTGAACTTCGTCAAGTCGCCGCGGGCGCGGAACAAGATCCGGCAGTGGTTCACCAAGGAACGCCGCGAGGAGATGATCGAGAGCGGTCGCGAGTCGATCGCCCGCTACCTGCGCAAGCAGAACCTCCCGCTCCAGCGACTCATGACGGTCGACAGTCTGACCGCGGTCGCGGCCGATCTGCGCTACCAGGACATCGAGTCGCTCTTCGCCGCCATCGGTGAGGGGCACATCTCCGCTCAGGCCGTCGTCACCAGGCTCCTGCACTCCATGGGGGGCGAGGAGGGCGCGGAGGAGGATCTGGCCGAGGCGACGATGCCCTCCGAGGTGCCGACCCGTCGCCGCCGGGCCGGGGATCCCGGCGTCGTCGTCAAGGGCGCCACGGACGTATGGGTCAAGCTCGCGCGGTGCTGCACTCCCGTGCCTGGTGACGCCATCCTCGGGTTCATCACCCGGGGAGAGGGGGTCTCGGTGCACCGCGAGGACTGCACCAACGCGGCCACCCTACGCTCGCAGCCCGAACGACTCATCGAGGTGTCGTGGGCGCCGACCGCCGGCACGGTGTTCCTCGTTCAGATGCAGGTCGAGGCCCTCGACCGCAACGGACTCCTCTCCGACATGACCCGCGCGCTCTCGGAGAACGGCGTGAACATCCTGTCGGCCTCGGTGTCGACGAACCGGGAGCGGCTCGCCATCTCGAAGTTCACCTTCGAGATGGGCGACGCGAGCCACCTCAGCCATGTGCTGAAGGCGGTGCGGAAGATCGACGGGGTGTACGACGCATACCGGATCACCGGGAAGAGCCGCGCTCCGAAGGCAAAGGCGACCCAGACGTCCCCGGCGAGTTCCAAGGGTGCGGAGGATCGGACCGACCGTAGCGGCCCACCAGCACGTGCGCTCAGCGCCGGGCAGGATGCCAGAGACGATGACGGGAAGAACCGCGAGGGCACGGACCAGGACCTCGTGACGGATCAGACCGAGGACGTCACCGATCCCGTCGCGCGTTGACGAACGGCGCCGCACTCAGCGGCGCCGTTCGTCAGCGAGACAGCCGGACTTGAGCGAAGAAGGATGAGCGTCAGCTGAACTCAGCCAGCCCGGCACGGGCCTGGTCGAGCCACGCCTGGCGTGCCTGCAGCGCCGCCTCGGCTTCCTTGATCTTCTTGTCGTTGCCCTTCTCGCGGGCGGCGGCCAGATCCTGCTCGAGGCCGGCGACCGCCTTCTCGAGCTGGTCGACGAGGCTCTGGGCGCGCGCCCGCGCCTCCGGGTTGGAGGAGGACCACTTCTTGTCCTCCGCCTCACGGACCGCCTGCTCGACGCGTCGCAGCGCCTTCTCCGTGCGCTCGATGTCGCTGCGGGGGACCTTGCCGGCCTTCTCCCAGCGCTCCTGGATGGAGCGCAGGGCGTTCTTGGTGGCGGCCAGGTCGGTGATCGGGAGCAGCGCGTTCGCCTCGGCGATGAGCTCCTCCTTGACGGCGAGGTTGGCCTGGAACTCCTGGTCCTGGGCGGCTGCGACCTCGTCCTTGGCGTTGAAGAAGGCGTCCTGGGCAGCCTTGAACCGGTTCCACAGGGCGTCGTCGTCAGCGCGTCCGGCTCGGCCCGCGGCGCGCCAGCGGTCCATGAGGCGCTTGAACTCCCGTGCGGTGGGGCCCCAGTCCTTGCTCGTCGCGAGCTGCTCGGCCTCCTTCACGAGGCGCTCCTTGAGTGCCTTGGCCTCCGCCTGGACGGTCTCCAGCTCGGCGAAGTGAGCCCGACGGGCTTTGTCGAAGGCCGTCCTGGCGGCACTGAAGCGCTGCCACAGCTCGGTCTCCACCGGTTTGTCGAGCTTGACCGAGCTGCGCTGGTGGGCCTTCCACTCCTCGAAGATGGCCCGCAGCTCCTCACCACTGCGCTTCCACTGGACCTTGGCGGGGTCCTGGGCGGCGATGGCCTCGGCGCGTGCCACGAGCGCCTCGCGCTCACTGGCGGCAGCGGCCTTGGCAGCCGCGCGCTGCGCGGTCTCCTCCTCACGCCGGGTCTCGATCGCGGTGGCGATGCCGTCCAGCTTGCGCTGCAGCGCCTCGAGGTCACCGACGAAGGCCGGCTCGGTCATCTGCTCGGCGAGGTGAGCGAGCTGCTCGGCCGCATCCTTGGCCGTGAGCTCCGGCGAGCTCTTGAGGCGCTGCTCGAGCAGCTCGGCCATGGCGAACACCTCGTCGTACTTGCGCGCGAAGTACTGCAGGGCCTCCTCGGGTGAGGCGCCGGGGTAGGAACCCACGGCGCGCTCCTCCTCCCCGCTGACGACGAAGACGGTGCCGTCCTCCGCGACCCGCCCGAAGCGGGCCGACTCCGAGTGGTCCGGCGTCGTCGGCAGGGGAGCGGCAGCAGGGCGGACCGCTGCGATGCGCTTGGCCAGCGCGGCCGGGCTCGGCGCAACCGGCCGAGGTGCGGCGGGTGCAGGAGCCGGCGCCTCAGCGGGTGCGGAGTCGGCCTGAACCGGTTCGGACGCAGCCGGCTCGTCGACGGCCGGCTCGTGGACAACGACTGGTTCCTCGGTCGCGGCAGGTGCCTCGCCGGCTGCGGGCTCTTCTGCCGGGGCCTCGTCCTCGGCTGCGGCCGGTGCCTCGCCGGCTGCGGGCTCTTCGGCAGGGGCCTGGTCCTCGGCTGCTGCAGGTGGGTCGGCCGTCTCCTCGACAGCAGGCGGCTCCTCGACGGCCGGCTCGACCGAGTCGACCGCCTCGACAGGCTCCACCGCTTCCACGGCCTCGACCGCGTCGGTTGGCTGCACGCTCTCGACCGGCTCCACCGCCTCGGTCGGCTGCACCGACTCCACGGGCTCCACCGCCTCGATGGGTTCCACCGTGCCCGCGGGCTCAGTGCCGTCGACGGCCGCTGGGACGTCGACGGGCTCGGTGGCGTCGGGCGTGGGGGTCTCGTTGCTCACGTCGGACCTTCTACTTCTCGGAAACAGCAACCGACAGGATGCTGAGGGGCAGGGCTGGGTAACCGTCGGTGCCGCCGCCGTAGACACCACCGGCGACGATCTGGTCGACGATCTCCATGCCGGATGTGACGTTACCGAAGATCGTGTAGCCGCCGTCCTCCGGAGGCCACTCCGAGTCCTGGGCGACGATGAAGAACTGCGAGCCGGTGCCGGTCTCGAGGTCCCAGGTCCGGGCCATGGCGAGCGTCCCGCGGGGATACAGACCGTCCTCCGGGACGTACTCGACGCCGTACCCGTAGCCCGGGCCGCCTCCGCCCGTCCCGGTCGGGTCGCCGCACTGCACGACGACGTTGAGGCTGTTGAGCAGCCGGTGGCAGGGCGAGGCGTCGTAGTAGCCCTCCTCGGCCAGCGCGATGAACGAGGCCACCGCCTGAGGTGCACGCTCACCGTCGAGCTCGAGGACGACGTCGCCGCAGTTCGTGGTCACGACCGCCTCGAACGTCTTGCCCTCTGCCGTGGCGGCATCGGGCAGCTCGAGCTGGAGCGCCTCGCTGGGCACCGGAGGAGGCTCAGTGCAGTTCTCCGGGAGCTCCACGCTCTCGGGGGTGCTCTCCGGGGATGCGGTCGTGGCGGCCGTCGGTGTCGTGGAGGCCGGGTCCGGGCCCAGCGCCTTGCTCAGCAGCACGATGGCTGCGACGAGGGCGAGGACGATGACGACGATGACTGCCGTGATCATGTTCCGGCGCCGCTCGGCCTGCTTGGCAGCGGCGGCCTGCTGGAGGCGCGCCGCCCGGCGCTTCTTGCGGGCGCGCACCTGTTCCTTGCTTGGCTTGCCTTTGGGAGTGGACACAAGCGCCCATCCTAGGCCGACTAGGCTGTCCTGGTGCTGACCATTGCCTTCCCCGCCGCAGCGTTCGCGACGAACTGTTATGTCATCGCGACCTCCGCGGGGGAGGAGTGCGTCATCGTCGACCCCGGCATCGGGGTCGAGGACCGTCTCGCCGAGGTCCTGGCCCAGCACCGACTGCGTCCCGCGGCTGTCCTCCTCACGCACGGGCACCTGGACCACGTCTACTCGGTGACTCCGGTCTGCGGGAGCGACACGGCCGCCTACATCCACAGCGACGACCGCTACCGGCTCGCCGACCCGCTCGCGACTCTCGACCGGGGACTGCTCGCGATGCTCGAGCAGCAGTTCGGTCGGTCTGCGACCTGGACCGAGCCGTCGACCGTCGTCGAGATCACCGACCGCCAGAGGTTGAGCATCGCAGGACTGCAGCTCGAGGTGCTCCACGCCCCCGGTCACACCGAGGGCTCGGCCATGTTCCGGCTGCCCACGGTGCCTGAGGGCCTGGGGGACGACCACGGCCTCACGGGCACGCTCATCTCGGGTGATGTCCTCTTCGCCGGCTCGATCGGCCGCACCGACCTCCCCGGCGGGAGCCACGAGGCCATGCTCCGGTCCCTGCGCGACGTCGTCCTCCCTCTGCCCGATCCCACACTCGTGCTCACCGGCCACGGCCCGGCGACGACCATCGGGCGCGAGCGTGAGGTCAACCCGTACCTCCACAACCTCTAGGCCGAGCTGGCTGGGCCCGGACAAGTGCGCTCGAACGCCCCAGTCGCTCGGCCGGACCACTACTCACACGCGAACCAGAACAGACAAGCCCCCGAACAGACCAGCCCCGAACAGACCAGGCTCCTGAACAGACCAGGCTCCTGAACAGATCAAGGAGGCGCCGCATACCCATGGCGACGAAGGTGACCCCGCTCTCCGGCTTCCCGGAGCTGCTCCCGGCCGAGCGGCTCCTGGAGCTGCATTTCCTTGACACCATCCGGGAGGTGTTCGAGCTGCACGGCTTCACCCCGATCGAGACCCGTGCCGTGGAGCCGGTCGAGCGCCTGCTCGGGCAGGGCGGGGACGCCGACAAGGAGATCTACGGGCTGCGACGCCTGGCAGCCGACGACGAGGACAAGGGAGCCGAGCTCGGGCTGCACTTCGACCTCACCGTCCCGTTCGCCCGCTACGTCCTCGAGCACGCCGGCAAGCTCGACTTCCCGTTCCGGCGCTACCAGATCCAGAAGGTCTGGCGGGGCGAGCGGCCGCAGCAGGGGCGGTTCCGCGAGTTCACGCAGGCCGATATCGACGTCGTCGACGTCGGTGCCCTTGCACCTCACTTCGAGGCGGAGATGCCGCTCGTCATCGCCGAGGTGTTCTCCCGCCTGCCGGTGGGCGAGTTCCACATCCAGGTGAACAACCGCAAGATCACCGAGGGCTTCTACCGGGGTCTCGGGCTCACCGACAACGCGGGGACGCTGCGGATCGTGGACAAGCTCGACAAGATCGGTGCTGCGAACGTGCGCGCCCTCCTCGTCGAGTCGGGCGCCACGGAGGAGCAGGCGGCCGGGTGCCTCGCGCTGGCGGAGATCCGGTCGGATGACACCTCGTTCGTCGACCAGGTGCGCGCTCTCGGGGTCGACCACCCGGTCCTGGACGAGGGTCTGGCCGAGCTCGCGGCCGTCATCGAGACCGGACGCTCCGTGGCTCCCGGGGTGCTCGTCGCTGACCTGCGGATCGCTCGTGGCCTCGACTACTACACCGGGACCGTCTACGAGACCCAGCTCGTCGGCGGCGAGGCGTGGGGCTCGGTCTGCTCCGGTGGGCGCTACGACTCCCTCGCCTCGGACGGGCGGACGACGTACCCGGGGGTGGGGATCTCGATCGGGGTGTCCCGCCTCGTCCACCTGCTCATCGACAACCGGGGCCTCACGACCTCGAGGCGCACGCCGGCTGCGGTGCTCGTCGCGGTGACCGACGAGGAGAGCCGCCCGCACTCCACGGCTGTCGCGACGGCGCTGCGGGCGCGTGGCATCCCGTGCGAGGTGGCGCCGAAGGCGGACCGGTTCGGCAAGCAGATCAGGTATGCGGACCGCCGGGGCATCCCTTACGTCTGGTTCCCCGGTGGTCGGGACGACTCGGGAGAGCGACCCGACCAGGTCAAGGACATCCGCTCCGGTGAGCAGGTGGAGGCGGATCCCTCGACCTGGGTCTGTCCGGACGCCGACCTGCGACCGGCCGTGGTGACGCTTACGCGCTGACCTGTCCTTGCTCAGCTGCAGCAGCCGCAGGGCGCTCAGCCTTCTGCCGCGATGAGCGATCCCAGGTGGTCGCCGAGCTGACGGGCCCGGTCGAGCTGGCCCTCCACCAGCGGTCCGTCCGTGTCCTCGACGAGGAAGTTCGTGGCCGGGTGGAGGATGCGGAATCCCTTCTTGCGCAGCCTTTTCTGCATGGCCTTCGCGGCCGAGCCGGGAAGCGCGGGTCGGGCCACCTTCGTGTCGAAGGTCGCCGCGGGAGGGGAGCCGGTGGACGCCGGAAGGCTCTCCAGCCACTCGCGGACCCCGATGCCCTGGCTCACGACGGGCTCCGGGGCCTTCGTCACGGCCTCCTCGCGGGTGCTCTCCCGACTCATGCTGAAGGTATGCGTCGGGCCACCGATGACGAGTAGCTCTCCCTCCCCGATGGCGGGCGGCGCGGAGCCTACCTCCACGGTCTCGACGTCGAGGTGGAGCCGCAGGCCCTCTGCAATGGCTCGGGCCACCTCCTGGGTGTTGCCGAACATCGACTCGTAGATCACGATCGCCTTCATGACCACTCCTTTGCCACTTCCCATCGTCTCGCTCGAGGCACGGGGAGGACAGGCATTGTGAGGAAAGACGCTGCCCGATTCTGGCCGGGTCGGGGACTGACTAGCATTACGGGTGCGGACGACGCGATGCCATCCGGCTCGTAGCCGCGCCCCTGCCCGGAAAGGACGCCGTCATGTCGGACGAACTGCTCATCGTGGGAATGGATGGGTCGGAGCGATCGCATGACGCGTTGCGCTTCGCGCTGGAGGAGGCGCGCCTGCGGAATGCCACGGTCGAGGTCATCACGACCTGGAGCGAGGACCAGGGGGTGGATGCCTTAGAGAAGGCGCAGCGGATTCAGGCGGACGCCAAGGAAGCCGTTCTCGCGGACCATGAGGGCGACCCGCCGGTGAACTTCCGCGTGGTCGAGGGCCGACCCGAGCACGTGCTCGTCGACGCCTCTGCGCGGGCCACGTTGCTCGTCGTCGGTGCGCACGGGGTGCACTCCATCCGGCACGCAGCTCTCGGCTCGATCAGTGAGTACACCGCGCGACTCGCCTACTGCCCTGTCGTCGTCATTCCTGCCCCGGCGCCGGACCAGACCCTCTGACCTGACACGCCATACCTGCCTGGACGTAGGAAGCCACGGCTCACACCCGCCGGCGCAGGCTCACGGCGCCGGCAGGCTCAATCCGGCATCCGCGAGCTCGAGAGCGGCCAGCTCCCTGATGACCTGCGGGTCGCCGCGTCGCCAGGCGCCGGCGGGGTCGTCGCTGATGCGCGCCAGGGCCGTCATGGGCCGACGGGTCAGGGCCCGCAGCGCGAAGAGGTCGACGTCGGCCTGCGAGTCGATGAGCCGTTGCACAGTGGTCGCCTGACGGATCCAGCGCAGTCGCAGGGCCAACCAGACCGCGCCGACGACGATGATCGGGATGAGGGCCGTCGCGAGCGCGGACACGAGTGCCAGACGCTCGACGGCCGAGACCAGTCCCGCTCCTGCGTCCGCGATGTCGCCGCCCACCGTGGAGACCTCCCGCAGTGGTGTCGCGAGCCGGTCCTCGACGAGGGGGAGGTCGTCGACCTTGTCACCCGCTCCGAGCATCCGGTCGCGGAACGAGCCGCCGGCGTCCTCCAGACGTCGACCGGGTGCCGCGAGCCTCATTGTCGTGCTGTGGACGCCTCGGGCCAGCATGATCCAGAGGATCACCCACAGGACCATGAACGCATCGGCGAGGATCTGTCGCCGGCGACGGTACGGGAGGTCGGCGTAGAGCTTCACAGCGCGGGAGCCGGACGCAGCGGGGGCGCGCCCATCGGGAGTCATCACAGGCCCAAGTCCACCACGGACCGACCTCCCGGATGGCTAGACTCGCACACGGTGACCGACGCCCAACGGCGGGCTCGGTCGTGGTGCCCCACGCGGGCCGGACCGAAGGGACGAGCGAGCAGATGAAGGTCGGAGTTCCCCGCGAGGTCAAGGACAGCGAGTTCAGGGTCGGCATCACTCCCGTCGGGGTCCACGAGCTCGTGGCGCGGGGACACGAGGTGCTCATCGAGCGCGGTGCGGGGGAGGGATCCGCGATCACCGACGACGACTACACCGCTGTCGGCGCCACGATCCTCGACAACGCCGACGACGTGTGGAGCGAGGCCGATCTGCTGGTGAAGGTCAAGGAGCCGATCGCCGAGGAGTACCACCGGCTCAGGGAGGACCTCACGCTCTTCACCTACCTCCACCTCGCCGCGGACGAGCCGCTCACGACGGAGCTGCTCGAGCGAAGGACGACGTCGATCGCCTATGAGCTGGTGCAGCTGCCGGACGGCACGCTGCCCCTGCTCTACCCCATGTCGGAGGTCGCCGGGTGCATCGCTCCCCAGGTGGGGGCGCACGTGATGATGAAGACGCACGGCGGCTCCGGCCTCATGATGGGCGGCGTCGCCGGGGTGCCGCGGGCGAAGGTCGTCGTCATCGGAGCGGGGGTCGCGGGGGCGAACGCGGCACACATCGCGATGGGGATGGGCGCCGACGTCACGGTCCTCGACACCGACCTCGCCAAGCTCCGCGAGAGCTACTGGCGCCACGACAACCGGGTCCGTCAGCTCGCCTCGTCCGCGATGACGTTGCGCGAGCAGGTGCTCGAGGCCGACCTCGTCATCGGCACGGTCCTCATCCCCGGTGCCCGGGCGCCGAAGCTCGTCACCGACGAGATGGTCTCCCAGATGAAGCCCGGGTCGGTCCTCGTCGACGTGTCCATCGACCAGGGTGGCTGCTTCGAGGGCTCCCGCCCGACGACGCACCACGACCCGACCTTCCAGGTGCACCAGTCGACGTTCTACTGCGTGGCCAACATGCCCGGGGTCGTCCCGCGGACGTCGACGTGGGCGCTCACGAACTCGACCCTCCCGTACCTCCTCAAGCTGGCCGACCACGGTTGGGCCGACGCGATGCGCGCCGACCCGAACCTGGCACACGCCCTGAGCACCCAGGCCGGGCAGCTCACCAGCCCGCCCGTGGGCGAGGCGTTCGGCATGGACTCGCTCACCCCCGAGCAGGTGCTCAGCTGAGCGTCCGCACCCCCCTGCAGCGCGCCATCGACGACTGGCTCACCCATCTCGACATCGAGCGCGGACTGGCGGCGCATACCCTCGCGGCCTATCGGCGTGACCTGGCGCGGTACCGCGACTACGTCCACGGGCAGGGGATCACGACCCCGGGGGAGGTGACCGAGGACGTGGTCGCCGGCTTCCTCCGGCACCTGCGCACCGGGGACGCCGACCACCGGCCGCTCGCAGCCTCGTCCGCTGCCCGGACGCTCGTGGCGGTCCGGGGGCTGCACAAATTCCTTGCCTCCGAGGGGGAGACGAGCCACGACCCGGCGCAGGCGGTCGCCCCTCCGGCGCCGCCGAGCCGGCTTCCGAAGGCGATTTCGGTGTCCGAGGTCGAGCGACTCCTCGACGCGTCCTCGGTGGGGGACCCGCCCGTGACCCTTCGGGACCGTGCGCTGCTCGAGGTGCTCTACGGCGCGGGGCTGCGGATCTCCGAGGCGGTCGGACTCGACCTCGACGACCTCGACCTCGGCGATGGCGGCCGTAGCGGCGACGGCAACCAAGCCAGGGACGCCGTCGTGCGGGTCATCGGCAAGGGCAGCAAGCAGCGACTCGTCCCGCTCGGGTCGTATGCGGTGCGCGCCATCACCGACTACCTCGTCCGGGCCCGCCCCGAGCTGGCTGCCCGGGGGCGGGGGACGCCGGCACTCTTCCTCAACCTGCGTGGCCGCCGCCTGTCGAGGCAGTCTGCGTGGGCGATCATCCAGGCCGCAGCCGGGCGAGCCGGTCTCGAGCACGTCTCACCGCATACCCTCAGGCACTCGTTCGCCACCCACCTGCTGGACGGGGGAGCGGACGTGCGTGTCGTGCAGGAGCTGCTCGGCCATGCATCGGTGACGACGACGCAGATCTACACCCTCGTCACCGTCCAGCAGCTGCGCGAGGTCTATGCCCAGACTCACCCACGGGCGCGCTGATCGTTACGCTGAACGGGTGGGGTGCGCTGATAAGGTCGGGGACGATCAGCGCGAGGCTGACCGCAACAGGCTGGGAGAGGACCTAGTGGCATTCGAGGAGACCACCGAGCAGCAGTCGGGCACGTCGAGCTCCGCCCACGACAGACTGCCCGGCACCGAGAGCGCCGCGAACGGCACGGTAGGGCCCACTGGTCGCCCCCTGCCGCACTTCCCCGTCCCTGAGCCGCTGTCCGCGCACGGACCGGCGCGCATCATCGCGATGTGCAACCAGAAGGGCGGCGTCGGCAAGACGACCTCGACCATCAACCTCGGCGCGGCCCTGGCTGAGTACGGCCGCAAGGTACTCATGGTCGACTTCGACCCCCAGGGTGCCCTCTCGGTCGGGCTCGGGGTGCGCGCCCACGAGCTCGACGTCACCGTCTACAACCTGCTCGTCGAGCGCGGCATCGACGTGCACGACGTCATCCAGAAGACGACCGTGCCGAACGTCGACATCCTGCCCGCGAACATCGACCTCTCGGCGGCCGAGGTGCAGCTCGTCGGCGAGGTCGCCCGCGAGCAGATCCTGGCCCGTGTGCTCCGTCCGGTCCTCGACGACTACGACGTCATCCTCATCGACTGCCAGCCCTCGCTCGGGCTCCTCACCGTCAACGCCCTCACCGCGGCGCACGGCGTGATCATCCCGCTCGAGTGCGAGTTCTTCGCGATGCGTGGCGTGGCGCTGCTCGTGGAGACGATCGAGAAGATCACCGACCGGCTCAACCCCCGCCTGCAGGTCGACGGGATCCTCGCAACGATGTACGACGGGCGCACCCTGCACTCCCGGGAGGTCGTGAAGTCGGTCGTCGACCACTTCGGCGAGCAGGTGTTCCACACCGTGATCTCCCGGACGGTGAAGTTCCCCGACGCCACCCTCGCGGCCGAGCCCATCACGACGTATGCGTCGACCCACTCAGGGGCGGACGCCTACCGGCAGCTGGCCCGAGAGCTCATTGCCCGTGGCGGAGCAGCCTGAGCTCATCACCCCTGGCGGGGTGATCACACGCAGATCACCGGAGCAGACCTTCGAGGTGCACCTCGATGTCTACTCTGGTCCGTTCGACCTGCTCCTCGGCCTCATCGCCAAGCACAAGCTCGACATCACCGAGATCGCGCTCGCGGCCGTCACCGACGAGTTCATCGCCCACATCCGGGCCCAGCAGGCGGCGGACGCGGAGTGGGACCTCGGGCAGGCGTCCGAGTTCCTCCTCATCGCGGCGACCCTGCTCGATCTCAAGGCCGCGCGACTCCTGCCTCAGCGGGGTCCCGAGGACGACGAGGACCTCGCGCTCATCGAGGCCCGGGACCTGCTCTTTGCGCGGCTCCTGCAGTACCGCGCCTTCAAGGACATCGCGCGCACGTTCGGCGAGCGGATGTCGACCGTGGGTCGGATGACACCGCGTCAGGCGGGCATGGAGCCGCACTTCGCCCGGCTGCTGCCGGAGCTCATCATGACGATCACGCCCGAGCAGTTGGCGATGATCGCCGCCCGGGCCCTCACCCCGAAGCCGACGCCCACCGTCGGGCTGGACCACCTGCACGCTCCCGCGGTGAGCGTCCGGGAGCAGGCGCGGCTCATCGGCTCGCGTCTGCGCCGGGATCGGGTCGCCTCGTTCCGCTCGCTCGTCCAGGACGCGGAGAGCACCCTCGTGATCGTCGCCCGGTTCCTGGCCGTCCTCGAGCTGTTCCGCGACGCCCAGGTCGCCTTCGACCAGGTCGAGGCGCTCGGGGAGCTGACGGTGCGCTGGACCGGGAGCGACCAGGGGGACATCGACGTCGGTGACGAGTTCGACGAGGAGCTCGTCTCCTCGGAGCAACCCGGCGGATCCGATGAGGTCAGCGGGGGACCGGGGACCGGGTCGCGGGGCACGGGGTCGCCGAGTGGTGACGTGGCTGGCGCGTCGACCGATGGATCGATGAACATGGCAGGACCAGGACGAGTCGAGGACGTGGACGCAGATGAGTGAGCAGGACCCGGCCGCGCCGGCCGCGGAGGTCGACGAGCCCGTGCAGGCGGTGACCGACACCGAAGCGCTGGACCCGGAGTCGGAAGGAGTCGAGCGCGAGGGAGTCGAGCCCCAGGGCAGCGACCAGGTCGCTTTCGACATCCACGCCTTCCCCGGCGGGGCCAAGAGTGCTCTCGAGGCCGTCCTCATGGTCGTCGACGAGCCGATCACCGAGATCGCCCTCGCGACGGCGGTGGAGCTGCCGGTCGAGGACGTCCGCGAGGTCCTCACCGAGCTGGAGGAGGAGTATGCGGCCGACCAGCGAGGCTTCACCCTCCGGCAGGTGGGTGGCGGCTGGCGGATGTACTCGCGCAGCGACTACGCCCCGGTGGTCGAGAAGTTCCTCCTCGAGGGCCAGCAGGCCCGGCTGACGCAGGCGAGCCTGGAGACGCTGGCGGTCATCGCATACCGTCAGCCCATCTCGAGGTCCCGCGTGAGCGCGGTCAGGGGCGTGAACGTCGACGGTGTCGTGCGCACCCTGCTCTCCCGAGGACTCATCGAAGAGGTCGGCACCGATGGCGAGCACGGTGCCGTCCTGTACGGCACGACGACGTACTTCCTCGAGCGGCTCGGACTCGGCACCCTGGACGACCTGCCTGCGCTGGCGCCCTACCTGCCGGAGATTGACGTGCTCGACGAGATCGCAGAGGTAGGACGAGGATGACACCCCCACGCAAGCGTTCAGGAGACGCCAGGCCCACCAAGGGAGGCCAGGGCCGGCCCACCCGGCGCGGTCCGCAGTCCCGGACGAGCCGGTCGGCGTCCGGGTCGACCAAGCGGTCCCAGCCGACGAGGATGCCCGCCGCGAGCGCTACCCCGGACGTGGACGTGCACGACCCGAACGGGGTGCGGCTGCAGAAGCTCCTCGCCGGGGCAGGAGTCGGCTCCCGGCGTCAGTGCGAGCAGCTCATCGCCGACGGCCGTGTCGCGGTGGACGGCGTCGTCGTCACCGAGCTGGGAGTGCGGATCGATCCCAGACGCCAAGTGGTCCACGTCGACGGCGAGCGGGTCGTGCTCGACGAGTCGCGGGTCTACCTCGCCTTCAACAAGCCGCGTGGGGTCGTGACGTCGATGGACGACGAGCTGGGCCGCGCCGACATCTCCGACTACCTCCAGGGGCGCACCGAGCGGCTGTTCCACGTCGGCCGTCTCGACGCCGACACCGAGGGCCTGCTGCTCCTCACGAACGACGGCGATCTCGCCCACCGGCTGCAGCACCCCCGCTACGGCGTGCTGAAGACCTACCTCGCGCAGATCCCAGGCCCGGTGCCCAGGGACCTCGGGAAGCGCCTGCGGGAAGGCGTCGAGCTCGAGGACGGTCCCGCAGCCGTCGACTCGTTCCGCATCGTCGACTCCCAGCCGGGCAAGGCGCTCGTCGAGCTCGTCCTGCACGAGGGTCGCAAGCACATCGTCCGCCGCATGCTGGCGGAGGTGGGTCACCCGGTCATCTCGCTCGTGCGCACCCAGGTCGGTCCGATCCGGCTCGGCGACACGCGCCCGGGCCGGTGGCGCGCGCTCTCCTCCGCCGAGGTCGGCGCTCTGTATGCCGCGGCGGGCATGTGAGATGTCCGACCTGAGCACATCGGTCCCGACCCGGGTCCACGTCATCGGCACCGGCCTGATCGGCGGCAGCGTGGGTCTCGCGCTACGCGCCCGAGGTTTCTCCGTGTCGTTGGAGGACCTCTCGCCCACCTCGGCCGCCCTCGCCCGGGATCTCGGGGCGGGGGATTTGCCGGCGGAGCCGGTCGACCCGGCGACCGTGGACATCGTCGTGGTCGCGACTCCGCCGGACGTCACGGCGGACGTTGTCGTCCTGGCCCAGCAGAGGTATGCGTCGGCCACCGTCACCGACGTGGCGTCGGTCAAGCAGATCATCGTCGACGAGGTGCGGCAGCGTGGCGGGGATCTCAGCCGCTTCGTGGGTGGGCACCCGATGGCAGGCCGGGAGCGCAGCGGCGCCATCTCGGCACGGGCGGACCTGTTCGAGGGGCGCACCTGGGTGCTCACCCCGTCGGACGAGACGACTGAGGCGGCGCTTGCCGCTGTGCGACGGCTGGCCGAGGCCACCGGCGCTGCCGTCGTCATCCTGGGTGCGGCCGAGCACGACGCGGCGGTCGCCGCGGTCAGCCACGTTCCCCAGATCGCCGCCTCAGTGGTGGCCGCCCGGCTCGAGGAGCTCTCCGAGACCTCAGTCGGGCTCGCGGGGCAGGGGCTCCGGGACGTCACCCGGATCGCGGCGAGTGACCCGGGGCTGTGGACCCAGATCCTGGTCGGCAACGCTCCGGCGGTCCGGGATGTCCTGGCCGAGGTGATCGAGGACCTCCGGGCGCTCGAGCGCGCACTCAGTGACATCGCCCGGGACGGAGCCCACGACATCGGCGCCCCCGGCTCACGCGCAGTGATCGCGGGGCGCATCGCAGCGGGGAACGCCGGCCACGCCCGGATCCCGGGGAAGCACGGGCAGGCGCCCACCGCATACGGCTCTGTGATCGTGCTCGTGCCGGACGAGCCCGGCCAGCTCGGCCGGCTCTTCAACGACGTCGGCGAGGCCGGGGTCAACATCGAGGACCTGCGGCTCGACCACGCACAGGGCCAGCCCTTCGGCCTGGCCGAGATCTTCGTCGTGCCGGCCGCGCTCAAGCATCTCGTCGAGTCACTCACCGGCCGTGGATGGAGGCTGCATTCATGACCCCTGCGAGCGAGTCGCAGGCCCCTCTCGTCATCGCGATCGACGGGCCGTCCGGATCCGGGAAGTCGAGTGTGTCGCGTGCGGCGGCCAAGGCGCTCGGCATCGGATACCTCGACACGGGCGCGATGTACCGAGCGGTGACCTGGTGGTGCCTCGACCAGGGCGTCGACCTGGAGGATGCGGAGGCTGTGGTCCGCGCGGCGCGTGAGATGCCGCTCACGATGGGCACCGATCCGGCCGCGCCGTGGGTGGAGGTCGACGGTCGACGCATCGACGCCGAGATCCGGACCACGGACATCTCCTCGGTCGTGTCGAAGGTCGCCACGAATCTCGACGTGCGCAGCGAGCTGCGCCGTCGCCAGCGTGAGCTCATGGCAGGGATCGCCGAGCGGACCGGGGGAGTGATCGCAGAGGGCCGTGACATCACGACCGTGGTCGCCGCGGACGCGACCGTGCGCATTCTGCTCACCGCCTCGGAGGAGGCCCGGCTGCGCCGCCGCTCGGCGGAGCTGCACGGTGAGGCCTCACAGACGACGATCGCGGCGACCAGGGACCAGATCGTGCGCCGTGACCGCGACGACTCGACCGTCTCGACGTTCCACGAGGCAGCCGACGGAGTCATGCTCCTCGACACCTCCGACCTGGACTTCGACCAGAGCGTGCAGGCAGTGCTCGACATCGTCGCTGCGGCGACGGCGGAGTCGCGGTGAGCGCCGGCCGCCAGGACGTCGAACCACCCGCGGAGTGGCGGAGCAGGTGGTTCCGGCGGATCACCCGGCCGATCCTCGCAGGGCTCTACGACACCCGGGTGTACAACCGGGAACGGCTTCCGGCCTCCGGCCCAGTGCTCGCCGTCGTCAACCACATCGGATTCCTCGATGGACCCTTCGCGTTCGCGTACCTCCCGAGGCCCGGGCACTTCCTTGTGTTGGACAAGACGTTCAACGGGGTGATGGGCAATGTGCTGACCTGGTCGGGGCAGATCCCGATCAACCAGGACCGCGGCGACCGCACGGCCCTGGCTCGCGGGCTCGAGGTACTGAGGCGCGGCGGACTCCTCGGAATCTTCCCCGAGGGCGGCCGGGGTCGCGGGGACCTCGCGACCGCAGGGAAGGGTGCAGCGTGGCTCGCGCTGCAGTCCGACGCCACCGTGGTACCCGTCGCCCTGCTCGGGACCCGGTACACCGGTGACCTGGCCGACTCCTGGCCCCGGCTGCGGTCTCCGCTCGTCCTCGATCTCGGCGAACCCCTCACGATCGAACCGATCGCCGGGGTGCCGAACCGGGTCCGGCTCGACCGCGCGACGGAGGAGATCCGGACCCGACTGGCCGACCAGGTGGCGGCGTCGTCGGAGCGGCACGGCATCCCCCTGCCCACCGACATCCCGCCCGATCTCATCCCCTGACGCGTCGCGGGTGGTCAAGTGCGGCTGTCCCGTACGCGACAATGGGGGGATGACTGACACCGACCGGACCGAGGACCCTGTCGGCATCGACCCCGACGATGCCGACATCGAGCGCGCCCTGCGCGCCGGTCTGGATGACTTCGACCTCACCGAGGACGACCGCGCCATCCTCGACCCGACCTTCGAGCCGGAGGCCGAGCCGAGCGGAGCCGCGCTGCCTGTCGTGGCGGTCGTCGGCCGGCCGAACGTCGGCAAGTCGACCCTGGTCAACCGCATCATCGGCCGCCGGGAGGCCGTCGTCGAGGACGTCCCAGGCGTCACCCGTGACCGGGTGGCCTACTCCGCCGAGTGGTCCGGCCGGCGCTTCACCCTGCTCGACACCGGTGGGTGGGTCGTGGATGCGACCGGGATCCACCTGCGCGTCGCCGAGCAGGCCGAGGTGGCGATCGAGATGGCGGACGTCGTCCTGTTCGTCGTCGACGCCATCGTCGGAGCCACGGACGATGACGAGGCGGTCGTGCGGCTGCTGCGTCGCTCCGGCAAGCCGGTCGTCCTCGTGGCGAACAAGGTGGACGACCAGCGCTTCGAGGCCGACGCCGCTGCGCTGTGGAACCTAGGTCTCGGTCAGCCGTGGCCGGTCTCGGCGCTGCACGGCCGGGGGAGCGGAGACATGCTCGACGCGATCCTCGACGTGCTGCCCGAGGTGTCGGCACACGGGGGCGTCAATCTCGAGGGTGGGCCGCGTCGGGTCGCTCTCGTCGGGCGCCCCAACGTCGGCAAGTCCTCGCTGCTCAACAAGCTCGCGGGCTCTGAGCGGGTCGTCGTCGACAATGTCGCTGGGACCACGCGGGACCCGGTCGACGAGCTCATCGAGCTCGGCGGCAGGACCTGGCGCTTCGTCGACACCGCGGGCATCCGACGTCGTGCCCACCAGGCCCGCGGCGCCGACTTCTATGCCTCGCTGCGCACTGTGGCCGCTCTGGAGAAGGCCGAGGTCGCCGTCGTCCTCATCGACGCGGGGGAGCCGATCGCAGAGCAGGACATCCGCGTTGTGCAGCAGGTCATCGACTCCGGGCGGGCCGTGGTCATCGCCTACAACAAGTGGGACACCACCGACGAGGAGCGCCGCTACTACCTGGAGCGGGAGATCGAGCGCGAGCTGGTCCAGGTGCCCTGGGCCCCCCGCGTGAACATCTCGGCCAAGACGGGCCGTCACGTGGAGAAGCTCGTGCCGGCCATCGAGAAGGCCCTGGAGTCCTGGGACACCCGCATCCCGACGGCACGGCTCAACGCTCTCCTCGGCGAGATCGTGGCCGCCCACCCGCACCCGGTGCGTGGAGGCAAGCAGCCGCGGATCCTCTTCGCCACGCAGGCTTCGACCCGCCCACCCCGGTTCGTCCTCTTCGCCTCGGGCTTCCTCGAGGCCGGCTACCGACGCTTCATCGAGCGCCGGCTGCGCGAGACATTTGGCTTCGAGGGCACCCCCATCGAGATCTCGGTGAGGGTGCGGGAGAAGCGCCGTCGCTGATCGGTATGCCGATTGTGTTGAGGCGGCAGCGGTGCGATATGGTGACGGCGCTCTCCTGGTGAGAGCAGCCACGGGCTGTGGCGCAGTTTGGTAGCGCACTTGACTGGGGGTCAAGGGGT
>JAAYCP010000072.1 GCA_012729695.1 Actinomycetales bacterium | reverse complement strand
GGCTGCCTCCCCGGTCACCGCCCTCGCCCCGCCCGCACCACGACCCACTCGCGCATCCGCCCTGGATCACGAGCGCTTCTTCGCCACCGGACGCGCCCAGGTGGTCGACGAGCACGACCGGGCCCTCTGGGAGACGCTCCACGAGCTGACCGTCACGGGCAAGCGCTTCCGTCCCGCCCTCTTCCGCCATGTGTATGCGGTGCTCGGCGGACGGGACACCGAGACTGCGGCGAAGGTCGCCGACGCCATCGAGCTGCTCCACACGGCCTTCGTGATCCACGACGACGTCATCGACGGCGACGAGGTGCGACGCGGCCAGGCGAACATCGGTGGGACGTTCGCTGCTCGTGCCCTCCGTGCCGGCGCCTCCCCTGAGCGGGCCCGCCACTACGGCGGGACCGCCGGCATCCTCGCCGGAGACCTGGCCCTGGCCGGCGCGGTCCGCGAGATCGCACTGTGCGGGGCCCGGCCCGAGCAGGTCGGGCGTCTCCTCGACCTCCTCGAGGAGGTGCTGCACCGCAGCGCCGCCGGTGAGCTCGCCGACGTGCGACTCAGCCTGGATCCCGATGGCTCACTGGACGAGGTCCTCGACGTCGCCGAGTGGAAGACGGCCGCCTACTCCTTCGAGCTGCCCCTGCGCGCGGCCGGCATCCTGGCCGACGCGCCGGACTCCGTCATCGAGGCCCTCGGCTCCTTCGCCCGCCACCTCGGCACCGCCTTCCAGCTGCGCGACGACGTCCACGGAGTCTTCGGGACCGCCCGCGAGACCGGGAAGGACCCGCTGGGTGACCTGCGGGAAGGCAAGTGCACCGCCCTCATCACGGTGGCCCGATCCACCGACGCCTGGGACGAGCTGGCCGACTTCGTCGGCGACCCGGACCTCACGGCCCAGGGTGCCTCGCGCGCCCGCGAGCTGCTGACGGCGTGCGGTGCGCGCTCCACCGTCGAGTCGATCATCGACGGGCTGCGGTCCGCCGCGCTCAGCCATGCAGCAACCCTCCCGGGCTCTGCCCACGCGATCCTCCTCGCGATGGTCAACGCACTCGTTCCCGCCGAGGAGAAGGTCGCCGAGCCCACCACAGCACGCACGCGGGTCAGGGGCGCCGCCTGATGGCACTCCTGCAGTCTCCGGGGCGCACCACGCTCTCCACCTCGTACGACCTCGCCGCCCGGGCCAGTGCCTCGACCATCATCGGCCACTACTCGACCTCCTTCGGCTGGGCGACCCGGCTCCTGCAGGAGCCGGTGCGCACCCACGTGCGCTGCATCTACGCGCTCGTTCGGGTCGCCGACGAGCTCGTCGACGACGCGGAGCAGAGCTGGAGCCCGAGCCGGCGTCTGGAGCTCATCGAGGGGCTCCGGGCGGAGACCCGGCGCGCGCTCGACGAGGGCGGCAGCGCCAACCTCGTCGTCCACGCGTTCGCCCTCACTGCAGCCGAGCACGGGATCGGACCCGAGCTCATAGACCCCTTCTTCGACTCGATGAGGGCCGACCTCGACGTGCAGGTGCACGACGAGGACAGCCTCGCGACCTATGTCTACGGATCCGCTGAGGTGGTGGGTCTGATGTGCCTGCGCGTCTTCGTCGGCGGCTCCCGGCAGCGCTACGACGATCTCGCCCCCGGGGCGCGGCGACTGGGCGCGGCCTTCCAGAAGGTCAACTTCCTGCGCGACCTGCAGGCCGACCAGAGCCTCCTCGGCCGGACCTACTTCCCGGGTGTCGACCTCTCCACCTTCACGGACAGGGAGCGGGACCTGCTCCTCGACGACATCGACGCCGACCTCGCGGCAGCCGCCCACGTCATCCCGCAGCTGCCGAGGAGCAGTCGCCGGGCCGTGCGAGCCACCCACGATCTCTTCGCCGAGCTGTCGTCGAGGCTACGCACCGTGCCCGCCGAGTGCATCGCGACCGAGCGGGTCCGCGTGCCCGACGTCGTCAAGGCACGCATCCTCACCCGGGCGATGGTGTCGCGATGAGGGCAGCCATTGTCGGCGGCGGTATCGCCGGACTCGCCACGGCTGCCCTGCTCGCGGCCGACGGCCATGAGGTCGACCTCTTCGAGCAGCAGATCACGGTCGGGGGCCGGGCCGGCTCACTCAGCGCCGACGGCTTCCGGTTCGACACCGGCCCGTCCTGGTACCTCATGCCCGAGGTGTTCGACCACTTCTTCCGGCTTCTCGGCACCTCCGCCGAGGAGCAGCTCGACCTGCGCACCCTCGATCCGGCCTACCGGGTCTTCTTCGAGGGCGCGCCCGGAGAGTCGCGGCCACCGCGGCTCGACATCGGCGCCGACACCGCTGACAACGTCGCAGCCTTCGAGGCGATCGAGCCAGGAGCGGGCGAGGCGCTCTCCGCATACATCGAGTCCGCCCGCGACGCCTACGACATCGCCCTGAGGCACTTCCTCTACACGAACTTCACCTCGCCCACGGCGCTCGCCTCCTCCGAGATCCTGCGTATGCTGCCGCGGCTCCTCCCGCTCCTCACCCAGTCGCTGGAGGACTTCGTCGGCAAGCGGTTCTCCGACGTCCGCCTGCGGCAGGTCCTCGGCTACCCCGCGGTATTCCTCGGCTCCTCCCCCGACCGGGCCCCCAGCCTCTACCACCTGATGAGCGCGCTCGACCTCACCGGCGGAGTCAAGTACCCCCAGGGCGGTTTCACCCGGCTCATCGAGGCGATCGCCGACCTCGCGGTCGAGCACGGCGCCCAGATCCACACGGGGGCCACGGTCACAGCCGTCAGCACGCGCGGAACGGGTCGGCGGCGGGGCCAGCGGGCTCAGGTGACGGGCCTGCGGTGGCGCGACGCGAACGGGACGGAGCACGTGCACACCGCCGACCTCGTCGTCGGCGCCGGCGATCTCCACCATCTCGAGACGCAGCTGATCCCGGACGAGCTGCAGACCTTTCCGCAGACCTACTGGGACAAACGCCAGTCCGGACCCGGCGCAGTGCTCGTCCTGCTCGGCGTCGAGGGTGAGCTGCCCGAGCTGGCGCACCACTCCCTGTTCTTCACCCACGACTGGCAGGCCAACTTCGACGCGATCTTCGAGGGCCGGGTGCCCGCACCGGCGTCGGTCTACGTCTGCAAGCCGTCCGAGACCGATCCCAGCGTCGCGCCGGCGGGGCATGAGAACCTCTTCGTCCTCGTCCCCGTCCCCGCCGACCCCGGGCTCGGGCACGGCGGGCCCAGCGGGCAGGGCAGCGCTGCGGTCGAGGCCGTCGCCGACGCGGCGATCGAACAGATCGCGACGTGGGCAGGGGTGCCGGATCTCGCGGACCGGGTCGTCGTGCGCCACACCATCGGACCAGGTGACTTCGCAGACGACCTGTCGGCCTGGCAGGGCGGGATGCTCGGCCCCAGCCACACCCTCCGGCAGAGCGCGATGTTCCGCAGCCGCAACCGCTCCCGCCACATAGACGGCCTCTACTACGCCGGGTC
>JAAYCP010000071.1 GCA_012729695.1 Actinomycetales bacterium | reverse complement strand
GTGCGGCCGGAGGCATCGCATACCGAAGGGTGGACGCCGCGACCGGTCGCGGGGGGAGAGCGGACCTAGATGCCCTTCATCTCGTGGATCTTCAGCGCCAGCGCCAGGGTGAGCCGCAGCTGCGGGTCGGACCCGAACGGGCCGAGCATCCGCTCGAGCTTCGCGATCCGGTACCGCAGGGTGTTGTAGTGGAAGAACAGGACGCGGGCGGTCTCGGCGACGTTCATGTTCGTGTCGATGAGGACCGAGAGGGTGCGGCGCAGGTCGGCGTTCTCGGCGGAGTCATCGGTGGCGAGCGGGCCGAGCGACTCCTCGACGAAGCGGCGCAGGTCGGCGCTGTCGGGGACGAGGGACAGCAGGCGGTAGATCCCGAGGTGGTCGAAGTGGGCGACGGACGACGCGCCGTTCATCTGCCGGCCGACCGAGACCGCCTTGAGCGCCTCCTCGTATGCCTGGGGCAGGTCGGCGAGCGAGCGCACCGGCCGCGAGACGCCGGTGGAGAAGGTGCGGCGTCCGCCGCCGCCGTCGCCGGAGACCACCCGCACCACCTCGGTGACGCCGCGCATGATGGCCTCGGTCTCGTGGTCCTCGCCGAGCGGGAAGAGGGTGACGACCTCCTGGCTGAATCCGGCGACCGGGATGGTGGTGTCGCGAGCAGCGACGGCCTGCACCCAGGCGCGCACGAAGCGCTGCTGGAGGGTGCGCACCTCATCCGCGGTCCGGCTCGACTCCTCGTCGTTCTCGTCGGTCTCGGCCACCACGACGACGAGCGGCCGGTCGATGTTCCAGCCCAGGGACTGGGCATGGGTGATCGCATCGGTCTCCCGGCCGGCACGTCCCGAGAGCGCGTCGCGGAGGAACTCCCCGCGGTACCGGCTCTCCACGGCGGAGACCGCCTGCTCCTTGGTGATGGCGAGCGCGGCGACGGTCGCCGCCCGCTGCAGGAGGTGGATGTCGTCCTCGTCGAGGACGCGGTCCATGGAGAAGGCGGCGATCCGACCCAGGTCCGCGGAGCCGGCGAGGATCCGCACCATGACCCGCTGGGCCCGCTCGCCACCCCCGGTGCGCACCCCGACCGGCTCGGCCTCGACGATGAGCCGGCCGGTGCGGTCGAAGCAGTCGAGGCCGTGGACGTAGTCGAGAGCGTGCTCGGCGCCGCCCTCCGCGAGCACCCGTCCGTCGGTCGTCGTGACGATGGCTGCGGCGCGACCCTCCTCGCCGAGGACGGAGATGAGGTCGCTGCACAGCTCGGTGAGTGAACCGCCGGCGAGGACGATCCGGTTGAGGATCCGGTGCGCGTCCTCCTCCCGTTGGATGGCGGCCGCCTGCCGCTCGAGGACGCGCACGACGTCCGGGCTCAAGTCATCGGGTCGCAGGCCCTCCATCGCTGCCAGGGTCCGCCAACGCTCCGCCGCCCTGGGCGTGGGTGGGGCAGCCGGTTCGGTGTTCACATGCGGTCCTGGGACGGGGGAGGTCTCTGTCAGTTTCTGCGGTGGCTGCCAGCGATCGTTGGCAACATCTACCGTGCGCACACCATAGTCGTCTGGGTAGCGTCGCAGGGAGACCCGGACCGCCCCTCGGGCAGACCTGCCCTGCCGGCACCCCGTTCTGCACCCGTCCCAACCCACCCCATCACGGCGTCCTCGCACTCCCGCTCCGCCCGACCGGCAACCTTCATCAGCCCAGCCACGAACAGCCACAAGCACTGAACAGCCACAGCCACAGCCATAAGCACTGAACAGCCATAAGCACTGCACAGCCATACTCATCGAGAGGCACTGACCAGCACCCATGACGGCACGACCCACCTCGTCCCGGCGCGCTGCGGTGAGCACCCTCTCCGCGGGGCTCGTCCGTGGGCCGGTGCGATCGGCGCATGTCGTGAGTGCCGGCCGGGTGGGCTGCTACCTGCTCGTGGATGGCGATGGTGAGCCAGGTGCTCGGGGGAGCGGTGGTCCGGTGGGTGCCACCGTGCTTCCGGTCCTCACCCCCGCAGCCCTCGCGCTGCCGGTGGCCGTGAGGATGAGCGATCCCGAGGCACCCCCGGTCCAGGTGGGCGACCGGATGGAGGTCGGCGATGGTCGTCTCACCGCGCCGGGCTGGAGCGTGGACATCGTGCGGACGTTCCGGCCCTCGCGCGTGCGCCGGTCCACGGTGCCTGCGTCGCCCGCCGCCGAGTCGATGATCGGCGAGCTCCTCCGCCACCGGCTCGGGCTCGGGCCGGGCCTGACCCCGGAGGCCGACGACGAACTCGCGGGGCACCTGCTCGTCGCGGCCGCCACGGGCGCGCCGGTTCCTGAACTCGAGCCGCAGCTGCACCGCACGACGGCCCTGTCGGCGTCGCTCCTGCGCGCCGCCGCCCAGGGGTATGCGGTGCTTATCGTCGTCCGCTACGTCGACGCCGTCCTGGCGGGCGACAGCGACACGGCGGCTCGGCTGGCCCCGTCGGTCGCGGCGATCGGGCACACCTCGGGCCCGGCGCTGCTCCGCGGCATCCACGACGCGACTTCGCATCTCGACGCCACCCCGCACCTCGCCGCCACCTCGCACCTCCCCGCCGGCCCACCCCTCGCGACCTCGGACCTCGACGACACGTCTCACCCCGCCGCCACGACCGCGGCGATCCACCACGAAAGGACGGTTGCATGATGAGCGCCCCGACCCCCCACACGACGGTCGAGCTGCGCCGCGGCGCGTACCACGACTCCGTGAGCCTCATGCAGGTCTCGCGTCAGGTCGCCGCGACGAATGGCATCATCGCCGCGCAGGTGGCGATGGCGACCGAGCTGAACGTCGAGGTGCTCACCGGGATGGGCTTCGCCGTGCCGGCGGAGGCGGGGGCGAACGACCTCGTCATCGCACTCCACGCCGAGTCCCCGGAGGCGATCGAGGCCGGCCGGGCAGCCGTCGAGGAGGCACTGGCCGGACTGCGCAGCGCCGGCCGCGGCGGCACGGGCATGGGGGAGGCACCACCGCCGCGCACCATCGGTTCGGCCGCCCGCGCAGGTGGGGCCAACCTCGCCCTCATCTCCGTGCCAGGGCAGCACGCCGTGACCGAGGCCTTCGACGCCATCGATGCCGGCCTGTCGGTCATGCTCTTCTCCGACAACGTCTCCGTCGAGGACGAGATCCGCCTCAAGGACGCGGCCCGCGCTGCCGACGTCCTCGTCATGGGTCCGGACTGCGGGACCGCGCTCGTCGGTGGAGTCGCGCTCGGCTTCGCCAACGTCGTCACCGAGGGCAACGTGGGACTCGTCGCAGCCTCCGGCACCGGCGCCCAGCAGGTCATGTGCCTCCTCGACGCCGCGGGCGTCGGCGTGAGTCACTGCCTCGGCGTCGGAGGTCGCGACCTGAAGTCCGCCGTCGCTGGTCGCGCCACCCGCCAGGCGCTCGCCGCCCTCGCCGACGACCCACAGACCTCCTCGGTCATCGTCGTCTCCAAGCCGCCGGACCCGGCCGTCCTCACCGACATCGAGTCCTTCGCC
>JAAYCP010000070.1 GCA_012729695.1 Actinomycetales bacterium | reverse complement strand
GGCTGGTCGACGACGGGCTCGCCAGGGACGGGGTATGCGTCACTCACACCCGCGAGAATAGTGCGGCCGACGGGGGCGGACGACGCAGCGCAGCGCGCCGCGTGAACCGATGTGGACCGGGTGTCGGTGTGCGGCCGCTAGACTTGAGCCCGATACCGGTGCCCGGTCGGCATACAGCGAACCTGACGAAGAACGCGGAAAAGCCTGTGTGACCACCAGCGGGACGAACCCTCGATGGGACCCGTCCCCGACAAAGACTTCCTCCGATCGGCCCAGTTCCCGGATCGCTCCCGCGACTCCGGCCGTGCCGTGATGTGTGTGGTGAGTGCCGCATACGTCGTGATCAGAGAGAACAGAACTCACGCAGATGAGCACCCAGTCCTTCGCCGATTTCGGCGTCCACCAAGACATTGTCGACTCGCTCGCCGACGCCGGCATCCATTCCCCCTTCCCCATCCAGGCGATGACCCTGCCGGTCGCCCTGGGCGGGCACGACATCATCGGTCAGGCCAAGACCGGAACCGGTAAGACGCTCGGCTTCGGTGTGCCGATGCTCGACCGGATCGTCTCGCCGAACGACCCGGAGTTCGCCTCGATCAGCTACGCCGGTCGGCCGCAGGCCCTCGCCGTCGCCCCCACCAGGGAGCTGGCCATCCAGGTCGCCGGCGACCTCGAGAAGGCCGGTCGTCGTCGCGGCATCCGCGTGCTGACCGTCTACGGCGGCCGCGCCTACGAGCCGCAGATCGAGGCCCTCAAGCGAGGGGTCGAAGTCGTCGTCGGGACACCCGGACGCCTCATCGACCTGGCGAAGCAGGGGCACCTCAACCTCTCCTCGGTTAAGACCCTCGTCCTCGACGAGGCCGACGAGATGCTCGATCTCGGCTTCCTGCCGGACGTCGAGAAGATCCTCGCCCTCACGCCGGCGTCGCGCCAGACGATGCTCTTCTCGGCAACGATGCCCGGGCCGGTCGTCGCGCTCGCGCGTCGCTACATGCGCCAGCCGACGCACATCCGCGCGATGGCCGAGGAGGGCGAGAGCGACAGCGCGACCGTCAAGGCCATCACCCAGTTCGCCTACCGCGCGCACGCGATGGACAAGGTCGAGATGCTCGCGCGCATCCTCCAGGCGGAGGGCCGGGGCCTGACCATCATCTTCAGCCGCACCAAGCGCACGGCGGCGAAGGTCGCCGACGATCTCGTCGAGCGTGGCTTCGCGGCGGCGGCCATCCACGGCGACCTGGGCCAGGGGGCCCGTGAGCAGGCGCTGCGCGCGTTCCGCTCCGGCAAGGTCGACATCCTCGTCGCGACCGACGTCGCCGCCCGGGGCATCGACGTCGAGAACGTCACCCACGTCATCAACTTCCAGTGCCCCGAGGACGACAAGACCTACCTCCACCGCATCGGCCGGACCGGTCGCGCCGGCAACACGGGCACGGCGATCACCTTCGTCGACTGGGACGACCTGCCCCGCTGGGGCCTCATCAACAAGGCGCTAGACCTGGGGATCCCGGACCCGCAGGAGACGTACTCGTCCTCCCCGCACCTCTACGAGGACCTCAACATCCCCGCGGGCACCAAGGGTCGGCTGCCGAAGTCGGCGCAGACCCGCGCCGGCCTGGACGCCGAGGTGATCGAGGATCTCGGTGAGACCGGCAAGTCCAGCGGGCGGCGACCCGCCGGAGGTCAGGGTGGTCGTGGTCAGGGTGGTCGTGGTGAGGGTGGTCGTGGTCGCGCCGGCGGCTCCGGCGACCGCTCAGGCGGCCGAGGCCGCAGCCGCGACGGTGAGCGGACCCGCCGGGACAATGCGCCCGGCTCAGAGGGTTCGAGCGCTCCGGCTGCGGACGGCACTCAGCGGCGATCGCGCTCGCGGAGTCGCCGTCGCACGCGCGGGGGCAACACCCCGCAGGCCGCCGACGGCTGAGCC
>JAAYCP010000069.1 GCA_012729695.1 Actinomycetales bacterium | reverse complement strand
CTCGGCCCCGAGGATGCGCCAGGAGTCGCCGCGCCACTGCACGGCGACCACGCGGCCGCCGCTCCCCGCGCTCCGGGTGGAGGCGACGCTGCCGTCGGCCTTGAGGATGTCCACGGCGTGACTCTCGAGGGTGAACCTGATCGTCATGATGGTCTCGTCCCGCTTGGCCACGAACTGGGGGTCACGGACCGAGAACATGGGCGCGGCGGCCCTGAGGTCCTGCTCCTTGAGCTCAACCGCCATGCCCTGGAGCCCGGCGCACGCGTCGCAGCCCGGCTCGCTCAGGGCCGGGATGAGCCCGGTGTCCGGGCCTGTAACGGCCTCATTCACCCGGTCGAAGAAGTGCTCGACGAACGCGATCGCCCCCGAGGCGGAGTACTCTCTCGCCTTCGGTGGGACGGCAGCGATGACGGGGTCGGTCGGTGCTGGGGTCGGGGTGTCCGAGGGCTGCGTGCCTGAGGACTGCGAGGTCGCGGACTGCGAGGTCGACGACGCGTCACCGGTCCCGCTGTCGCTGCTGCATGCCCCCAGGAGCAGGACGCCGGTCAGCGCCGCGCAGGCGACCGTGGCCCCGGTGCCAGGACCCAGGCTCGCGAGAAGGCGCACCTGAGAGGAGGCACGTGCGCGCGCTGGTCCACGTGTGGGCATCGTTTCCCCGCCTTCCTGTGACTGCCGGAGCCTGGTCTCTCCTGCTGCCGGCGAGGCGAGCATAACGCCGACGCCGGTGAGCGGGGAGCCCGTCTCTGCTCAGCCGACCCGCGCGTCTGAGGCTCGCCCGCCGAGGACCGACCCCCGTCCGCAACTCAGGTGACAACGGACGTGCGACTGCCGGACACTTGGGGACCGTGGGCCATCTCGACGTCAACAACGTGCGCTTCACCCTGCCTGACGGACGGGTGCTGCTGCGCGACATCCACCTGCGGGTGGGCGAGGGTGCCAAGGTGGCGCTCGTCGGCCCGAACGGCACCGGCAAGACCACGTTGGTGCGACTGGTCGCCGGTGACCTGGAGGTGCAGGAGGGCGCGATCACCCGCAGTGGCGGTCTGGCCGTCATGCGACAGTTCATCGGCAAGGTCCGCGACGACTCCACCGTCCGCGACCTGCTGCTCTCGGTCGCGGCCGAGGCGGTCCGCACGGCGGCGACAGAGATCGACCGGACCGAGCTCTTGATGATGGAGCGCGATTCCGAGGAGGATCAGCTCGCCTACGCCCAGGCGCTCGCCGACTGGGCCGACGTCGGCGGGTACGAGTGGGAGACCCATGCCGACACGTGCACGGTGGCGGCGCTGGGCATCCCCTACGCGCAGGCGCAGTGGCGAGCCGTCAGCACCCTCTCCGGAGGCGAGCAGAAGCGGGTGGTCCTCGAGAGCCTGTTGCGCGGGCCGGAGGAGGTGCTCATCCTCGACGAGCCGGACAACTACCTCGATGTGCCGGGGAAGCGGTGGCTCGAGGATCAGCTCATCGCCTCCCCGAAGACCGTGCTCTTCATCAGTCACGACCGGGAGCTGCTCGACCGCGTGGCGACTCGCATCGCGACCGTCGAGCCCGCTCGTGGCGGCAACACGCTCTGGGTACACCCGGGCCGGTTCGCGACCTACGAGCAGGCGCGCATCGACCGCAACGCCAGGCTGGAGGAGCAGCGCCGAAGGTGGGACGAGGAGCACGCGAAGCTCAAGGCCCTCGTCGTCATGTACCGCCAGAAGGCCTCCTACAACGAGGACATGGCCTCACGGCTCCAGGCGGCTGAGACCCGGCTGCGCCGGTTCGAGGATGCCGGACCACCGGAGGCCGTTCCGCTGCGGCAGAAGGTCTCGATGCGCCTCACCGGGGGCCGGACCGCCAAGCGGGCGGTCATCGTCGACGACCTCGAGCTGCGCGCCGGGCCGGGGACTCCGGGGTCGGACTCGAGCGAGCTCATGCGCCCGTTCAGCACCGAGATCTGGTTCGGCGAGCGCGTCGGCGTCCTCGGGAGCAACGGCTCGGGGAAGTCGCACTTCCTCCGCCTCCTCGCGGCCGGCGGAAGTGATCCGAACATCGAGCACCGCCCTGTCGGTGACCACCGACCGGCCCCCGTCGCACATACCGGAACGGCCCGACTCGGCTCCCGGGTGCGGCCCGGCTGGTTCGCCCAGACCCACGACGTGCCCACCTTGTACGGCCGGACCCTGCTGGAGATCCTGCACCGCGGGGACGAGCACCGATCGGGTATGCCTCGCGACCTGGCCTCGCGTGCCCTGGACCGCTACGGGCTCGCCGAGGCCGCGGAGCAGACGTTCGAGTCCCTCTCCGGAGGACAGCAGGCGCGCCTGCAGATCCTCCTGCTCGAGCTCTCCGGCGCCACGCTGCTGCTCCTCGACGAGCCGACCGACAACCTCGACCTGCACTCGGCCGAGGCGCTCGAGGACGCGCTGGCAGCGTTCGAGGGCACGGTCATTGCGGTGACCCATGACCGGTGGTTCGCCAGGAGCCTGGACCGGTTCCTCGTCTTCCGGGCCGACGGCCGGGTGGTCGAGAGCGCTGAGCCGGTCTGGGATGAGGCGCGGGTGGAGCGGACCCGCTAGCGCTGTCGTCCCTGCTCTGTCACCGCGTCAGGGCAGCTCGCCCAGCAATTCCCTTCCGCTCGGCCCTCGCTGTGGAGCCGCGCCCTCAGGGCAGCTCGATGTCGTAGTCGACGACGACCGGGGCGTGGTCGCTCCAGCGCAGCGCATAGCTGTCCGCCCGGCCGACCCGTGCCGAGACCGCACGGCCCGCAAGAGCAGGCGTGGCGAGCTGGTAGTCGATGCGCCAGCCGGCGTCGTTGTCGAACGCCTTGCCGCGCCACGACCACCAGGTGTACGGGCCGGGTCCGGGGCCGTACAGGGCGCGGTGGACGTCGACGACGTGGGTCTCACACCAGCGGGTGAGGAGAGCCCGTTCGTCGTCGAGGAAGCCGGCCTTGCCGAGGTTCCCCTTCCAGTTCTTCAGGTCGTGCTCGGTGTGCGCGATGTTGAGGTCGCCGGTGACCACGGCAAGGGCGTTCATCGAGCCCCACGTCTGCAGGCGCTTCTCGACAAGGTCGAGGAAGGCGTACTTCTCGTCCTGGCGCGGGGTGAGGGCCTCCCCGGTGTGGACGTAGGTGCTGGCTACCGTGACCGTGCCCGAGGAACCGGCCAGGTCCACCTCGATCCAGCGGCCCTGGACCGCGAACGCCTCGTCCTCGAGGGTCCGTATGTCGGCGAAGGGTCGCCGGGACAGCACGGCGACCCCAGCATGCCCCTTCGCGGCCGTCGACGGCGAGTGCGCGACATGCCAGTCACCGAAGCCGGACTCGGCCAGGACCGCGCGCAGCTGCTCGTCGCTGGCCCGGACCTCCTGGAGCGTGAGGACATCGGCGTCCTGAGACTGCAGCCAGGCCAGGCCGCCGCGGCGGGCTGCCGCCCGGATGCCGTTGACGTTCGCCGTGATGAGTCGCACGGCTCTGGACCATAGCCGAGGTGTCCGGGCGGACATCCACGGGTCTCGCGGGGTGGCGCGGCAGCGTGTGACAGAAGTG
>JAAYCP010000068.1 GCA_012729695.1 Actinomycetales bacterium | reverse complement strand
GACCCTCTGGACCACGACCCTGTCTCTGCCGACCGTGACCCTGCCGACCGTGACCCTGTCGACCGTGAACCTGTCGACCGGGACGGTGACGGCGTGGACGACCGCGTCGAGGCGGAGTGGGACCGCCGCGAGCGGTAGTCGCTAGGCGAGCTGCCCTGGCATCCGGGGGCCCGCCACCCCGGATGCCAGGGCAGGTCGCCCCCTTCGTGCCCGCACCCTGGGTACGCTGCCGTGAACGGGCAGATCAGCCACGCGGACTCTTGGAGGGACCATGCCGGAGATCACCAGCCTCATCACGGAGGGTCAGGCGCTCCTCGAGCAGGCGCGCACCGAGACCTCAGGCCGAGCGGGAACGAGCCTCATCCACGGTGAGCACCAGAGGGCCGTTCTCATGGGCCTGACGGCGGGCTCCCACCTGGCTGAGCACGAGGCTCCCAAGGCAGCCTCGCTCCAGGTGATCGCCGGTCGGGCCCGGCTCTACGTCACAGGCGAGAGCAGTGAGTCCGCTCGGGAGTGGCTCCTGGAACAGGGCGACCTCATCGAGATCCCGCAGGCCCGCCACGGGGTCGAGGCGCTGAGCGACTCGATCCTCCTGCTGACCATCACCCTCTAGACCCTCTGGACGGCCGAGTCTGGGACTCGCCCAGGCCCCTGCTGGGCCGTCGGTGGGCGGTCAGCTGGCGCGACTGTCAGTCGGCGTGACGGAACCCGGCCCGCTCCGCGAAGCCGGCATCGAGGAACCAGAGATCCGGCTCGACCTCGTCGTAGCTGGGGCTGTGCAGGTCCACATAGGTCCTGGTCGCCAGCACGGCCTTGATCGGATGCCCCAAGGGCTGCCCGCCGTCCGCGATGACCGCCGCAGAACCGATGCCGAAGCCCCCATCGACCACCTCGTGAAGCTCCGAGATCCGGCGCACACGAGTGCCACTCACACCACCCGCCTCGGTCGCGCCCTCCACTTCCTGCTCCGAGTCGGTGTCGGGCACCACCTCGGCGTCGGGATCTGTCAGCACCCCGCTCTCGTCCTGCGTGGCCTCATCCTGCGTGGTTTCGTCCTGCACGGTCTCCTCCTCGAGGGTCTCGTCCTGCCTGGTCACGTCCTGCGTGGTTTCGTCCTGCGTGGTTTCGTCCTGCGTGCTCTCGTCCTGCGTGGTGTCCTCCTGCGCGGTGACGACGTCGTCGTCCGTCACGGCAGCGTCGGCGGACCCCGTCGAGTCCACCGGCTCGCCCACCGCGGCGAGCAGCCGCTCACGGACGCTGCGGAAGAGGGGTGTCGAGTCCGCGTCGGCATCGGGGCCATCGAACAGCAAGGAGTGCAGGTCCTGGCTGTCTGGACGCGATGTTCCCTCCGCCTCGCCGAACGCCTGGGTCGGAGTCTGTGGAGCGGTTCCGGACACCTGGCCGCCCTCATCGCCGTCACCACCAGGTTCGGGGTGCTCCGCCGACGCCGGCTCCCCCCGATGAGTGGGTTCCCCCGCTTCGTCGGTCCCGGACGCCGAGAGAGAGCTGAGCCCGCCCTCGGCATACCCGGACCCCTCCGGCGCCTGATCCTGGTCACTCGGCCGGGTCACGTCGTCCGACGAGCCTGCGGCACCGACGGGCGCAACATCGGCGACCACGGGTCGTGCCGGCGTCTGCGGCCCCGTGGCCCAGGCTCTCGCGGGGGACTCCCCACGACGCCGCAGGACGAACCAGATGCCCACGGCGAGGGCCAGCAGAACCAGCAGGACCAGGAGGATGACGCCTCCACCGATGCCGCCACTCGTTGCTTCGCTCATCCGGCGCTGTGCCCCTCAATCGTTGCTGCGTGACCGAACCCGATCACCTGTCTGGACGAAACATAGCGTCGCTGTAGCGCGCGTGGCGACTCAGCCTGGGCTCACCGCGCGCGGTGTGGCCGCTCGGATGATGGACAGCACATCTGAACACGATGGCTACAGCCCGGCAGCTACCGTCCTGCGGCCCCGCGTGACCCACCGTGGAGCGGTACGTGCACGGGCGACGCATCACAGCACCGCACCGGGGTTCATCAGCCCGAGCGGGTCGAGAGCGGCCTTGATCGCCCGGGAGACATCCATGACGTCCTCCCCCAGCTGGTGGGGAAGTGCCGCCTTCTTCAGACGCCCGACCCCGTGCTCACCGGTGATCGTGCCACCGAGCGAGATGGCCAGCGTCATCACCTCGGCGAACGCCTCATTGGCGTTCGCGGTCGACGCGGGATCGGCCGGGTCGTAGACGACGATCGGGTGGGTGTTGCCATCACCTGCGTGTGCGACGACAGGGATCTCGACCGAGCGGCGTTCGGCGATCTGCGAGATCCCGGAGAGGAGCCTGGGCAGCAACGGCACCGCGACGCCCACATCCTCGAGGAGGAGTGCGCCACGGCGCTCGATGGCGAAGATGGCCGCTCGTCGGGCTGCAGTGAAGAGCTCGCCCTCCTCGGGGTCGTCCGTGCTGAAGACCTCCGTGGCGCCATGTCTCTGACACAGGGAGGCCATGAGCTCGGCCTCCTCCGTCCGCGCCGACCCAGGGGCGTCGGACTGCGCGATGAGCAGGCCACCCGCGGACCGGTCCAGCCCCATGCTGCGCAGGTCCTCGACGGCGTTGATTGACGTGTTGTCCATCAGCTCCATCATCGACGCGCGCATGCGTTCACCGATGGCGATGACGGCGCTCGCCGCCTCGGTCACGGTGGGGAACGAGGCCACGACTGTGGCCGGAGGTGGGAGCGCCGGCACAAGGCGCAGGATCGCCCCGGTGATCACGCCGAGCGTTCCTTCGGAGCCGACGAAGAGCTTCATCAGTGGCAGACCCGCGACGTCCTTGATCTGCCGACCGCCGAGGCGGAGGAGCCGCCCGTCCGCGAGCACGACGTCCAGGCCGAGGACATAGTCGGTCGTCACGCCGTACTTCACGCAACACAGACCACCTGCATTCGTCGCGAGATTGCCCCCGATGGAGCAGATCTCGTACGACGACGGATCCGGCGGGTACCACAGTCCGTGCACCCTGGCAGCACGCTTGACGTCGATGTTGAGAGCTCCCGGCTCCACCCTCGCTGTCCGGGTCTCCACGTCGATCTCGACCTTGGTCATCCGGTCGAGGGAGAGCGTGAGTGCACCGTCGACCGCCGAGGATCCGCCAGAGAGTCCGCTGCCCGCTCCGCGCGGGACGACGGGAGTCCGCGTCGCCGTGGCCCACCTCATGGCAGCGACCACCTGCTCGACCGAGCGTGCCCGCAGGACGGCGCACGGCATACCGACTGCGGGGTCCTTCGCGAAGTCCCGCCGATAGTGCTCGATCGACGCCGGGTCGGTCAGAAGATCCCCCGGCTCCACAGCAGCCGCGAGCTCGCTCAGATGGGCCGGGATGTCAGCCATCGCACCAAGGTACCCAGACCACCGGCTCAGCGCTCGAGCCTGAGCGCCAGTCGACGCAGGCGCCAGGCGAGCGCCCTCTGCGCACGCTTCATGGGGGCGCTTCGCCATGAGTACGAGCCCGATGCCTTCCGCGTCTGAGTCTGGGGACCGCTCGACACCAGGGCCGGCGGGCGGTGTGTCGAGCCCGAGAAGTGGGCGGCGGCCAGCTCATCAGCGACGAGCTCCAGCAGTCGGGGCTCGATCGCGGGCCAGAGGAAGCGCGGGGCAGACTGCCGTACCCGATCATGAAGGGTGGTGTCCGCGAGAACCGTCTCGATCGCTGCCGCCAGACTTCCTGGGTCGCCGTCGGCGAACTCATGGCCGAGCCCCTCGTGCTCGAGGTACTCCGCGGCCGCAGTCCCGGCGGCAGCGACGCAAGGCACACCGGCGCCGAGGGCGTCGAAGAGCTTGTTGGGCATCGCCAGCCGGAGGTTCTCGGAGGTTCGGGGTGAGTAGAGGATGGCCGACACGTCAGCGGTCGACAGGAAGTGCTGCAGCTCCTCCATGGGCACGCTACCCACCAGGTGAAGCCGGTCCAGTACTCCCGCGTCCTCAGCCGCTCTACTCAGGGTGTCGGCCATGGTTCCCTTCACCACACCGACGAAGGCGAAGTGCACCCGCGGGTCTCGCTGGAGGAGCTGGACGGCCAGGAGAGGGTTGCGGTTGCCGGACACGTTCCCGACGTGCACAACGAGTGGTGTGCCTTCGGCAACCCCCACCACGCGCCGTACGTCCGAGCGTGGGTATCGGGTTGGCAGAGAGAGGCTCTCGACCACCTCGACACGCGGCAACCCGTATCTCTTGGCGAGCTCGCCGGCGATCCCCTTCCCCACGGTGATGACGAGGTCGACCTCGGGAAGGAAGTGCTGGGCAATGTCCTCCCATTCCGCGCGCTGGGTCGGGTCGAGGTAGTCCAGCTCCGTGAACAACTCATGAGCGTCGAAGATGACCCGAGTGCCCGGCACGGCATGCTTCGCCCAGACGGCTGGGGGAAGTGCGTTGAGGTCAGCAGCCCAGAACACCGGGCTCGGGTACCGGGCGAACAGCCGGGCGACATCGAACCAGTCCTGCGACCAGATCTTCAGGTCCTGCCAGATGTCACGGGTCGCCGGCACCGGGATATCGAGCATCGCCTGGTAGAGGTCGCGGAGCCTACCCTCCTCGGTACCCGGCTCAGCGCTCGCCACCTCGGCGAGGTGAGCGCGAACCTGGGAGTAGAGGCTGTACTTGCGGTTCACGAACGTGATGCTCCGGAACCCGAGCCCCTGGACCAGTTCCGTCTTGGCGCCCCAGTGGACGGCCTTCGTCACCACCCCCGCCGCCCGAAGGGTGTCCATCATGCGAACCGTGCGGGTACTCGGGGAAGGAACCTCGAAGACCGTGACCTCCGCAGGCGCGGAGGCTCCCCGCTCCTGCAGCAGCCGTTGCATGGTGTGGGCGGACTCGACTCGCGGGCCCAGGTCGGCAACGGCAGCTCGAAGTCCCCCTCGTGCCTCTGCCGCGCCAACGGGCTGCTTCAAGGCCGGCGTGACCACCCGTGACTTGCTCACGACCGACGGGCAGGCCGCCTCGCAAGCCTCCCGGCTGGTGTCGTCCGGGAACCACACCTCGATCGCCTCGGCAAGCAGTTCGGCCGCGGTGCCTGTGACTGCGGAGCCGTCAGTGCCCTCCCCGTCCCGCGTGAACCGCAGGATGGCCGCTGAGTCGTGGAGATCGAGCACGAACGGGACCCGCTCCTTGTCCCAGAGGTGCTGAGCTGCCCTGATACCCGAGGCCGGGCCGCCTCCCGCGACCATCAGGGTGATGGGGTGTGTCTCGTGCAGGCGGACCACCGCATCGAGCAGGGCTCCCCCACGCGAGGACAGGTCGCTCGGCACTGTCACCAGCCGCACATCGGGGCCGAACCACGTCGCCCCATCGCCGCCGGGCGAGCCACCTGACGCCTCGTCGCTCCCCGCGACGACCGTGACCTCCCAGCCGTGGTCGACCAACTCGTCCGCTGTCGGACGCACCGCGGCGTGGTGATCCCCGCGAAGGTCCCAGGAGAGGTAGAGAGCATGCTTGTTCGCGAGGGAGTCGGCGGTCCCTGAGGAAGGCCCGGACGACATCGTTGAGTCCACGAAGCTCACTACCGCCAATCCTTGTCACGCCTGTCAAAGTTTCCGCCCGGGTGCGAGGTAGCCCTCCTGCACCTTAGCCCGCGGGACGGTGTCGGGACACACGGACAACACGGACAGCCCCTGGAGCGGACACGGAAAGGACAGGGGATGTCACACGTCCTAGAGTCATCGGGCAGCCAAGACCGAGGAGATCCGTCGATGTCGCGAGAGTTCCGCTTCCGCGATGTCGCCCTCCCCGCCTTCGGCCCGACCCTGGCCAACGCCCTCGGTCACGGCGCGATGCTGCCGGTGCTCGCCCTGCGGGCCCGCGAGCTCGGCGCCAGTGTCGCCGTGGCCGCAATGATCGTCGCCCTCACGAGCGTGGGCATGCTCGCCGGGTCCCTCCCCGCAGCCGCGGTCATTGCGCGGATCGGCGAGCGACGCGCGCTCGTGGTCGCCGGCATCCTCGACGCGATCGCCATGGCCGCTGCCGCCGTCACGCCGACGGTGTTCTGGCTCGGTGCCGCAGTCGTCGCGAGCGGGCTGATGTGGACGGTCTTCCTCATCGCCCGCCAAGGCTTCATGATCGACGCCGTCCCGTTCCACCTCCGTGCCCGCGCACTGTCGCTCCTGGGCGGCGCTCACCGCGTCGGCCTCTTCGCCGGGCCGCTCATCGGTGCCGGGATCATCTCGCTCACCGGCATCAGTGGGGTCTTCGTGCTCGCCGCGATCCTCTCGCTCACAGCGGCAGTCCTCGCCCTCACGATGCCGGACCTCGGGGCGGAGCACCGCCTCGCCGCCGGGGAGGACGGGCATGCGTCGGTGCTGTCCGTGCTGTGGCGGCACCGGCGGGCGATGCTCACCATCGGCGTCGCCATCGCGGTGCTCGGCTCGTCCCGGGCGGTGCGCACCTCGTTGCTACCGCTGTGGGCCGAGCACGTCGGTATCTCCGCGAGCACCACGTCCCTCATCTTCGCGGTGGCCGGAGGGGTCGAGCTTCTCCTGGTCTACCCCGGCGGCTGGATCATGGACCGCTTCGGCCGGACCCTGAGCGCGGTCCCGGTTGCGGCCAGCGCAGCCCTCGCCTGTCTCCTCGTCCCTCTCGCCCACGGCGTCGTCTCGGTGACTGCCGTGATGATCCTGCTCGCCGCCGGCAACGGGTTCGGCTCCGGCGTGGTGATGACGATGGGCGCCGACACGGCTCCCACCGAGTCGCGCGCCCAGTTCCTTGGTGGGATGCGACTGTGCGGCGACATCGGCATGGCGAGCTCCCCGGTCCTGCTGAGCGCCCTGGCCGCCGTCGTGCCCTTGGCCGGAGCGGCCCTCATCCTCGGCGTCCTCGGCGTCGCCGGCACCGGCTGGGTTGCCTACTGGACGCGGCGCCTCGACCAGCGGCTCGGACTCGGCCGCGGACGGCGGGTCCAGGCCTGAGGGGCCCTGTGGCCGTCAGCGCCGCACTCGACGGCGCGAGGAAGCACCCACCGCCGGCATCCTCGCGCAACGGGAGCGCTAGCGTGCACTCCACCGCACGGACACCCATCCACACGCGGTGCCCTTGGGCTGTGGGAGCACGAGCGCGCGCCTCAACGCACGGACACCCACCCACACGCGGTGCCCCTGCCCAACGGGAGGACGAGCGCGTGTCCCGCGTCAAGTAGTTGGCAGGATTTTCTTGGTTTGAAATGTCGGGATGGTGAGGTCAGCCAGGCCCAGGTGCACCTCCTTGGGCCGGTTCCAAGCCAGCGCTTCGTGCGGCCTGATCTGGTTGTACTCGATGCGGTATTCCTCGGCCTGCTTGGCGAGCATGAGGGCGTCGTCGATCTCGTCGATGTAGAGCCGTTCGTACTTCAGGGTGCCGAACCCCCGTTCGCGGGAGCCGTTCTGTCCGGGTGTCTTCACCCGGGTGCGCACGTGCGCCAGCTCGGGGTGCAGTTCGATGAACGCCTCGAACCGGAATGAGCGGAACGGGCCGCCGTTGTCGGTGACGATGGTGACCACCGGCAGCAGCTCGCCGGTCTCCACATCGACCTGGCAGGCATCGACCATGGGGTGGCCGAACATCGCCTCGTAGTCGGCCAACGCGAGTTCGATCGCGTCGATCGCGTCGTGCTGGTTCGCGGTCGGTGAGATGTGGAAGGGATGCTCGTACTTGCTCCAGTAGTCTCGGCAGCCGGCCAGCCGCCAGGTGCCGCCGGTGGTGGTCTGACAACTCGGAGAAGTCCAGCTGCCAGACCTGGTTCGCTCCGGTCGGCTGGGTCGCGAACGCTGCCTTGCGGCGCTGGGCCAGCTGGCGGCGTTCGCGCTGATAGTGCGCGGGCAGGATCAGGCCCTGGTCGCGCAGAATCCGCAGCACCGTCGCCTCGGACACGACGTGGCCCTCGTGGCGCACCATCGCCCAGATCTTGCGATGTCCCCAGGCTGGGTGTTCCAGCGCATGCTGGCGGACCAGCCCTGTTGCGGACACTCGCGCCGGCCTCGGCCAGGGACCCTTCGCCGGCGCACCCGCACGGGCCCTGGCCTGCCAGCGGCGCCAGGTCCGCTCGGGCATGTCGATCAACTGGCAGAACCTCGTGGTCGACATGCCCGCCTCGATGCGGATCACCTCGAGGTCCTCGAAGGGCCCAGCCGGCCCTCCGCGGACTTCTTCCACACCCGCAACTCGACCGCGGCCTCACCCAGCGCCTGGGTCAGGTCGGCGACCTCGGCCTCCAACTGCTCCTCCCGCGTCGAGGGCCCGGCCCTTCCCGCCACCAGTGCGGTCTTCCCGGCCTCGAGGAACTCGGCCTTCCAGCGCCCGATGGACTGCTCGCTGATCTTCTCCTTGCGCGCTGCCTCGGCGATCGACACCTCGCCGGCCAACACGCTCAACACGATCCGGATCTCCTTCTCAGCCGGAATCGACGGTGGTCTTCCCATGACTTGGACTCTCCTTCAGGACTGACACAACAGCCCTGCCAAGAATCTTGACGCGCGACACGCGCACTTCACCGCGCGGGAACACACCCACACGCGGTGCCCCTGCACAACGGGAGCACGCGCGCGCACCCCACCGCACGGACACCCACCCATACGTGATTCCCCCGCACAACGGGAGCATGAGCGCGCACCCCACCGCACGAAGACACACCCGCAGTCGGTGCCCTTGGGCTGGGGGAGCACGAGCGCGCACCCCACCGCACGAAGACACACCCATACGTGATTCCCCCGCACAACGGGAGAGCCCGCGCGCACCCCACGGCACGGACACCCACCCATACGTGGTGCCCCTGCACTGCGGGAGAGCCCGCGCGCACTCCACCGCACGAAGACACACCCACACCGCCCGGTGTCCGTACAAGAACGTTCCTATTGTCACGTTCTGGACCGCGGTCTCCGGTGGACGTCAGTCCCGGTCGGGACGCTGGAGCCGGTCGAGGAAGGCGATGAGGAGTGCCTCGCGCAGCGGAGCCGGCGCGACGTTGAGCAGCGCGTTGACCGGGGCCATCCGCTCGGGCAGGGCAAGACCCTCCTCCCCCGCCAGACCGGCCAGCTGGAGCAGGCCGTCGAAGGCGGCGTCGTCCAGGGTGCGCGGGTCCAGCGCTGCCGCTGCCTCGGCCAGGCCGGGGTCCACCTCGATCGGCCCTGCCTCGACCGCAGCCGCGACCGACTCCAACAGCGAGCCGAGGAACTCCTCGACGTGCGGCTCGGTGGCCGCGCTCAGCGTGAGGTGCAGGGTCGCGGGCATCGCGCGATAGGCCATCTGAGGCTGGGCGAACCAGCCGCGCGCGAGCAGCTCGTCGGCGATCGTGAAGACGTCGCACGTCTCGTCGGTCTCGAGCGCCACGAGGGTGGAGTCCGGCGCGACGATGACGCGCACGTGCGGGATCCCGTCCTCCCACTGCGATCCGACCGTGGAAGCGACCGCGAGTGCGCCCGCGCGAGCCTGCCGGGCGAGGGACACATACCCGCTCTCGCCGATGGCCTGGGTGACCGCCCAGGCCGCAGCCAGCGGGCCCCCGGACTTCGTCGACTGCAACGTCGAGTTGAGCATCGTGTAGCCGGGCCAGTTCGCCGCCGCGAAGTACTGCGGACGCCGCAGCTCCGGTGTCCGGTGGAGCAGCAGGGAGACGCCCTTGGGGGTGTAGGCGTACTTGTGCAGGTCGACGCTGACGCTCGTCACGCCCGGGACCGAGAAGTCCCACGCAGGGACGGAGGCCCGGTCCACTGCGCTGAGGTAGGGCAGCACCCAGCCACCGATGCACGCATCGACGTGGCAGCGCACGCCGGCCTCGGCCGCGACCGCGGCAATCTCTGGGATCGGATCGACGACGCCGTGGGCGTAGGAGGGGGCGGAAGCGGCGAGCAGGACCGTGGAGTCCGTGACGGCGTCGCGCATCGCCTCGGGGTCGGCCCGGAAGGTCTCGGGGTCGACGTCGACGAGGACGGGCTCGACGCCGAAGTAGTGCGCCGCCTTGAGGAACGCGGCGTGGATGGTCGTCGGGACCACCATCTGGGGCTCGGCGATCTCCGGACGCGCGTCGCGAGCCGTGAGCACCGCGAGCAGGACCGACTCGGTCCCTCCCGAGGTGACGGTGCCGACCGCCTGCTCCCCGTCGAGCAGTCGCGCCGCCATGGTGACGACGTCGTTCTCCATCTGCAGCAGCGACGGGAACGCCGTCGGGTCCAGCCCGTTGCTCGAGGCGAACATCGCCAGCGCCTCACGGCCCAGTCGGTCGACCTCGGCCAGCCCGGAGTCGTAGACGTAGGCGAGGGTCCGCCCCCCGTGGGTCGGCAGGTCCTGCTCCTGCAGAGCGGCGAGCCGGGCCCGCACCTCGTCGAGATCACGCATGGGTGGTTCCTTCCTCCTGTCCCTCCGCCACGAGGGCGGCCTCGACCTCGAGCTGGTCGAGACGGTAGCGGGCAAGGGTGATGAACGACAGGGCGATGAGCACCGCCGGGACGAGCCCGAAGCCCCAGGCGATGGCAGTCAGCGCCGAGTCCGGTTGCTGGGCAAGGCCGTCCGTCGAGGAGACATATCCACCGAGGGCGAGCACCCCGGCATACACGAGCGGTCCGAGGGCGAGACCGAACGTCTCTCCCGCCGTCCACACCCCCGTGTAGACACCGACGCGGTTCTGCCCCGTGCGCATCGCGTCGACCGCGGCGTTGTCGGGCAGCATCGCCATCGGGAACATCTGGGCACCGGCATAGCCCACGCCGACCACGGCAACGGTGATGGCGAGCGCGGTGACGGACACCCGCATGGTCCACAGCGAGACGAGCGCACCTCCGCCGAGGAGGAGGGACGAGATGAGATAGCCCGTGCGCTTCCCTCGGGCCTCCCCGAAGCGCTGCCACAGCGGGGTGACGAGCAGGGCCGGCCCGACGAAGGCGACGAAGAGCACCGTCGACACACCCGTCGCGCCGAGGCGGACCCGGGCGACGTAGTCCACCCCGGCGAGCATGGCCCCCACGGCGAGCGCCTGGATGACGAAGGTCAGCAGGAGAAGCCGGAAGTTCCTGGCCTGCGCCACGATTCGCAGCTGCTCACGCAGGCTGCCGCCTGCTTCGCCGAACGACCGCATGGGTATGCCTCGGGTGCCTCGCCAGGCACCGACGGCTCCTCCGAGGATGAGGAGGGCGACGAAGACCCCGACCGCCCGGTAGTCCCACGCGCGAGGCAGGGCGTCCCGGATCGCCGGCGATACCCCGCCGCTGACGAGGATCGCTAGCGCGAGAACAGCCACCCGCCACGTCATCAGTCGGGTCCGCTCGTCGTAGTCGTCGGTCATCTCTGCCGGCATCGCGACATACGGAACCTGGAAGAACGCGTAGAACGTCGCGCAGGCCAGGAAGGCGACGACCACCCAGGTCGCCGCGAGCCCACGCGGACTCGACGGCCCCATGAAGAGCAGGGCGAACGAGATCGCAAGGGCGGTGCCCGCCGTGAGCAGGAAGGGCCGTCGGCGCCCGTCCGGGTGGGACGAGCGGTCGGAGATGCGTCCGGCGATCGGGTTGAGGATCGTGTCCCACGCCTTGGGGAGGAAGACGATGAGCCCCGCCAGGCCGGCTGCGATGCCGAGCCGGTCGGTGAGGTAGGGCAGCAGGAGCAGCCCCGGGACCGTGCCGAAGGATCCCGTCGCGACCGAGCCCAACGCATACCCTCTGCGTGCCGAGGCGGGAAGTCGCGAGTGCGTCACCATGCCGGGAGGCTACCGGCCTGCCGCTGTCGAGCGGGCTGGAATAGGCTGGAGACAGCCGCAAGCCCGAGAGCTGAGGAGGCAGTGATGAGCGACAAGGACGTCGTCACGGAGAGCACGAGCGAGCGCGAGATCCCACCGGGGGCGATCGTCGTCGGCATCGACGGCAGCGACCGGGACAAGACCTGCATCACGTATGCGGCCGGCGCCGCGGCCCGGTCGGGTCACCCGCTGCACCTGCTCCACGCCCAGGACATCGCGGTGGAGCTGGCGGCGGCGAACCCCATCGCGGCACGCGGCCTGGCCTTCGTCCCCGACCTCATCCTCGACACCACGATCCTCTCCGACGCCCTGGAGTGGGCGCGCAAGGAGTGGCCGGACCTGCAGATCACCGGGTCGGAGCCGTGGATGCATCCTGAGGAGGCACTCATCGACGCCTCCGAGGACGCCCACCTCATCGTCGTCGGGTCGAGCCGCATCAGCGGGCTGGAGCGCATCCTCCTCGGCCGGTCGGCGCTGGCCGTCTCGCTGCACTCCCGCTGCCCGGTCGTGATCATGCCCGAGGGTGGCCGCACCGACATCGACGGTCCGGTCGTCCTCGGGTTCGATGGCAGCGACGGGTCCCGGATGGCGGCGGAGCGGGCGTTCTGGATGGCCGACCTGCGCGGTGCTTCGATCCGGACGGTGACGAGCTGGTATGCGGAGGTCGTCGACGGCCAGGTCGTCACCACCCCCGGGACGCCGGCATGGGAGCAGGTGGAGAGCGGGTACCGGCGGATGGTCGAGGAGGGCATCAAGGACCTGCGCGAGCGCTACCCGCACATCGACGTGGACATCCGGATCGTGCGGGGTCCGGCGGCGGAGGTCCTCGTGCGTGAGTCCGAGGACGCCTCGATGCTCGTCATCGGCAGCAGGGGGCGCGGCGGATTCCGCGGCATGCTCCTCGGATCGGTGTCCCACAAGGTCATCGAGACCGCGAAGTCCCCCGTCATGGTCATCCGCGGTAAGAAGAAGTAGGCAAGAAGAAGAGTAGGCAAGAAGAAGGAGCGGCTGAGCGACCGTCGCTGTCCGACAGGCGCGACACCCTCAGCCGGCCGGCGTGACGCGCAGCAGTCGGTCGTCGTCGCCGTTCGACGTCGTGACGTAGAGCGCGCCGTCCGGGCCGAGCCGCGCCGCCCGGAGCCGGCCGTAGCGCTCCGACAGCACCTCGGGGTAGAGGACGTCGATCACCCCACCGTCCACCTCACCCACATGCTCGTCATCCTCGTCGTCGCCCTCCGCCTCAAGGATGAGCACGATGAGCTTCGAGCCCTTGAGAGCGGTGACCGCGAGCGCCCCGTCGAGCGCGCCCCACTGCTCGCCCTCGAGGAAGGCGGCGCCACTGATCGCCTCGGTAGGTCCTCCTGTCGACCACTCGGCACGCACGGCGTCCGGGAAGCGCTCGAGGTCGGTCATCGGCACCGACTCGTCGTATCCGCCGACGGTCCCGCCCTGGGACGGGTCCCAGCCGTAGTTGCCGCCGAAGACGATGCGGTTGACCTCGTCGTCGACGCTCGGTCCGTGCTCGGCGGTGTAGATCTCGCCGCTCCCCGGCCGGATCGCGACGCCCTGGATGTTGCGGTGGCCGTAACTGACGACGTACCGCTGGCGCTCGTCGGCCGCGTCGATGAAAGGGTTGTCGGGAGCAGGCTCCCCGGTCCGCAGGTCGAGCCGGAGCACCTTGCCGGCGAGACTCGTGAGGTCCTGCGGGTTCGTGCCGTTCGCGACGTCGCCGGTGCCCACGACAAGCACGCCGTCGGCACCGATCGTGGGACGGCAGCCCGAGTGACGGCCGTTGCCGGTCGGGATCCCGGTCAGCAGGTCGCGCACGTGCTCGGCCGAGGTGTTGTCCTCGCTCAGCGCAAACGTGACGAGCCGGATGTCGACCGGCCTGCCGTTCTCCTGGTAGTTCATGCAGACGGTGAACTCGCGGCTGGTCGCGAAATCGGGATGCACCACCATGCCGAGGAGCCCGCCCTCTCCCCTGGCGAAGACGCCCCGCAGGTCCACGTCGACCTCCCGCACCTCTGCGCCGGGCTCGGTCGAGGAGAGGTATGCGATCCTCCCGGGCCGCTCGGTGACGAGGACTCCGCCGTCGGGCAGGAAGCCGATGTCCCAGCCGTGCTCGAGGCCCTCGGCGACGACCTCCACCTCGAGCTCCGGCACCTCGGCAGAGGGCTCCTCCGTGCCGTTCACCGGCGCCACAGGTGTGGAGGCTGCGATCGACGAACCCGTCGGGCTCGGGACCGGGCCCGCATCCTGGTCCGTACTGCACCCCACCACCGCCACTGTGGCGATGAGTGCGAGGACCGTTGCACGGTATGCGAGCTGACGGGACCCGATCCGACTCCTGGCGCGACGCATACTCCATCATCACCCTGCGCGAACCGTAGGGTCGAACCATGACGAACGCGAGCACAGACCTGCAGCGGGTTCTCGACGGGCGATGGGTGGAGGTGCGCGACACCGTGCGCGAGCACCTCGGCTCGGCGGACTGGGCCACCCCGACGACCCGGCTCCCGATCGCGGAGTACCGCGAGCGCACGACCGGACAGCTGCTGCGCCTCCTCGCCGAGCCCTGGGCCCACGTCGGGTTCTCCGCCGACCCCGACAGCGAGGGCGACATCGGCGGGGCGCTCACCCTGTTCGAGTGCCTCGGCCACGTCGACCTGTCCCTCTTCGTCAAGGTCGGCGTCCAGGTCGGCCTCTTCGGCGGGGCGATCGCCGGCCTCGGCACCCAGCGCCACCACGACGAGTACCTCGAGCGGGTCGCGCGCGGCGAGCTGTTCGGCTGCTTCGCCATGACCGAGGTCGGCGGCGGCTCCGACGTCGCACGCCTCGCGACGACTGCGACCTACGACGAGGACACCGACGAGCTCGTTGTGCACACGCCCAGCCCGTCCGCGACCAAGGACTACATCGGCAACGCCGCGAAGGACGGGACGATGGCCGCGGTCTTCGCCCAGCTCGTCGTGCGCGGCCGCTCCCACGGCGTGCACTGCGTGCTCGTGCCGATCCGGGACGAGCACGGGGCGCCGATGCCCGGGGTGACGCTCGCGGACTGCGGGGAGAAGATCGGCCTTCCGGGAGTCGACAACGGCGAGATCTCCTTCGACCAGGTGCGTGTGCCGCGGGCGAACCTGCTCAACCGCTTCGGATCCATCGAGTCCCCCGCCCCCGGCGAGCCGGCGGTCTACACGTCCCCCATCGAGAGCGACAACCGTCGCTTCTTCTCCATGCTGGGCACTCTCGTGCGCGGGCGCGTGACCGTCGGCGGCGGAGCGGGCGCCGCGACCCGCAACGCCCTCACCCTTGCGGTGCGCTACGGCGCGCGGCGCACACAGTTCACCCGAGGTGACAGCGACGAGGGCGTGCGGCTGCTCGAGTATGCGACGCACCGTCGCCGCCTCCTCATCCCCCTCGCCCGGACCTACGCCCTGGCGCTCGCCACGAACGAGCTCGTCGAGGACCTCCACGAGCTGCGGGCCGACGGTGAGCCCGAGGAGATGAAGGTGCGGCGCCTCGAGGAGCAGGCAGCGTCCCTGAAGATCGCCAACACGGCCCACGCCACAGCCACGATCCAGGCGTGCCGGGAGGCATGTGGTGGCGCCGGCTACATGTGGGAGAACCGCTTCGGCGCGCTCAAGGCGGACACCGACGTGTTCACCACCTTCGAGGGCGACAACACCGTGCTCCTCCAGCTCGTCGCCAAGGGTCTGCTCACCCAGTACAAGGACAGCTTCGACTCCTTCGACACCCGGGAGATGGTCCTCTTCGCCGCCCGACACGCGGCCGAGAGCGTCGTCGAGCGGGCCTTCGGCGGCTCCATCGTCCAGCGCCTCATCGCCGGAGCCCCGGGACGGGACGCGGACAACGCCCTTGAGGACCGTGGCGGGCAGCTCGCGATCTTCCAGGACCGGGAGGAGCACCTCGTCTCGACGCTGGCCGACCGGATGCGGGGCCGTGCGAAGGAGAAGGACGGCGAGGACGCCGACCCGATCGAGGTCCTCAGCGCGGTCCAGCCGCACATGGTGGCGGCGGCCTGGGCGCACATCGACCGGCTGCTCCTGGAGGCCTTCGCCGCCGCGGCCGAGGGCTGCGAGTCCGAGGAGACCCGCTCCCTGCTCTGCACCGTCTGTGACCTCTTCGTCTTCTCGACCGTCGAGGCCAACGCCGCCTGGTTCATGGAGCACGGCCGGATCTCCGCGGCCCAGTCCAAGGCGATCTCCAGGCGGGTCGACGAGCTCTGCGCCGCCCTGGCTCCACACGCAGAGACCCTTGTCGACGCCTTCGGGCTCCTCGACGCCTGGCTGGACTGCCGCCTCCTCGACCGGGCCTAGAGGCCCCTGACCAGCGCATACACAGTCCGTCGGCTGCCCGGAGGGCGAAACCCGTCGGTCCCATCTCGGCCTGGCTGCGAAGATGGTGGTATGCGCCCGATCGTCCAGAGCAAGAAGCTGCAGAACGTCCGCTACGACGTGCGCGGTCCGATCCTGACCGAGGCCCACCGGCTCGAGAGCGAGGGGCACAAGATCCTCAAGCTCAACATCGGCAACACGGCCCCGTTCGGGTTCGAGGCTCCTGAGGCGATCGTCGCCGACATGATCTACAACCTGCCGGACTCCCAGGGGTATGCGGAGTCCAAGGGCATCTACTCCGCCCGGACGGCGGTGGCGCAGTACTACCAGTCGCGCGGACTGCGCGAGACCACGGTCGAGGACATCTACATCGGCAACGGCGTCTCCGAGCTCATCACGATGGTGCTGCAGGCCTTCACCGACGACGGCAACGAGATCCTCGTCCCCGCCCCGGACTACCCCCTCTGGACGGGCGCCGTCGCCCTCTCCGGCGGCACACCCGTGCACTACCGGTGCGACGAGGCCCACGGCTGGAACCCCGACCTCGAGGACATCGAGTCCAAGATCACGCAGAACACCTTCGCGATCGTCATCATCAACCCGAACAACCCCACCGGCGCCGTCTACAGCGAAGACACCGTCCGTGCGCTCGTCGACATCGCGCGGCGTCACCAGCTCGTCGTCATGGCGGACGAGATCTACGAGAAGATCATCTTCGACGACGCCGTCCACCACCACGCCGCGACCTTCGCCGGCGACGACGTGCTCTGCCTGACCTTCAGCGGCCTGTCGAAGGCCTACCGGGTCTGCGGCTACCGCGCCGGCTGGGTCATGGTCTCCGGCCCCAAGCACCTCGCCGAGGACTTCCTCGAGGGGCTCACCCTGCTCTCCAACATGCGCATGTGCGCGAACGTGCCTGCCCAGCACGCGATCCAGACCGCCCTGGGCGGGTACCAGTCGATCAACGAGCTCATCGTGCCCGGCGGGCGGTTCTACGAGCAGATCAAGCTCGCGACCAGGCTCCTCAACGACATCCCCGGCGTCTCGTGCGTCGAGCCACGCGGAGCGTTGTACTGCTTCCCCCGCCTGGACCCCGAGGTCTACCCCATCAAGGACGACGAGTCCTTCGTCCTCGACCTGCTGCGCGCCAAGAAGATCCTCGTCACGCACGGCACCGGCTTCAACTGGTTCGAGCCGGACCACTTCCGGCTCGTCGCCCTCCCTGACGCCGACATCCTCACCGAGGCGATCGGGCGGATCTCCGACCACCTCGCGACGCTCCGAGACTGAGCAGCGCCCGCTGCCGGGGCGCACCTGACCTAGGCTTGATGGCGATGCGACACAGAATCCCGCTCTCCGAGCGCGAGGACTACGACGTCCTGAGCGAGTTCCGCGCCCGCGAGGACACGACCGACGACACCGAGTTCTTCGCCGACCGCGGCCGGGTGGCCCGATCGGCTGGTGCGACCCTCGCGCTCATGATCCTCACGGCGATCGCCTTCGCCGGCGGGGTCTACTGGGGCGCCACACGTGGCGTGACCCTGGCGCCCGGCAATGCCTTCTGGGACATCACCCTGCACATCGGCTTCGTCATCGTCTGCGGACTGCTCGCGGCGGCGGCCGTCGTCGCGCTCGGCGCCCTCCTCGTCGGCATCCCGTATGCGCGGCGCAAGATGTCCGAGACCCGCGCCCGGAACCGGGGTACGGACCTGCACTGATGCGGTCCTGGCACGAGCCCTGACAAGGTCTGGATAAGGTTCGTCAAAACTTTGTTGAAGAAAGTGCATCCAGTCGTGGCGTGAGATCCGAATACCTGGGCAGGACGCACCCCCGCGTCTCTCCACGAAAGGAACCCGCCCATGCGCACCAGGACCACTCTCACCCTCGCCTTCGCCGGCGGACTCAGCCTCGCCCTTGCCGCTCCGGCTCTCGCCGACCAGCACGAGTCGACCGTCTACATCCTTCACGGCGTCCCTGACGCGACCGTGGACGTCTACGCCAACGGCGACCTCGTCCTCGAGGACTTCGCCCCCGGCACCCTGACCGACGCGCTGACCCTCCCGGCCGGCGAGTACGACCTGAAGGTGACCGCACCGGACGCCGGCGCCGACGGCGAGGCCGTCATCGAGGCCGACGACGTCACCGTCCCGGGTGGCGCGAACATCACCGTCGTCGCGCACCTCGACGAGAGCGGCACCCCGGTCCTCACGCCGTTCGTCAACGACGTGTCCGGCACGGCCGCCGGCCAGGGCCGGATCACCGTGCGGCACACCGCAGCAGCCCCTGCGGTCGACGTGCGGGCGAACGGCGACGTCGCCTTTCCCGGCCTGACCAACCCCAACGAGGCCAAGGCCGACCTGGCGGCCGGCACGATCAGCGCCGACGTCGTCCTCGCGGGCACCGACACGGTCGCTCTCGGCCCGGCTGATGTCCCGATCACCGAGGGCACGAACACGATCGTCTATGCGTGGGGCTCGGCCGAGGCCGGCAACCTCGACCTCGCCGTCCAGGTCCTCGACGGTCTGCACAGCTCTCCCTCGGGTGTCCCGTCCGGCACCGGTGGCCAGAGCGGCACGATGAACGCCGGGGCCGTCGCTGCGCTCGCCGCTCTCGGTGCCGCCGGCATCGCCTTCGCCGGCACCCGCCGCCGCGCGAGCGTCGACGCCTGACCATGCCCACGCCTACTTCTGTGGGCAACCGTCGACGGAGGGCGGGCGCGGTTCTCGCGGCCGCCCTCCTCACGGGCACGACCGGGTATGCGCTGCTCACCTCGATCGGCCCCAGCCGGATCACCGATCCCGACACCGCTTCCTCGGCGTTGCGTGAGACCCCGACACCGTCCGTGGCTCCACCCACGCCCACGACCGGCGCGGCCGGCCCGTCCGTCGGTGCTCGCCCAGCGACGCTGCCCGAGGTGCGCACCCCTGTGCCGCCCACCCGGATCGTCGTGCCAGGCATCGACGCCGAGCTCCCGGTCGTCCCGACCGCGGTGAGAGCGGACGGGGCGATGGAGATCCCCGACGACCCCCGGACCGCCGGGTGGTACCGCTTCGGCCCCGATCCCACGAGCGACTCCGGAGCGATGGTCGTGGCCGCCCACATCGACAGCCGCGAGCTCGTGGGTCCGCTCGCGCGTCTGGGTGGGCTGTCCCCCGGAGACGAGGTCCTTGTCAGCACTGCGGACCAGGAGGTGCGCTATGTCATCGAGCGGGTGGACAGCTACCCGAAGAAGGTCATCGATCTCGACGCGGTCTTCGACCGGGGTGGCGCCCCTCGCCTTCACCTCATCACCTGTGGTGGCCGCTGGGACCCGGTCGCCCGCTCCTACGAGGACAATGTCGTCGCCGTGGGCGTCAGGGTGGACGTCCCCTAGGGTGAGCCGGGTGAGCGACCTGGGCCCCGAGTCCGCGCAGCGCGACCCGTGCCAGGAGCCCGGGCAACGCGACCTCGGCCACGACTCCGCGGAGCGCGAGCCGGACGGCGCGGCCGCCCACAGGGCCCTGGTCCTTGGCCTCCGAGCCGGTGACGAGAGCGCGTTCGCAGAGCTGTACACGCAGTACTCCCGCCTCGTCCACAGCATCGCCGTCCGGCTCATGGGCAACCACCACGACGCTGAGGACATCACCCAGCAGGTGTTCGTCTCGGCCTGGCGCAGCCGAGAGTCGCTCGCGGACGACGCAGGCTCCCTCGCCGGCTGGCTCGCGACGATCACCCGACGACGGTGCGCCGATCTCGCCGCCGGCCGGGCCAGGACGACCCGGACCGACGAGGCCGCCGCCGCCGCACTCACCCTGCCCACCCCCGACGACCCGGCCCGCGCGGTCGAGGAGATCACCGTGGCGCATACCCTCGAGAGCCTCGGAGAGCCCCGCTCGACGATCGTGCGGATGGCAGTCGTCGAGGACCGCCGCCACGAGGACATCGCGGCGACTCTCGGCGTGCCCCTGGGCACCGTGAAGAGCCACATCCGCAGAGGCCTGCTGCAGCTACGCTCCCGCCTGGAGGAGGTGACGGCATGAACCATCTGTCGGAAGACCGGCTCGTCGACCTGGCCCTGGGCGACGTGCCCACTCCTGACGAGCAGGACCACCTGCAGTCGTGCCGGCACTGCACCTCGTCGTACGCGGAGCTGCAGTCCACGGCATCGGCGGTTCGTCGTGCCGCGCCCCAGGCCCTCGTCACTCCCCCAGCGCGCGTCTGGGACGCGATCCGCGCCGAGCTCGAAGCGGCGAGCGACCGCGGCCTCGACGGTGACTCGACGACCCGAGGTGACGCATACGATCTCGGCGGACGCCCTGACGCCCACGGCGACCAGCGTGCGGCCGGTCGCACCGGAGGTGTGGCCGGCCGTGACCTGGCCGATGACCAGCCACCTGCGTCGGTGACCCGCCTCGACGAACGGCGAAGAGGCCTACCCCCCTCCACCACCTGGCTGCTCGCCGCCGCCTGCATCCTCGGGATCATCCTCGGGGTCGGCGGATCGACCCTCGTCGGTCGGCTCTCTGAGAGACCACAGCCTGGCGAGACGACAGTGGCCCAGGCACCACTCTCACCCCTGGATGCAGAGGAGACAACGGGATTCGCCACCCTCGTTGCCCGCGACGGCGGCCTGCGGCTCGATGTACCGGAGCTCGGCCTCGACCCCGGTGACGGGTTCCTCGAGGTGTGGCTCATCAACCGGGACCTCACCCGGATGATCTCCATCGGTGTCATCCCGGTCGACGCCACCGAGGTCGTCCTCCCGGTGCCGCAGCGCCTCATCGACGAGGGCTACGTCATCGTCGACATCTCGCGTGAGCCCTTCGACGACCAGCCCGCCCACTCGGGCGAGACGCTCGTCCGCGGAGAGCTGTCGACCTAGGCTCGGCTACTACCTCAGCTCGCGGCTGCTCAGTCCGAGCAGTCGGCGGGCGACGACGAGGAGCTGGATCTGCTGGGTGCCCTCGAAGATGTCGAGGATCTTGCTGTCCCGGGCCCACTTCTCGAGCAGCTCCGACTCGCCGTATCCCGTCGCACCGCAGAGCTCGACGCACTCCAGCGCTACGTTCACGCAGGTCCGGCCGGCCTTGGCCTTGGCCATCGAGGCCTGCATGGAGTTGGGCTGTCCGTTGTCCGCCATCCACGCGGCCCGCAGCGTGAGGAGGTAGGCCGCCTCGTACTCCGCTTCCATGGCGATGAGCCGGGCAGCGGCATAGGGCTGGGTATGCGCCGGCGCGTCCCAGTCGATCTCCACACCTTCGGCGGCGAGCAGCTCACGCGTCGTGTCGAGGCACGCCCGGGTCAGCCCGAGTGCCATGGCGGCGACGAGAGGGCGGGTGTTGTCGAAGGTCTGCATCGCACCGCCGAACCCTGCGGAGGTGCGGATCTCGGGGTCCCCCAGGAGGTCCTCCGCCGGCACGCGGCAGTTGTCGAGGACGAAGGCCGCGGTGTCTGAGGCCCGGATCCCGAGCTTGTGCTCGAGGCGGACGAGCTTCAGTCCGGGGTTGGAGCGCTCGACGACGAAGGACTTGATCGCCTGCTTGCCCAGGGATCGGTCGAGCGTCGCCCAGACCACGACGAGCTCGGCGCGCTCGCCGGCGGTGACGAAGATCTTCTCCCCGTTGAGGACGTACTCGTCACCGTCCTTGACCGCCGTGGTCCGGATGGCACCGGAGTCCGAGCCGACCTCGGGCTCGGTGATCGCCATGGCCGCCCACCGGTTGCCGTAGCGGGCCTTCTGCTCCTCGGTGGCCACGGCCGCGATCGCCGCGTTGCCCAGGCCCTGGCGCGGGATCGAGAGCGTGAGCCCGACGTCGCCGCGGCTCGTCTCCAGGATGGAGAGCACGGAGGCGAGGTTCGTGCCGTTCCGCGTCGCCTTCGCGTCGCCGGCCTTGCCAGCCTTGTCCTTGGCCGAGCGCCCTGACCCGACTGCGGCGACCTCGCCCTCGACCTTGGTGCCCGTGCGCGCTCCGGCGCCCTGGCCCGTGCCTGACTCGCTGAGGCCGTCGATGACGGCCGACACGAGGTCGAGCTCGATGGGGTAGCTGTGCTCGGCCCGGTCGTACTTGCGCGAGATGGGGCGGAAGACCTCCTCGGCCATCCCTCTGGCCTGGGCCAGCAGCGGCTGGAGCTTCTTCGGGACCTCGAGATCGATCACTGACTCTCCTTAGACGATGAGGGCGCCCTCGAGCACCCCGGCCGCGCGCAGGTCCCGGAACCAGCGCTCGTTGTCCCATTCCTTGACGAAGCCGTGGCCGCCGAGCAGCTGGACACCGTCCGAGCCGATCTTGGCGCCATGGGTCGCAGTGAGGCGGCGGGCCTCGGCGATGACCTGGCTCGCGTCCTGACCGGAGTCGAGTCGGGCTGCGGCCTTCCACACGGTGAGGCGGAGCGCATCGAGCTCGATGGCGATGTCGGCGACGGTGAACGCCACGGCCTGGCGGTGGCCGATCGGCTCACCGAAGGCGTGCCGCTCCTTCACATACGGGATGACCTGGTCCAGGACCGCTTGTCCGGCTCCGACGGCGCAGGCCGCCCAGGCGAGCCGGGCGCGGCGCACGACGTCGCGGTAGTCATCGGTGTCCCCGAGGAGCTGGTCGTCCGGGACGCGCACCTCGGCGAGCACCATCCGGCCGGTGCGGGCTGCGCGCAGCCCCATCGCCGGGTCGTCCTCGATGGTGATGCCAGGGGTGCTCGCCGGCACGATGAGCAGTCGCGGCTCGTCGTCGACCATCGCCCCGATGACGAAGAGCGCCGCCGAGAACGCGCCGGGCACAAGGGACTTCACTCCGGTGACCACGAGCTCGCCGTTCCGGCGCTCGGCGACGGTGTGCAATGCATACGGATCGAAGAGGGGTTGCGGCTCCTGGACCGCGAGCGCCGCGTCCATCGGCTCTGACGAGGTGAGGTGCGGTAGGTAGGTCGCCTGCTGGTCGGCCATACCGTAACGGGCGAGCGCCGTGGCGACCGAGCCACTGGCCATGAGCGCGACGGCGACGCTCAGATCGCCCCTGGCCAGCTCCTCGAGGACGAGGCACGTGGCGACAGCGGGGTGCTCCTCGGCAATGCCGTCGAGCTCTGCGGGGACGCCGATGAGCCCCAGACCCATCTCGATGGCCGCGGCGCGCACCTCGACCGGCACTGAGCGCTCACTGTCGGCCTGCTTGCCGGCCGGCCGGATCACCTCGTCGGCGAGCTCCCGCGCGGCGGCCTGGAGCATCGCCTGGTCCTCGGTGGGAGTGAGGTCGAAGAGTCGTCGTGCCGGTCTCGGTGCGGTCCGGGCCGGTGCTCCCCCGCCCGGGCGCTTGGCGAAGGCGCGGCCCGCGGCCGCCTGGGCCTTGAAGCCGGAGGCGGCTCCACGCTGCAGGAGCCACTCGACGCGGCGTCGGACGTCCTCGTTCTGCAGGAACGGCAGGGCGCCGGCCTTCGTGATGAGCCTCAGTCCGGCCCGCTGGCCGCGGTCGAGGAGGGAAGGGCTGGCCATCGGTCGTTCGGTCCTCTCGATGCACCGGCACCGACGCCGGAGATATGCGGTACTAGCCGTGCTAGGTACTCAGGGTATCGCATACCTGGGCTTCGTCTCGGTCCTTCACCCACCCTCGACGAGCACGACGACGAGCGTGCGTGGACCGTGCACGCCCTCCACCCGGGTCAGCTCGATGTCGCTCGTCGCCGATGGACCGCTGATGAAGGTGAGCGGCCCGGTCGGGTCGACCCGACGCAGCGCCTCAGGGACCGTTGCGACGACGTCCCGGTGCCGCACGACGCAGACATGCATGTCGGGGACGAGGGTCAGCGCCCGACGACCGCACAGGGGCGAGTGGTCGAGGACGATCGAGCCGGTCTCGGCGACGGCGACCACGGACCCGGTCACGACAGCCCCCACGGAGTCCAGGTCGCGCGGGTCGACGGCGGGAGAGTCCGGTTCCGATCCCGCGGGGAGCCAGTCTTCGGGGAGCCCGGGCGCGTGCCTGACCGGGGCCTCCGGAAGGACCTGCTCGATCGCCGCCACGACGTCGTCCCCCGCGCGGATCACCGTGGCCCGGTAGTCGACGAGCCGGTCGACCAGGAGCTCGACGAGCTCAGGATGGCCGGGCTCGAGATCCCCGCCCAGCCGGTATGCGCGGGGCACCTCGGGCGCGATGGGCCGGTCCGCGAGGGCGCCGGTGATCCGGGCCAGCACCGCGTCACGTGCACCGCCGACCTTGCCGCTCAACGCCGCTCACCGCCCCGCGTCCGCGCCCACCACTCCCGGAAGGTCTCCTCCGGGAGCGCCGGAAGATCACGACTCGACGACCAGCCGCTCAGCGGTGGCGGTAGGGGCACGATGGCTCGACCGCTGCGAATTCCCTTCCGCCCGAGCCGCGCAGACCGACCGGCGCGGGCGAACCGCGTGGCGTCGCCCATGATCCATGACGCGGTACGCATGGCCGCAGCCTCGCCGCTGGGGATCCGGTGAGCCGACGCATACGCCTCGACGTGCTCCGCCCGCAGCCGGACGAGCTGCTCCGGGATGGGGATCTTGACCGGGCACACCTCCTCGCAGGCGCCGCACAGGCTCGAGGCGTAGGGCAGCGAGTCGTTGACGGAGTCGCCGGTGAGCCCGGTGAGCTGGGGCGTGAGGATCGCCCCGATCGGTCCGGGATAGACCGAGCCGTAGGCATGGCCGCCGGCCCGCTCATAGACGGGACACACGTTGAGGCAGGCCGAGCACCGGATGCAGTGCAACGCCGACCGGCCCGCGGGATCGGCCAGGACGCGGGTGCGGCCGTTGTCGAGGAGGATGAGGTGGAACTCGGCCGGCCCGTCGCCGGGCTGGACACCGCTCCACGTCGAGGTGTAGGGGTTCATCCGCTCACCGGTGGATGACCGCGGCAGCAGCTGCAGGAAGACCTCGAGGTCGCGCCACGTGGGGATGACCTTCTCGATCCCCATCACGGTGATGAGCGTCTCGGGCAGGGTCAGGCACATCCGGCCGTTGCCCTCCGACTCCACCACGGTGAGCGTGCCGGTCTCTACGACACCGAAGTTCGCACCGGAGACGGCCACCCTGGCCCGGAGGAACGCCTCGCGCAGGTAGGCCCGGGCTGCCTCGGCGAGCTGGCGGGGATCATCGGTGAGGGTGCCTGGATCGAGGCCCGGCATGGCCTCGAGGAAGATCTGCCGGATCTCGGCCCGACCCCGGTGGATGGCGGGGACGAGGATGTGGGACGGCCGGTCGTCGGCGAGCTGGACGATGAGCTCGGCGAGGTCCGTCTCGATGGCCCGGATGCCGGCGGCCTCGAGGGCGTCGTTGAGGTTGATCTCCTGGGTGGCCATCGACTTGACCTTGACGACCTCGTCGACCCCCTTGGCGCGCACGAGATCCACGACGATCGCGTTCGCCTCCGACGCGTCCCTCGCCCAGTGCACGACGCCGCCGCGGGCCTCGACCTGCTCCTCGAGCTCGACCAGCAGCTCGGGGAGGCGGGCCAGCGCGGCTTCCTTGATCGCCCGGCCGGCCTCCCGCAGCTCCTCCCAGTCGGCCACCTCCGCCACGACCGCGGCCCGCTTCGCGCGGATCGTCCCGGTCGCCTTACTGAGGTTGCGCCGCAGCCGGCTGTTCGTCAGCCCCGCCTCGGCCGCGACAGGGAAGGGCACGGACCCGCGCAGCTCGCTGGTCGCGTCGGCCGGAGGCCCCGGCATCCCGAGGAAGGTCGTCATCGCGGCACCTCCCCACTGCCCCACGGCGCGTCCTCGGTGCTGGCGAGGATCTCGGCGACGTGGACGGTGCGCACCCCCACCTGGAGACGCGCCAGACCACCGCCGATGTGCATGAGACACGACGAGTCCCCTGCCGTCACGATCTCGGCCTGGGTGTGCCGGACCCACGCGATCTTGTCCGCGAGCATGGCCGTGGATGTCTGCGCGTTCTTCAGCGCGAAGGTGCCGCCGAAGCCGCAGCACACCTCGGCGTCCGGGAGCTCGACGAGGTCGATGCCCCTCACCGCACGCAGGAGCTGCAGCGGCCGGTCGGCGACCCCGAGCATACGAAGGGAGTGGCACGTGGGGTGATAGGTGACCCGGTGGGGGAAGGCGGCCCCGACGTCGGTCACCCCGAGAACGTCGACGAGGAACTCGGAGAGCTCGAAGGTCCGGTTCGCCACCGCCCCCGCCCGCTGCGCGAGCTCGTCGTCGCCCAGCCGGCGAGCCACCTCGGCGTGCTGGTGCCGCACGGACCCCACGCAGGAGCCGGACGGGGCGACGAGGGCGGAGCACCCGTCGGCGAGCGCCCGCTCGAAGACCTCGACGTGGTGTCGGATGAGCGGGAGGGCGTCGCGCTGGTAGCCGGTGTTGACGTGCATCTGCCCGCAGCAGGTCTGGTCCGCTGGGAAGACGACCTCGTGTCCGAGGCGCTCGAGCAGCGCGGTCGTGGCCTTCGGCACCCTCGGGAAGAGGACATCACCGAGGCACGTCACGAACAGGCCGATGCGCACCTTGGCCAACCTACCGGAGCACCGGGATCCGGGGCGCCGGGACAGGGATCCGAGGCGTCCCGATGAAGTCCCGTCGATCCAGGTCAGGCCCGTCGATCTCGGTCGGTCAGCCCCCGTCGGTCGAGGTCAGCTGCACGAGCTGGATGAGGTTGCCGCACGTGTCGTCGAGGACCGCGACGACGACCATCCCGTAGTCGGTCGGCGGTTGGGTGAACGTCACGCCGAGCGCGGTGAGCCGCTCGTACTCCGCCTGGACGTCATCGACGGCGAACTGGGTGTAGGGCATCCCGTCCGCGACCAGCGCCTCCTTGAACGCGCGAGCCGCTGGATGCGTGTCCGGCTCGAGGAGGAGCTCGACACCGTCGGGGGCGGCGGGCGAGACGACCGTGAGCCAGCGCGCCTCCCCCGCGGGGAGGTCGGTCTTCTTGATGAAGCCGAGCTTCTCGGTGTAGAACTCGAGCGCCTTGGCCTGGTCGTCCACCAGGACGCTGGTGACGTGGATGCGGATCATGAGCGGGGTTCCTCTCGGGTCATGGGCCACCGCTCGGAGATCGAGTGCAGCGGTCGGGTGTCGATGTGGTGGAACTTGTAGCGGCCTTCCCTACGGGTGATGACGAGGCCGGCCTCCTCGAGCACGGCGAGGTGCTGGGAGATGGCCTGGCGCGAGGAGCCCAGGCCGTGCTTCATGCTGAGTCGCCCGCAGATCTCGAACAGCGTCTGGCCGTCCCGCTCGGTGAGCTCATCGAGGATGAGGCGCCGGGTCGGATCGCTGATCGCCTTGAACAGGACGGGGTCGTCCGCCATGCGCTCCTTTATAGGCAAGTACACACTTGCCTGTCAAGGGCTCAGCCGAGCAGCGTCGCCGGGCCCGGGCGGGCAGGAGCGTTCGCGACGCGCAGCATCCGTTCAGTGAACCCCTGCAGCGCAGCCAGCGCCTGAGCATCGAGGCGGTCACACACCCAGTCCCAGTGCAGCGAGACCCATTCGCCGGGCGCCAGCTCCGGTCCGACGTCGACGTGGCGCGAGGCGACCTCGCAGACCTCCTCACCCAGGCCGAGGTGGTGTCCGTCATAGGTGAGCAGGCGGGTGCGCACGACGACGTCGTGGGCCTGCACCTGCTCGACCCGCCCCCACCGGACCCGGCACCGGTCGAGGACATGGAGCGGCTCCTCGACCCGACCTGCGCGCAGTAGACCCACCCACGGGTAGACCCCGAACACGTGGAGGCCGTGGTGCGGCACGGCCTCCTCGGACACCACGTCGCTCAGCCGCCACCAGGACGTCCCGGTCCGCTTGGCGAAGCGTTCCTCGAGTGAGCGGTGGAGCCGGGCGGGAGTGACGGCATCGAGGAGCCGGTTGCCGACCCAGTATGCGGTGACCACGTCCAGGTCCAACGGGTCCGGTCGGTTGTTGGCTGCGGCGATGAGCTCGAGGTAGGGCCACGCCCCCTCGAAGCCGGCGGCCAGGTGCCGCAGGCCACGGTCGTCGCCACCTGTCGCGTCGACGTAGGCCATCTGGGCGAGGAGCTCTCCCGGCGCGCCCGGACCGCAGTAGCCCAACGCGTTCGGAGGGTAGGCGTACCGCGCGAACAGGGCCGGCCCGCAGGTCACCGGGCCTGCGCCGGGTCGGCCACCTGCAGGGCGGGGGTGGGCCGGCGGACCATCGACCACCCGACGAGCGCGGTGGCCAGGACGAGTACTCCGAGCCACGGCGCCTGGGGCGCGAGGGCTACGCCGTCGTTGACGAACGCGATGACGGCGGTGCCGACGGCTCCGACGACGAGGATTGCGGTGACATCGACCGCCTGCGCCCGGGCGAGGGCGGCGAGCCAGAAGCTGACGTAGCCGGCGAGGAGCAGGCCGGTGAGGGCGAGCCACTGCAGCTGTGCGGCACTGACAGCGAACAGCGCCGCGAACTGACCCTGGACGGCGACCCAGAGCACGAGCACCACGGCGCCCAGGCCCATCCGGGCAATGGCAACCGTCCGGCTCGGCACCCGGGAGAGCAGCCGCTTGGCGATGATCACCTCGATCGACCACAGCAGCGTCGCCGCAAGGATCATCAGCGCGCCCGTGTCGAGGGGGAACAGCCCTGCGTTCGACAGCCCGACCTGCCCGATGAGCAGCAGGCCGATGGCCAGATAGTGCGGCCAACCGAGCCGCTCGCGCAGGATGAGGACCGCGAGGATCGCCACCCAGACGACGAGCGTCTTGTGGATGAACGCGGCCTGTGGGGACGACGCACGCGCGAGACCCTCGAAGAAGAGGACGAACGGGACACTGCCGCCGACGAGTCCGACCGCCAGGAGGCCGAGCCGGTCCTTGGTGCTGAGGCGAGCGGGTGAGCCGCTGGTGTCGGTCCTGCTCGCGGTCGTCCGAGCCAGCGAGGCACCGACGATCGCAACCACGCCCAGGATCAGTGCGGCGACGGCGTTCTTCGCCGTCGTGTAGACCGTCGCGCTCTCGAAGGCACGCACACCCAGGGCGTTGACGTAGACCGAGAAGGCGCTGATGGTCGCGGTGACGAGGGCGAGCACGAGGCCGCTTCGGCGGGTGCGGGTCATGGGTCATCCTCCAGTGGCGTTGTCAGGTGGTCGGGTGTCGTGGGTGGGGTGGACGTGTGGGGTGCGCTGCGAAGCGACAGGGCGGCGGCCGCCTCCTCCGGATCGAGCCGGCGCAGCGCGAAGCCGGAGTGGGTGAGAACCCAGTCGCCGACCGCGACCGGCTCGTCGAGCGTGACGAGGGAGACCGTGAGGTTCCGCTCCCCGAGTCGAGCGGTGGCCGTGGGGCCGTCGAGCAACTCCAGCCGGACGATCTCACCGAGGCACATCGCCGGCTCCGATCCGCTCACGACTCACCAGGTCCCGTATGCGCGCGACAGCTCGCGGGACGGCCTCCGCCACCGCGGGGCTCAGACCCGCACCGGCTGTGACGTCGGCCGCCTCGACCCCCACGAGCGTGAGGCGCTGCGGCATCCGGCCCAGCGCACGGGAGAGCGCGACGGCCTCACCCAGCCCGAAGGCGTGCGAGCCCCCGAGGCCCAGCCGGCTCCAGATCTGCTCCCCCGGATCGCTCTCGCCGAGCTCCGCCACGGTGATCGTCCCCGGCGCCGCCCCGGTGAGCACGGCGTCGATGACGACGACCCACTCGGCACCCGCCCAGCGCAGCGGCAGGTCGACCGGGTCGACGAGGACGAGGATCCGCACGTCGTCCCCCGGCCCGTCGGCATCCACGCCGCCCTCGGCGGCCAGCGACCGCAGGACCGTCGACCCCACGGCGTCGTCGCCCCGATCGGGATGGCCGAGCCCGACGAGCAGGATGCTCACGACCGGTCCACCCGCAGGTCGAGGAAATGGGTCGCGCAGGAGATGCACGGGTCGTAGTTCCGGATGGCCTGCTCGCACCGGTGGGTGAGGGCGTGGTCGTCGAGGTCGACCCACTCCTGTGCCGCGACGCGCAGGTCCGACTCGATGCTCGACTGGTTCTGGGAGGTGGGCGGCACGATCTGGGCGTCCTCGATGAGTCCGCCCGCGTCGAGGACGTAGCGGTGGAAGATCGTGCCCCGGGGGGCCTCGCTGGCACCGGCGCCCTCACCGGCCCGCGGCAGCACCGGGACGGAGGGCACCTGCCCGTCCACCCACTCACCGATGATGCGCAGGGACTCCTCCACCGCATACAGCAGCTCGACACCGCGGACGATGATCGACCGGAACGGGTTGCGGCAGGTCTCCCCCAGCCCGGCCTCCCGGGCCGCGGCCTGGCACGTGGGTGAGAGCTGGTCGAAGTTGAGGGTGTACCGCGCGAGCGGTCCGACGACATAGGTCTCGCCGTCGAGCGTGGCGTGCAGGGCGTTGGAGTGCGCCTCGTGGTGCTCGGTGATGTGCTCGGTGAAGTCGTTGACGGGGAACGTCAGCCCGGTGGTGACGACCGGGGTGCCCGACTCGATCGCATACCCGTGCTCGGCACGAAGGGCGAGGTAGGGGTAGGGCTGGGTCATCTCCGGGAAGTCGAAGGTCGACACGAGCCGGATGGCGGCGAGAGCATCCTCACGGGCCTGCTCGAGAGTGGGGACCATCTTCTGCAGCTCGGTGCGGGTCGGCAGACGGTAGAACCCGCCGATGCGGACGTTGACCGGGTGGATGGCCCGACCACCCATCATCGCCATGATCTCGTTGCCGGCCTTCTTCAGCCGCAACCCCATCTCGACGGCCTCCGGGTGGTCGGCCGCCATCTCGATCGCACCCTCGTAGCCGAGGAAGTCGGGAGTGTGGAGAAGGAACATGTGCAGCGCGTGGCTCTCGATCCACTCCCCGCAGTAGAGCAGCCGGCGCGCGGCCCGCAGGTGCGCGGGCACCTCGACCCCGCAGATCCCCTCGATCGCCCAACATGCGGCGGTCTGGTACGCGACCGGACAGATCCCGCAGATCCGCGCGGTGATGTCCGGCGGCTCGGTGTAGCTGCGTCCGCGCAGGAAGGCCTCGTAGAAGCGCGGTGGCTCGAAGATGTTGAGCTCGACGGACTCGACTACCCCGTCCTTGAAGGCGATTCGCATCCCGCCCTCGCCCTCGACGCGGGCCAGCATGCCGACCTGGAGGACCTGGCCACCGTCCTTCATCGTGTGGGTCATGCCGGCGCCTCCTCCGCGGACCCGCGGGTCGTCTGGGTCGAAGCTGCCGGATGGGCCGCCGCCGGGTGGGTCGCGACCCGGGCACTCTCGGCCCGGAACGCCTCGGCGCCGGTGTTGAAGGTCCGGTACAGCCGCACCACCTCGGGCTCGCGCATCCCCTGCGCCCGCAGTCGGTCCGTCATCGCCGGCAGGTTGGCCGAGTCCTGCGGCCCGAAGCAGCCGTAGCAGCCCCGCGAGAAGGACGGGCACAGTGCACCGCACCCGGCCTGGGTGACCGGACCGAGGCACGGCGTCCCGTGGGCGACCGCGACACACACGTTGTTGCGCTTCTTGCACTCGACGCAGACGCTGTAGGTCGGTATGCGTGGCTTGCGTCCCGCGAGCAGGGCGGCCAGGGTCTCGAGCAGCTGCCCCTTGTCGATCGGGCAGCCGCGCAGCTCGAGGTCCACGTCGACATGGGCCGCGATCGGGGTGGAGCGGTCGAGGGTCTGCACGTACTCCGGGTGGGCGTAGACGATGCTGCGGAACTCGTAGACGTCGGTGAGGTTGCGCAACGCCTGGATCCCTCCGGCGGTCGCGCACGCCCCGATCGTCACGAGCGTGCCGGACATGGCCCGGACCTCGCGGATCCGCTCGGCGTCGTGCGGCGTCGTGATCGAGCCCTCGACGAGCGAGACGTCGTACGGCCCCTCGGCCACCGCCCTCGTGGCCTCCGGGAAGTAGGCGATGTCGACCGCGCCCGCAATGGAGAGCAGCTCGTCCTCGCAGTTGAGCAGGGTGAGCTGGCACCCGTCGCACGAGGCGAACTTCCACACCGCCAGGGTCGGCTTTCTTTGGGCACCGACCTTGTGGTCATTGGTCATCTGGACAGCGCTCGTCTGGTCAGTGGTCATCACAGCTCCCACCTGGACATGAGGGGCTCGAGCCGGTCGAAGCCGAGCACCGGGCCGTCGACGCAGAGGAACAGCTCGCGGAGCTGGCAGTGCCCGCACAGCCCGATGCCGCACTTCATGCTCCGCTCCATGGAGAGCCGGATCCGGTCGGCCGCGACGCCACGGTCGCGCAGGGCGAGCGCGGAGCTGCGCATCATCACCTCGGGCCCGCAGACGTATGCGGTGGTCCGCAGCGGATCGAAGCCTGCCCTGGGGATCAGAGATGTGACGAAACCGACCCGACCCCGCCAGCTGTGCGGTGCGTTGTCGACCGTGACCGCGACGTCGATGCCGCAGTCATCCTGCCAGTGCTCGAGATCCGGGGCGAAGAGGATGTCATCCGGGGTCCGTGCGCCATAGAGCAGCACGACCCGCCCGTACTGGTCGCGGTGACGGACGACGTGCAGGATCGCGGGGCGCAGTGGAGCCAGCCCGATCCCACCGACGATGAAGACGACGTCGCCGCCTGCGCCGCGCTCGACCTCCCAGCCGGTGCCGAACGGTCCTCGCACCCCGACGGTCGCGCCACGTGAGGTGTGCACGAGCGCGCGCGTCACGTTGCCGACGTTGCGGATGGTGTGCTCGAGCAGCCCGCTCCCGTGCGGGTCCCCGCTGATGGAGATCGGTACCTCGCCGATGCCCCAGGCCTGGAGCATCGTGAACTGTCCGGGGGCGAAGCGAAGGGGCTCACCGTCGAGGGGCGAGAGCTCGAGGGTGTAGGTGTCCCGGGTGTCCTGCCGCGTCCGCTCGACGCGGAACACCCTGGGCACCATGGGATCCGGTGTCGGCGGGTCCGGTGTCGGTTGGGCGGTCGCCTCGAGCAGCTCGGTCATGCCCGCCGCACCCCGTAGACGTCGAGCATCCGCATGCGGGCCGCCTCGAGCCGGCGGTGCATGATGTGCGCCACCCGGGTGAGCACCGCATACCCGACTGCCGGGTCGGCTTCGCACTTGGCGCGCAGGCACTCCGCGTCGAACGAGACCGCTCTGGTCTCGACGGTCGCCCGCGCGTCGAAGAGCCAGCGGTAGGGCGGCACCAGCCACGAGACGCCGAGCACGTCACCGGCCTCGACCGTGTCGATGATGCTCGACCCGCCACTCAGCTCGGGCACCTGGAGGGCGATCCGCCCCTCCCGGATGAGGTAGAAGTGCTGGGCCGGCTCACCGGTCCGGAAGACGAGCTCGTCGGGACGCAGGTGGATGTTGCGGGCGCAGCCGGCGAGCAGCTCGATGACGGCGGGGTCGAAGCCCTGGAAGAAGGGGTGCTCCGGCAGGGTCTCGGTGAGCGAGCGGATCGTCATGGACGCGCCTCCTGTGGTCTCTGGCGCTGCTCGGCCAACCGGCGCAGCTCGGCCACCTCGGCAGTGATGTCGATCGCAGCCGGACACCAGGTGATGCACCGGCCACAGCCGACACAGCCGGAGGAGCCGAACTGGTCGTGCCAAGCGGCGAGCTTGTGGGTCATCCACTGGCGGTAGCGGGACCGGCCGGACTCCCGGACGGCGCCGCCGTGGATGTAGGAGTACTCCTCGGAGAAGCACGAGTCCCACACCCGATGCCGCTCCGCCGTCGTGCCCGTGAGGTCGGAGGCGTCGGTGATCGACGTGCAGAAGCACGTCGGGCAGACGAGGGTGCAGTTCGTGCAGCGCAGGCAACGCGAGGCGACGTCGTCCCACACGGGCGACTCGGTGTTGTCATAGAGGAGGTCCTTGAGGTTCGTGCCGTCCAGGACCCGACCCATCCGCGCAGCCGCCTCGGCGCCGACCCGCTCTGCCGCTACGAGGTCCTCGTCGCTCGCGGCGGTGGACGCGACCTGGTCGAGGAGCTCCTCACCGCGCGGGGTGCCGGCCTCGACGACGAAGCGGTGCGGGCCGTCGGCGTAGAGCTCGGTCACCGCAAGGTCGAAGCCGGAGCGCGGCACCGGGCCGGTGTCCATCGAGACGCAGAAGCAGGTGCCCGCCGGGTCGGTGCATGTCACCGCGACGATGAGAGTGTCCTCCCGGCGCAGGGCGTAATGGGTATCACCGAACTGGCGGGAGGAGAGGACCCGGTCGTGGATCCCGATGGCCGCCAGGTCGCAGGAGCGCAGTCCGAGGAAGGCGTAGGGCGGGGCGGGCTTGTCGTCGACCGCTCGCTCGATCTCCGGCTCGGCACCGCCGAGCCGGGCACGCCACAGGAGCTCGTCGGCCGGGAAGAGGACGGGTTTGGCCGACTGCGCGCCGCACGCGAAGGCGAAGACCGCGTCGTCGTCGCGTCGCCGCAGCCGATAGCTCGCGTTGTCCTGGACATCGCCCCAGCCCTGGGGGAGCTGCGTCACCGACGTGATGGGTCTGTAGTCGATGACCCCGTCGACCACCGTCGGTCCGAACACGGTGTAGCCACGGCCGAGCAGAGCGTCGATCAGCTCCTGCAGGCCGTCCAGCATCACGGTGCGAGCAACGTTGCCGGGCTTCGTCATTGATAGGCCTCCGGACAAACGCTACTCCTCGGCGGCCGCCCCTCGGGGGCAGGTGAGGCGCGGGACACAGCTCGGGCCCCGCCGCATACCGCGACGGGGCCCGAGTCGAACTGAAGCTGTGCTCAGTCCTCAGCGTCCTCCAGGGCCATGGCGACCCGGCGGTGGGCCTCCCAGATCTCCTCGGGAAGGTTGGGGAACTGCTTGAGGTGCTCCTCGCGGAAGCCCATCTCCTGGCGCCAGCGCGGGACGTCGATGCTCAGGATGGTGTCGAGCTCGTCCTGCGGCAGGTCGAGTCCGGTGAGGTCGAGCTCCTCCTGCGTCGGCAGGATGCCGACCGGGGTCTGGCGACCGGAGACCAGGCCCTCCTTGAGCTGGACCAGCCACAGCAGGGGGCGAAGGTTCTCGCGGTATCCGGGCCACAGGAAGTGCCCGTCCTCCGGGTCACGCTGGAACCAGTTGACGTGGGCGAAGATCGGCTGCTCCTTGGCCCGGCCGATGATCTTGAGCCACTGCCTCGCGTAGTCACCCTCGGGGTAGGACATGAAGGGCCGCATCGACATGGGGTCGTAGCGCAGCTG
>JAAYCP010000287.1 GCA_012729695.1 Actinomycetales bacterium | reverse complement strand
ATGGCCCTTCAGGCAGTGCCGCTCGCGGACTCGATCGCCCGGCGCTACTTCAATCATGGGATCGACCACGACGATCTCGTCCAGGTGGCACGACTCGCGGTGGTCAAGGCGGTCCGTCGCTACCGCCTGGGCGCAGGCACGGGCTTCACGGCGTATGCGGTGCCCACCATCTCGGGAGAGGTCAAGCGGTTCTTCCGGGACCACGGCTGGAGTGTGCGTCCACCGCGCCGCGTCCAGGAGCTCAGGATGCGCGTGCAGTCCGAGGAGGAACGACTGCGCCACCTCATGCTCCGGCATCCGACTGACAGCGAGATCGCCGCGGTCGTCCGGTGCACTCCCCACGAGGTCGTCGAGGCCCGCGCCTCCTCGGGCGCGTTCCACGCGACCTCGCTCGACGCCCCGACCCCGGCAGGAGACACCCTCGGCGACCAGATGAGCGGAGCCGCCTCACCGGCGGAGGACATCGTCGTGCGGGATGCGCTGCGTCGCGGTGTCGCCTCGCTGGATGAGCGACAGCGCCTGGTCGTGCGGTTGCGGTTCGCCGACGACCTGACCCAGTGCGAGATCGCGGCGCGGATCGGGGTCTCCCAGATGCAGGTCTCCCGGATGCTGTCCAGGATCATCGACACGCTCAGGTGCGCACTGGACGACCGGCGCCTCGAGCCCGCCTGACCAGGTTGCAGCATCCGCGGCGGACCGTATGTCAGCGCCCCTTCCTCCGTCGTTCGCCACGTAGCCCGTCAATCGTGCGCAATTGCGCTCAAATCGGCCAGCAGGAGTCGAACCAGGGAGTAGACGGCGAACGACGGCCTAAGGGTCGAGGACTCCGTCCCTCCGGAGCCGGGCACTCGCCAGGGTCTCGACGGGGGCACAGTCACCCTGGATCGCGGTGAGGAAGTCGGTCCGGTGCAGGGTGTAGGTGGTCAGGTCGTCGGCAGCCGTCACCGTCGCGGTGCGAGGCGTGTCCCGCAGCAGCGCGATCTCCCCGAAGACGTCATGAGGTCCGAGCTCGGGTCGGGGGGAACCGGCCACCGACACGGCGGCCCGACCTGCACTGATGACGTGCAGGGTGTCGCCGGCATCGCCCTCGCGGACGACGACCTCGCCGGGGGCGTAGTCGTTGCGGGTGAGTCGCGTGGCGAGGTGCTCGACGACGACGAGTGGCAGCGGCTCGAAGACCTCCACCTCGGCGAGCAGGCTCGTGGAGGCATCGGTGACGACAGTCGCCCGATCCATCCGGCTCAACGACGGCCAGTAGAGCAGCGCGACGAGGATGACGCCCACTCCGATGGCGAAGATGGCAGGGCGTACATCGATCGCCGCCGCCAGCCCAGGGGCCGCCGCCGAGCCGAGCGCCATGCCGACGCAGACGACGATCTCGACCGCTCCCAGCGCCTGCGCTGCCATCTCCTTCGGCGCGAGCCGCGGGACCGAGGTGAAGAGACCGGGATCCTCGATCGCGTTCGCGACACCGATGACGAACATACCCATCGCTGCCGTGGCAGGACTCGAGCCGGCAGCGAGGACAAGCAGGCCCACCCCCCACAGGAAGACCCCACCGGCGAAGGATCGCAGCAGCCGGGCGACGCGCAGGATCCGGCTCCCGAGCGCGGCACCGGCGAGGCCGCCGACTCCCATGGCCGCCCACAGCCAGCCCACGGTGTCCTCGCTCACCCGGAGGTCCTCGAGGACGAGGAGCACGAGGAGGACGTTGAGAGCCCCTCGGGCAAAGGTCTGGACACCTGCCAGCGCTGGAAAGGCACCGCCCCGGGCCAGCCGGAAGAGCACGAACAACCCGGCCAGGAACGACCCTCGCTGCGTCGAGTCCCTCTCCCGGTGCCCGTACGACTCCGGCAGCCGCACCGCAGCGACGGGGAGGAGCGCCAGCAGCACGCACGCTGCGCCCACACCGAGAGCCCGGTCGGGTGTCGTCGTCAGCAGCGCTACACCGGCGAGCAACGGCCCGATGAGCGAGGCGGCGCTCTCGATCCCGATGGCTGCGACGTTGGCCGAGGCCAGGTCCCGCGGGGTGTGTACCAACCACGGGAAGAGGGAGGCCTGCAAGGGACGGTAGGTGGCGAGCAGACCGCACGCCATGGTGCCTGCTGCGAGGCAGACGAGGAGCGGCCACTCGAGCACTGCCGCGATCATCGAGACCACGAGGGAGGCTGCGGCAAGGCAGACCACTCCCATGAGGACGTGCGCGAGGTGGGTACGGTCCCCCAGTCGGCCGACCACCACCGAGACCACAGCACCGATGAAGGCAAGAGCCACCGAGGTCGCAGCGAGGGCTCCCGTTCCGCCGCGCTGGTACGCAAGCACCAGCAACGCCACGGGTACGAAGAGTCGTCCTGTGGTGGTCAGTGCCCAGCCCGTCTGCAATCCGCGACGGGGGGTGAGGATCCCTCCGGCACGCACCGTTCCATTCTGACGGGGCAGGACTGTCGGTGGATACACCTATAACGGATATAACGAGTGGACGCAGATATAACAGATATAACAAAGGAGATGCCATGCCACGTGGTCCCAACCCCTTCCGACCTGGCTTCGGCATCTCCCCGCGCGTCCTCGCGGGCCGGGACGACCTGCTCACCGAGTTCGGGATAGCCCTCGACGAGGGTCCTGGCTCGCCACTGCGTTCAGTCCTGGTCAGCGGAGCCCGCGGGATGGGCAAGACGGTCGTCCTCAACGAGCTCGAGGATCTCGCCATGGTCCGCGGGTGGCTCACCATCCGACTCCCCGAGACCACCAGCCTCATCGAGCAGCTCGAGCAGACCACACTGCCGGCGCTGCTCGCCGAGCACGACTCCTCGCGCGCCGTCCGACGTCGCGTCACCGGGGGTGCCGTGGGAGGGGTCGCCTCGATGACGACAACGGCGGCCGAGCGCTATCCGGTTCGTGAGTCGGCCGAGAGCCTGCTGAGAAGGCTGCTCGACGTCCTCGCCGAGCACCAGACCGGCGTGCTACTCACCCTCGACGAGGTCCAGGCCGTCGACCGGGAGTCCTTGGCGGAGTTCGCCTCGGTCTACCAGCACCTCATGCGCGACGAGAGGGAGATCGCCTTCGTGGCAGCGGGGCTCCCCGTCGGCATCGACCAGCTGCTTCGCCACAGGGGGACGACGTTTCTCCGACGTGCCGAGCGCATCCATCTGCCCGCCCTCATCACCGCCGAGGTTCGGGAGGCGGCCCGCCGAACAGTGGAGGAGGGCGGGGGACGCATCGGCGACGACGCTCTCGACCGGTTCGGCGACATCGTGCATGGATACCCCTACCTCCTCCAGCTCGTCGGCCACGGCGCGTGGCGTGCGGCAGGGCGCCGCCAGCGACTCACCGTCGATGACGTGACCTCGACGATCCCGGCGGTCAAGGAGCGCATGGGCCGACTGATCCATGCGCCTGCGGTGCGTGAGCTGCCGCAGTCCCAGCGCGCATACCTCCTCGCCATGGCTGAGGACGACGGTCCTTCTGCGACAAAGGATCTCGCGCGCCGTCTCAAGATCAACATGCAGCACCAGAACGTCTACCGCAGCCGTCTCATCGCCCGCGAGCTCGTCAGCCCCGCCGGCCACGGCTTCGTCGACTTCGCGCTGCCGTACTTCCGCGAGTACCTGCGCGCCGAACCGCAGTGATATGTCCGTGCCGAAAGCGCGCGCTCGACGCAGTCAGCAGCCGGCGCCTACGAGTTCAGCTGTCTGAGTAGGACGGCGCCTTCGGTGCACCCGGCACCATGAAGAGGCGCCCGTCCGCGAAACACCACCACCAGTTCTCGCCCGGCTCGTACGAGCGGGCGATCGGATGGTCCGGATGTGCCTTGAAGTGCTGCCGGGCATGCCTGTTCGGCGAGCTGTCGCAGCAGCCGATGTGACCACACGTCATGCACATCCGCAGATGGACCCAGGTGGATCCGATCCGTAGGCAGTCCTCACATCCTTGGGCGTTCGGGCTCACGTCCCGGACCGTCTCCATGTGCTCACAGGGCTTGTCGGCCATCGTGCTCCTCCTCGAGCGGGTGATCGCCATGCTAGGGGTCCGGGGCACCGGCCGCCAGGGTCGTGCACGTCAGAGTGATCCACCAAAGGGTGAGAACCACGAGCTCGGAACGCAATACGGCAGGCAGCAGGGGACGCGCGGGACGCATCCCGGCCGGCGACGATCCGAGCCGACGTACCTGCTCAGCGCCAGGCGAGAGCCGGAGCGACGTGGGTGACGACCGACTCCAGGACGTGCGCGCAGTAGTCCACCCCGAGCTGGTTGGGGATGGTGAGCAGCAGGGTGTCCGCCGCCGCGATCGCCTCGTCCTGCGCGAGCTGGCGGACGAGCTCGTCGGGCTCCGCCGCATACGTCTTGCCGAAGATCGCCCGGCCACCCTCGAGCATGCCGATCTGGTCCTGGCTGTGGGTCTCGAGACCGAAGTAGGCGTGATCCGTCGCCGTGACCAGGGGAAAAATGCTGCGACTCACCGAGATCCGCGGCTCCCGTGTGTGACCGGCAGCCGCCCAGGCCTCCCGGAAGGCCCTGATCTGCTCGGCCTGAGCCTGGTGGAAGGGAACACCGAGATCCTCGGTGAGCAGCGTCGAGCTCATGAGGTTCATTCCCTGCTCGGCGGCCCACTGGGCTGTGCTGCGGGAGCCGGCACCCCACCAGATCCGCTCGCGCAGCCCTTCGGAGTACGGCTCGATCCGCAGCAGCCCGGGAGGGTTGGGGAACATCGGTCGTGGGTTCGGCTCGGCGAAGCCCTCCCCGGTGATGACCTCGAGGAACCGCGCGGTATGCCGGCGCGCCATGTCCGCGTCGCTCTCACCCTCGGCGGGGTGGTAGCCGAAGAGGCGGTACCCCTCGATGACCTGCTCAGGTGATCCGCGGCTGATGCCGAGCTGCAGCCGCCCGCCGGAGATGAGATCCGCGGCGCCAGCGGTCTCGGCCATGTAGAGCGGGTTCTCGTAGCGCATGTCGATGACGCCGGTCCCGATCTCGATCCGGGAGGTCCGGGCGCCGACCGCGGCCAGCAGCGGGAAGGGTGAGGCGAGCTGCCGGGCGAAGTGGTGGACCCGGAAGTAGGCGCCGTCCGCGCCCACCTCCTCGGCTGCCACGGCGAGGTCGATCGACTGGAGCAGGACGTCCGACGCCGACCGGGTGGCCGACTGTGGGTGCGGGGTCCAGTGGCCGAAGGAGAGGAATCCGATCCGCTTCATCCCTCGATCATGCACCCTTGCGGCGTCCGCCGATCTTCGACAGGACCGGCTGAATCGCATCGGTCCTCAGCTTGTGCCACGACCACTTGGCGAGCGCAGGCGCATCCTTGTGAGCGCGCGGCGCCTCCCGGACGGCGAGCGCCCACGCGACGTCCCGCATCTGCTTGGCCCGGTGCGCCTTGCCCCGCCAGTCCGAGCCGGTGACCCGGTGATGCACGTCGCAGGGGACCTCGGTGACGGTGTAGCCCGCCTGCAGCACATCAACGGTCATCCCCACCTCGACGCCCCACCCGCGCGCCAGCGGCAGGGCTGCCTCGAAGGCCTCCCTTGTGATGCACCGCTGACCGGACAGCGGCTGGACCGCGCGGTAGCCCGTGAGCGTGAAGATCCCCCGTTGCGCGAGGCGCACCACGCGACCGCGGCCACCTCCGACCGCGCGCTGGACCGGCAGGTTCGCGATGGCGAGATCCGCCCGGCCGAGCAGGACCGGCGGAAGGAGAGGCGCGAGATTGGCTGCACTGTCGGCGAGGTCGGCGTCGACGAACAGGAGAGCCCGACCGACGTCGAGACCCTCACGGCGGTCCTCCTCCGCCACCCGCTGGGCGCCCGACGCCATCGCGGCAGCCTTGCCCTTGTTCTCGGGATGGCGCACCACGACCGCTCCGGCCGCCTCGGCGATCTGGGCGGTGCCATCGGTGGACCCGTCGTCGACGACGACGACGAGGTCCACCCCGTTCATGCCCTGGATGGAGGCGATCGTCGCAGCGATCCGCTCCGCCTCATCCTTCGCGGGGATGATGGCGGCGACGCCGCTCGGACCGGCCATCAGCGCAGGGTCACCTGACGGCTCAGCAGTCCCGCCTTGGCCCGGCGCTCATCCGCGGTGAGGCTGTCCGTCGTGGCCAGGGCCGCCGCATACCTCTCCCGCCAGGCGAGGAGCGCATCCTCGTACTCGGCGGGGTCCGCCTCGGGGTCCAGCTCGATGACGGGCACGAGCAGCCCGCACGCCCGGAAGGCGCCGAGCAGCCTGGTGTCCCCGCCGAAGGAGTCGTCGCCGGCGGCGTGCAACCGGGCGAGGGCGTCCGTCGCGGAGTCCTCGTCGTCCGGCAGGACGATCCGGACATATGCGCGTTCGCCGATCCGGCACCAGAAGGCCGAGTCCTCACCGATGCGGGCCGTGGGGATCGCAGAGGCGTTGGCGCGCTCCAGCGACTCCTTGGCGTCCCCGTCCAGCTCCGCGTCCGCAGTCCAGAACTCGAAGCCTTCGTGGACCTCCGCCCGGAACGGCGTGGACTGGTCGACGATGTCCTGCAGTCGTGGGGTGTCGATGGTGGGCGGTGGTACGGACGGGACCGGCATGCCCGGAGCCACGCTGGCCGTCACGAGGAGCTGGCTCACCAGGTCGCGGGAGGGGTCGCCGCTCGCTCCGCCGGACTGGGTCGCGATGACGACCTCGCCGTTCTCGCGGTGCAAGCCGGCCCAGGCCATGGGCAGGACCGTCGCGACGGTCGCCTCAGTGATGCCTTCGGGCCCACCGTCCCCGGTGAGGGTGATCGATGCGGTCGCCGCGGGCAGGATCTCGCGAATCGCGACCCATTCCGTCTCGCCGGCAAGCCCCTCGAACGGGCGACCGACGAACGGGACCTGCGCGGCCCGCTGCTTCCTCGGCGCGCCGCCCTCCCCGGCGGAGCGTGCCTGCTGACGCGACCTACGACGTGATGCCTTACCCATGGGGCACAACTGTACGGCCCGCAGCACGGTGCGGCCCGCCGGTCAGGCAGGCTCCAGCACCTGGCGGGATATGCGGCCGCGCGCCGTGCACTCCTCTCGCACGAGGTGGTCCTCACGCCCCGGACTGCGCGGAGCCTTCAGCGGCGTCGACTACTCTCATCGGATGACTGAGCAGACTCCCGAGATGGACGAGTACGGCGGCGTCCCCGGGCAGGGGCTGGTCCGCACAGCCAGGATCCCGTGGGGTGTGGAAGCCGGGGCCGAGGCGCGTCGCGTCGTCGTGACCGACCTGCGCGCGAGGAACATGCCCGAGATCATCATCGACGAGGTCGAGCTGGTGCTCTCCGAGCTCGTCGCCAACTCCCTCCGGCACGCTAGCCCGCTCGGCGACGGCACCATCAGGGTGCACTGGAAGGCCAAGAACGACGTCGTCGAGGTCGAGGTCTCCGACGGCGGCGGGCAGACCAGCCCCGCGGTCCGCCGTCCTGCGCCGTGGGCGCCGTCCGGGCGTGGGCTGCGGATCGTGCGCAGCCTCGCGCACGAGTGGGGGGTCGTCGAGGACCGGGGTACCGTCACGGTCTGGGCCGCCGTGGGCGGACCCTCACGGCGCCGGGTGACCTAGGCGGGCCATCCCTCGGGCCGGCGACCGGGCCTCCTACCGCTCGTCGGGCTCGAGGTCCTCATCGACTGCGGCGCCAGGATCCGCGACCCCGGAAACGGGCGTCGTCCCCCGGTCGATCAGGTCCTCATCGACTGCGGCGCCAGGATCTTCGGCCCCGGAGACCGGCGTCGTCGCCCTGCTGATCGGGTCCTCATCACTGCCGGAGACGCCCTGCGTCGGCGCCGCCGGAGCGACCGACCCTGTGCCTCCTCTGCGGGCCTGCGCCCACGCCGGCACGGCCCGCTGACCGAGAGTGCGGGCATTGGCGAGGACCTGTGGCCAGTCCGTCCTCGATTCCTCCAGGGAGAGGTCGACCTGCGGCATCTCGCGCCGCAGCGTCAGCACGACGACCTTGAGCAGCGCCATGATCGGCACCGCGAACAGCGCCCCGACGATCCCGTAGATGTAGGACCCGAGCGCCACGCCGATGATGACACCCCAGGGGTGGAGGTCGACGGCGCGGGACATCAGGACCGGCTGGAGCAGGTTGCCCTCGAGCTGCTGCACGAGCACGACGATGCCGAGCATGATCAGCGCCGCCGTCAGACCCTGGCTGAACCACGCGATGAGGACGACGAGGGCGCCGGCCGCGAACGCACCGACGACAGGGATGAAGGACGTGAGGAAGACGATGATCGTCAAAGGGATGACGAGCGGGAGGCCGAGAGCGAATGCGCCGAGGCCGATGCCGACAGCATCCACCGCGGCGACGATGGCCTGGGTGCGCACGTACGCCCGCACCGAGTAGAAGCCGTTCGAGAAGGCCAGGTCGAGGCGGTCCTCCAGCTCACTCGGCAGGAGACGGACGAACCAAAGCCAGATCCGGCGCCCGTCGGCGAGGAAGAAGAAGGTCGTCACCAGAGCGAGGACCATGGACACCGAGAAGGTCCCGACAGCCGAGCCCGCGGCCACCGCCCCGCCGAGAAGCTGCCCCGAGTTGTTCGACACCCAGTCCTGGGCGCGCTGGAGGTACTCGGAGAAGCCGGCGTCATTGCCGATCGGCCCCTCGCGCAGCCAGGTCTCGAGCTGCGCGAGCGCGGCGAAGACGCTGTCGCTCAGCTCCTCGAACCCCGTCACGAGCTGGGTGCCGGTGACGACGAGCGTGCCGATGAGTCCCCCGATGAAGATGAACATCGTGAGGCCTGCGGCGGCGTGGCTGTTGCGGATGAGCCGGTTGATCCGCTTCTTCAGCGGGAGCAGCAGGCCGGTGAGGAGGATGGCGAAGGCGATGCCCGTGATCGCCGGGCTCATCGGACTGAGGACCCGCGTGAGCAGCCAGCCGGCGATCACGACGAGGATGAAGCAGGCGGCGATGAGCCCCGAGACGAGGATCCCCTTGGGCACCGTCGACACGACGTCCTTGACGGTGTGGTCCTTGGGTCGCTCCCCGCTCACGCGCTCCACCCTAACGGCCTCACCAGCAGCCCCGCCGCCGGCGACAGCAGCGACGTGACGGGAACGGCATGGGAGAGTCGTGGGAGGAGTGCACGCCCCCAGCCGGGTCGCCGACACAGGCGGCACCGAGCAGGGTTCCCGACGAGACGACGAGGAGGTATGCGGTGCGCACCTGGTGGGAGGAACGCGTCCTGCCGCGACTGGTCGACGTCGCACTCAACGATGCGGTGGCCAATCGGTGGCGGACCCTGGTGTGCGACGAAATCGCAGGCGTCGTGCTCGAGGTGGGCTTCGCCACCGGCAAGAACCTGCCGTTCTACCCAACGTCCGTGCGGGAGGTCCTGGCGGTCGAGCCGGCCGACCTGGCCTGGGATCTCGCGACCCGACGGAT
>JAAYCP010000067.1 GCA_012729695.1 Actinomycetales bacterium | reverse complement strand
GCGTCCGTTCAAGGCGCGAAGCCCGGGCCGCATACGTCATCCGTGCCGCCGGCGCGATGGGCGCCACCAGCGCGGCTGGTGACGCCGGCACGGTCAGCGCAATCACCGCGGCTCGCGCCCCCAGCACAGTCCGCACCACCCAGGTCGGCGGCGCAGCAGGCGCCCGCCCGACCCCCACTGTCGTCAACCCTGCACTGCTCATCACGGGAGGTCACGCGTGAGTGCCCCACTACAGATCCTCGGCGGCCGGTACGAGGTCGGCGAGCTCATCGGCCGCGGAGGGATGGCCGAGGTCCACAAGGGACATGACACCCGCCTCGGCCGCCCGGTCGCGATCAAGCTGCTGCGCAGCGACCTCGCGAGGGACCCCACGTTCCTCTCCCGGTTCAAGCGCGAGGCCCAGTCGGCCGCCGGCCTGAACCACGCAAGCATTGTCGCGGTCTACGACTCCGGCGACGAGATCGTCACCGAGAGCGGTGGCGCCCAGCACGACATCCCCTACATCGTCATGGAGTATGTGTCGGGCCGGACCCTGCGCCAGGTCCTCACCGAGGACGGTCCGCTCGAGCCCCGGGAGGCCGCGCGCATCACCGAGGGCGTCCTCGAGGCGCTGTCGTACTCACACCGGATGGGCATCGTCCACCGCGACATCAAGCCCGCCAACGTCATGATCGCCGACGACGGCTCCGTCAAGGTCATGGACTTCGGCATCGCCCGGGCCGTGGCCGACACGAGCGCGACGATGACCCAGACGCAGGCCGTCATGGGCACCGCCCAGTACCTCTCGCCCGAGCAGGCCCAGGGCCAGACCGTCGACGCCCGCTCCGACCTGTACTCGACGGGGTGCATGCTCTTCGAGCTGCTGACCGGACGCGCCCCCTTCATCGGCGAGTCGCCGGTGTCCATCGCATACCAGCACGTCGGCGAGAAGCCTCCGCTCGCAAGTGACTTCGCGCCGCATGAGATCTCCAACGAGCTCGACGCGGTCGTCCTGCACTCCCTCGAGAAGCGGCGTGACGACCGCTACCAGGACGCGACGTCGTTCCGCAGCGACCTGCAGTCGGCCCGCATGGGTCGGGCGGTGAGCGCAGCAGCGTGGACCGGCCTGGAGCGGTACCGCCGCGAGCTCGGCTCACCCGTCACCGACCCCAACGGTGCCACCGCGGTCGCCGCTGCGGCAGCCGCGGGTGCCGGGGTGGGTGCCGCCCAGACCGAGGTCTACTCGACCGTCACGGGCGGGAACGGTGCTCCTCCGACCGAGGTCGTGGGGCCCGCGGTGGGGGCTGCGGGTGGCCGGCCCGTCGCATACCGCCAGGGTCCGGACACCTCGACCATGGTGCCCCTCGACGACGAGGACGACCGGCGTCGCGGCGGCATGGGCTGGCTGTGGGGAGCGCTCGCGGCGCTCGCCCTCGTCGGCATCCTGTGGTTCGCGCTGACCAACCTGCTCTCCCCCGGTGAGCACGAGGTGCAGCAGGTGAACGTGGAGGACGTGGTCGGACTGCAGATCGACGTCGCGGAGAGCCGCCTACGGGCACAGAACCTTGTCCCCGAGCGGGTCGAGACGGCAGCCGAGGAACCGCCGGGGCAGGTCATCAGCCAGGACCCCGTCGGCGGCACGCCGGTCGAGGTGGGCTCCACCGTGACCCTCACCGTCTCCACCGGGCCGGGCGAGGTGGAGGTCCCCAGCCTCGACGGCCTGACCGAGACCGAGGCGGCTGCCGAGCTCCTCAAGCTCAACCTCACCCTCGGCGAGGTCACCAAGGTCGACAACTCGACCGAGCCGGAGGGCACGATCATCGGCCAGACCCCGAGCGCGGGCAGCCTCGTCGAACCCGGCAGCAAGGTGAACATCCAGGTCTCCAGCGGTCTCGTCGAGGTCCCCAACGTCCGCGGCCTGCTCCAGTCGGTCGCGCAGAGCAACCTCGCCGACCGGCTCCTCCAGCACCGCGTGACCTATCGGGAGAGCACGGAGTTCGAGGAGGGCCGGGTGCTCTCGCAGGACCCCGAGAGCGGCGGACTGGTCCCGCACGGCACGATCATCGAGCTCGTCGTCGCTCAGGCTCCTGCCCCGACGCCGACGCAGTCGACCCCCGTCGAACCGACAGAGGAGCCGACCGAGCCCCCACCCGGTGACGGGGAAGGGGAAGGGGACTAGCGGGAGGCCGCTGCCGGCGCCGCCCGCGTCAGGAGACCCTGACGCGGGCGGCGCTGCTCGTGGGGGGGTCAGCCGTGGTGCTCCGGCTGTTGTCAGGGCACAGCGACGCGGGCGGCACGGGGACGCTGCCTGCTGGGTGTCGGCTTCGCGCGCATCGGGGCACGCCGGGGCTCCGGTGCGGGTGACAGGCGATCTGCTGTGAGGTTCTACGAACGTCAGGGCACAGCGACGCGGGCGGCCACGGAGGCTGCGTCCCGCACGAGCGGTGACAGACCGTCGGAGCGTTCGACCGCACCGACCTCGCCGCAGAGCTCGAGCCAGTTGGCGAGCAGGCGGTGCCCACCCTCGGTCAGGACGGACTCGGGGTGGAACTGCACCCCGTGCAGCGGCAGGTCCCGGTGGCGGACGGCCATGATGATGCCGGACACCGTATGCCCGTTCGGCACGAGCGTCTCCGGCACCGACGCGGGGTCGATCGTGAGCGAGTGGTAGCGCGTCGCCGTGAACGGGGACGGCAGTCCCCTGAGGACTCCTGTGCTGTCGTGGTGCACCTGGGAGGTCTTCCCGTGCAGCAGCTCGGGCGCCCGCCCGACCACCGCGCCGCTGACGACACCGAGGGCCTGGTGACCCAGGCATACCCCCAACATGGGCTGGGAGCGCTCGGCGCACGCCTCGATCATCGCGATCGAGACGCCCGCCTCCTCCGGGGTGCCCGGGCCGGGTGAGATGAGCACGCCGTCGAACTCCGCGCCGTCGGCGGGAGTGATCGCGTCGTTGCGCACGACCGTGCACTCGGCGCCGAGCTGCTCGAGATAGCCCACGATCGTGAAGACGAAGCTGTCGTAGTTGTCGACGACGAGGATCCTGCTCACCGGTTCATTGTGACGCACGTCGGCGCCGGCGGCTCATGTGTGCCATCGCGGGGGTGTGCCCGGCGCGGCTTATACCCCGCGGACGACACACCGCTCAGCGCTCGCCGCAGACGGATGTGCCGAGCGCGGCACGAACGACCGCGGCCTCACCCGACGGTGTTGTCGTTGAACGGCATGTACGGCGCGAGCGCGGGGAAGCCCCACGTGAAGAGCGCCACGACGACGGCCGCGGCGAGCAGGAGCGCGAGAAGTGCCTTCACCGGCCAGGGGCCAGGGAGGGAGCGCCAGAGCAGCGCATACATGCTCAGACCCCCAGGATCTCGGTCAGGGCGGCCTCGCCGCGCGGGATCGTCTCGCTCAGCCGCGCGTGGACGATGTACCGCTCGCGCGCGCTGAACATCGGGTGGCAGCTCGTCATCGTCAGCCAGCCCTCGCTCGCCGCGGCACCCGGCTCACCCGGGACCGGCGCGATGACCTCCGTGTGCGTCGGGGGCACGATGGTGTGGCTGTCCACGACATAGACGCTGTATGCGGCGGCCGTCTCGATGACGACCCGGTCACCCGGTTGCAGCTCGTGGATCCGGTTGAAGGGTGCGCCGTAGGTGGTGCGGTGTCCCGCGAGACCGACGTTGCCGACCTCTCCCGGCATGGCCGTCCCGACGTAGTGCCCGACCCCGCGTGCAAGCACGTCGAGGCCGGTGTCCTCGATGACCGGACGGGCGTAGTCGTCGCCGAAGCGCGGGATGCGGATGACAGCGAACGGCTCTCCAGACGGTGGCGGCTCGAGCGGCTCGCTCGGGTCCCCGATCCCGTCGGCGCCGGCCGGCTGGGAGTCCGACGCGCGCTCGAAGGTCGCGGTGAGCGCCGCCACCTGCTCCAGCTGCTGGCGCTCGCCGACGACGTCGGTCCACCACAGCTGCCAGACCAGGAACAGCGCGATGAGCACCCCGAGGGTGATGGACACCTCCCCGAGGGTGCGCACGAGCACCCGGACGACAGTCGCGAGCCGACGTCTCATCGCAACCTCATCGTCGCGATCCCCGGATACACCCCGACCGACACCACATCATCGACGGATCGGCGTGGCGTACTGCAGCCGGACCGAGCCGGAGTAGGCCGGCATCTCGATCTCGTTCCTCCGCTCGACGGTGAAGCCGAGCCCGGCCGCGTCGACGTACTCCTTGAAGATCTGCACGCTCCGGTCGTTGTCAAGTGCCCGTTGCAGCCGCTCCTGGTCCCCGATCGCGGTGATGACGAAGGGCGGCGAGTAGACACGGCCCTGCAGGATGAGGGTGTTGCCGACGCAGCGGACCGCGCTCGTCGAGATGACGCGCTGGTCCATGATCATCATCGCCTCGGCACCTCCGCGCCAGAGCGCGTTGACGACGCCCTGGACGTCCTGCTGGTGCACGACGAGGTCGTCGTTCTTCAGTCCATCAGGGATCTGGTCACCGCGCAGCGGGGAGTCGGTCATCGAGACCACGAGGCCGGGACCGACCACCGGCGCAGCACCTGCCTCCTGCGCGAGGCTGTCGGCCCGCTCGATGATGCCGTCGATGATCTCGTTGCCACTGCGGCGCACCTGGGTGAGCTGGTCCACCTCGCTCTGCAGGCGGCTCACCTCCGCTGCCCGGATCTCACCACGGCGCGTCTCGGACCTGATCAGATCGGGTATGCCGCTGGCTGCCGAGCGCAGGTCCGTTCCCCGAGCGGCGGAGGAGCTGGCCGAGAACAGCGCCCCGGCAAGCATCGCCACGAGCGGTACGAAGATGGTCCAGATCGTCAGCTGCCGAGAGATCCGCCAGCGCAGCGACGTGCGCTTGGGGCTGTCCGGCTCCGTGGCGTCGGCTGCCTGGGAGTCGGTCGCGTCCGTGGCGTTGGGCTGAGCCGAGTCGGCGTCGGGTGCCGGAGGGGTCGTTTCGTCAGCACGTCGGGGGGTGGATTCACCCGTGTGCTGAGCCATGCATCTACGCTAAGTGAGAGCACCGGGTTTCTACACACCCGGATCCACCGTGTTGCCCGTTCAGACATGGGCCGCCCAGACCCGAGGAGATCACCAGTGTCGAAGTCCCGTGGACGTCCCCAGCCCATGGCTTCCACGCCTCCACCGGAACGTCGCACCGCCGAGGTGCCGGCCAGCCCGTCCTGGTGGGCGCCGACGATGATCGCCCTCATGCTCATCGGGCTGCTCTGGGTCGTCGTCTTCTACATCACCCAGGAGAAGTACCCGATCCCCGCGATCGGCCGCTGGAACCTCGGCGCCGGCTTCGGCTTCATGCTCGCCGGGTTCCTCATGACCACCCGCTGGAAGTAGCTGAGCGAGCTCTCGGGCTCACTTCGGGACGCCGGGCAGCACGCGAGCGGCACACGCGTGGTCACAGCATCTCGACGAGCACCGCCCCCGAGTTCTCTCGTCGCACCTGGGCACCGCGATCCCGCTACCGAGATCAGTGCTTCACTGATCCGGGGATGTGCCCTGCCTGTGTGACCTGGGACACAGCGGATTACACGTGTGTAGTTATCCCCCTTTGGGCATAAGCCTGTGGATAACCCACCTTCGAGGCCCGGTTTGTCCCCAGGAGGTGTGCACAGTCCCCAGTCCATCCACAGGTTCCTGTGGATAAGTCCTGCTGTTGGGGACGTCGCGAAGAGATGGACGGCACCGGTGCCGCGCCGCTTTGCTTGATGGCTTTGCTGGATAAGGAGCCGGACGCCTCGCTTGCCGGGTCGGCGGTTGTCCCGAGCCAGAACGTCGGACCGGGTGCGCCGGGACGTCAGATGAGCGCGTACTTGGCTATCGCCAGGACGACGAGGACGGCGGCGATCGCGCCCAGTCCGAGCCAGTGCCGGGAGAAGTCACCGGGCTTGCCAGGCTGGGTCGGTCGACCGAGGTAGGCGAACACCGCACCCGCAGCCAGCCCGGTGACCAGACCGCCGAGGTGCCCCTGCCAGGAGATGTTGGGGTAGACGAACGGGATCGCTGCATTGATGGCGAGCAGGACGAGAAGTCCGCTCGTGCTCCGACCCAGGCGGCGCTGGATGACGAAGAGCGCGCCGAAGAGGGCGAACACAGCTCCCGAGGCGCCGACGGTCGCGGTGATCCACGTCCGGCTCGTCGGACTGGCAAGGAGCAGGATCATCACCGCGCCGCCGAGCGCGCCCAAGGAGTAGAGCGCGAGGAACCTCGCCCGACCCAGGGCCGGCTCGAGGAACTGGCCGAGGATGAACAGCGCATACATGTTGAGCGCGACGTGGATGAAGTTGCCGTGCACGAGGGCGGAGGTGAAGAACCGCCACGGCTCGAACTCCCCCTGGATCGGGCTGAACCACAGCGCCCGCACGACCTCGGAGGAGACCTGCTGCAGGACGAAGACCGCGACCGTGAGGCCGAGGATGGCGAAGGTCAGGCGCGGGCGCCCATCCGTGACGGCGCCGCCGAACATCGTCCGGCCCTGACGGACCGTCTTGCGTGCAGCGTTGACGCAGTCGACGCATTGCACCCCCACCGCAGCCGCCCGCTGGCACTGCGGACAGGTGGGGCGTAGGCACCGCTGGCAGCGGACATAGCTCACCTGGTCCGGGTGCCGCGGGCAGACCGGCGGCGCCTCCTGGGGAGGAAGGGGAGTGGCGTCGGACATGGAGGGGAGGTCAGGCCTCGATCGTCACGCGCTCGATGACCACGTCCTCGACGGGGCGGTCCATCGCGCCGGTCGGGACGTTGGCGATGCGGTCGACGACCTCACGCGAGGGACCGTCGGCGACCTCACCGAAGATGGTGTGCTTGCCTTGGAGCCACGTCGTGGGGCCGACGGTGATGAAGAACTGGCTGCCGTTGGTGCCGCGCCCCATCTGCTTGCCCGCGTTCGCCATCGCGAGGACGTAGGGCTTGGTGAAGTCCTTGTCCGGGCTGATCTCGTCGTCGAAGCGGAAACCGGGACCGCCGGTACCGGTGCCCGTCGGGCAGCCGCCCTGGATCATGAAGCCCGGGATGATGCGGTGGAAGGTGAGACCGTCGAAGAACGGGGTCGGGTTCGTCCGGCCGGCGCTGTCCGAGTACTCCTTGGTGCCCTGGGCCAGGCCGACGAAGTTCTCGACGGTCTTGGGGGCGTGGTCGGGGAAGAGGGTGACGTTGATGTCACCGTGGTTGGTGTGCAGGGTTGCCTTCATTCGGCCATTCTCCCACGGTGCATCAGATGACTCCTCCTGCGGACTCCCGCTTCTCAGTCCCGCCTGCTTGCTGCCGCCCGACCCGAGTCGTCGGGGGACCTGCACATGCGGCAGATTGGGTGATGGAGCAGAAGCCTGTCTGATCACGATCGGGCAGGATGTCTGTAGGAGCATGATCCACTTTCCGGCCCTAGCCGGGGCCGGATGAGCAAAGGAGTAGCCCATGTTTGGCAAGAGCCATGAGCAGAAGGCCAGCGAGCACGCCTCTGCCGCCTTCGAGGAGGCCCGCACTGCGGCGAAGCTACGTCTCGCCGATGCGCTGGAGCAGGCAGGCCACGCGGGTGGGCAGGCCTCCCACGTGCGTGACACCGTCGTCGAGAAGGCCGCTGTCGCCGGGGAGAAGTGGCAGCACGGGGTCGACGCGGTCGCCCCCAAGGTGCACGCAGCCGTCGACGCTGCTGCCCCCAAGGTCCAGGCCGCCGTGGAAGCCGCTGCGCCGAAGGTCGAGCACGCCAGGGAGACCTTCGTCGAGGACGTCCTCCCCAAGGTCGCCGAGACCATCGCTGCGGTGACTGCGACCGCCCTGGCGGCCAAGGAGAGCGCCAAGGCCGGTGCCGAAGCGGCCCGTGAGAACGCGGCGCACAGGCTGCAGGACTACGTCGACGCCGCCCCGCAGGAGTGGGTCGACGTCATCCCCGGAGTCGAGAAGCGCCCGAAGAAGTCCGGCAAGTGGCTCATCCTCTTGGGGGTGGCTGCCGCCGGTGCCGTCGGCTACGCGATCTTCAACTCCCGCAAGGCCCCGGAGGACCCGTGGTCGACGCCGCGCTACGACAACAGCGGCGCTCAGAAGACCTACGGCACCGGCGCCTCGGCGGAGAGCAAGGTCGACGCCGTGAAGGAGAAGGCCGCCGCTGCCGGGGCTGCTGTCGCCGCCAAGGCGGGCGAGGCCAAGGAGAAGGCCGCCGACAAGGCTGCCGAGGTCAAGGACAAGCTCCACGACAAGGCCGGCGAGGCCGGCGCGAAGACCGAGGACGCAACGGGCAAGGCAAAGGACGCAGCCGCCGAGGCGGAAGAGTCCATCACCGAGGCGGGCGGAGACTTCGGCAACGCCACGGGCGAAGCCGCTGACGCCGCCAAGGACGCCGCCGCCGAGGCCGAGATCAAGGCGAGCGACGCGTGGACGGACGCCCAGAACTGGGCCGACGACGCGAAGGTGGGCACCGACAAGGTTGGCCCCGACACCGGCGACGCGAAGAAGTAGCCGACCACCGCATACCTCGTCGTCGTCAGGAGCCTGAGGACAGCGAGAGACGAAGAGCCCCGGACCGAGATGGTCCGGGGCTCTTCGTCATCCACCGGCTCGTATGCGGGAGAGACGGCTTCGTGTGCGGCGCGCTTGCCTGGGGTGACCGGGTGGGCTGTCAGGTGCCCTCGCGCCTGGCCCGCACCTTCTGGGAGATCCGGTAGGCGACCCACGCCACTGCGAGGAACAACAGCGGCGCGAGTCCCGGGCTGAGTGCGTCAGGGATGAGCAGGTTGGCGAGCAGCGCGGCGACTCCGAAGGCCAGGACGACGACGTCCCACTTGATCTCCTGCCAGAGCGATCCCTGCTCAGGCTCGCCGGAGGGGGCCGGCTGGTCGCCGGTCCGCTTGGTACTTGGGGCCATTCGTGACGGTCAGGCGCCCTGGGTCGGACTGGGCGTCGTCGACGTCGCCGACCCGCTGAAACCCGAGCCGGACCGGTTGCTGGAGCCCTTGGTCGCCTCGGCCCACAGGTCACGCTCGGCCTGCTGCTCGTCGAGCTTCTTCTTGAGGATGATCGCGCCAGCGGCGCTCGCGGCGAGGAGGAGGAGCTTCTTCATGATGGGCCTTCCTGAGGGGTTGGTCCTTCGACAGTACAACGACTGGAACCCGGCCCGGGAGCGGCCGAAGCGCTCACCTGGGGTCGCGCACCCCCTGTTCCCGGGCAGCCTCTGGTGGGGGTGCTACAAGGGCTGGACACGTGCGACTGTCGAGAGATGACCGCTGTCCTCACCCCCGGCCTGGCCGAGCATGCCGAGCGTCTCCGCGCCGGCTGCCCGCATGCCACGGCCGCTGCTCCGGAGATCGCCGAGCTGCTCGGCTCCCTGGTGGCACACCCTGACTTCCCGTGCCTCGGAGCCCGGTCCGTCTTCCGGCGCAACGCCGCCCAGATCCACGTCTTCCCGTCCATGAAGGGCATCTCGATAGACGTCCTCGGCCAGAAGCTGCGGCAGTTCGCCGCGGCCCACGACGGCGGTGAAGAGCTCGCGTCGTTCGTCGCGGTGTTCCGCGAGCCGGTGGCGACCACGGAGGAGGACTTCGAGCGGAATCTGTGGGGCGTGCTGCGGCAGCTCCACGACCACGACGACCAGCCCTGGGCGGAGGATGTCTCGCAGGACCCGGACGACCCGGAGTTCGCCTTCAGCTTCGCCGGGACGCCGTACTTCATCGTCGGCCTGCACCCCGCCGCATCGCGGATCGCGCGTCAGGCGCCCGTGACGACCATTGTCTTCAACCTGC
>JAAYCP010000286.1 GCA_012729695.1 Actinomycetales bacterium | reverse complement strand
GCGTCGACGATGACGAGGTCGGCACTGCCTTCGCCGAGCGCCTGCACCCCGGAGGCGCCGTCGGTCTCGCGCACCCGGATCCGGTGTCCTCGGGGCAGCGGCAGGGCTGTGCGCACCGAGGCGGTGAGGGAGCCGTCGGGCTCGAGGACGATCTGTGGCGAGCCGGGTCGGGTCGCCTCGACCCACCTCGGCAGGGTGAGCCCGCCTCCTCCGACGTGGGTGACCCGCAGTCGCTCAGAGGCGGGCTTGACGGCATCGATCACGGCGGCGATGAGCGCGACGTACTCGAAGGCGAGGTCGAGCGGGTCGTCGGCGTTGACGTGGCTCTGCGGGTGACCGTCGAGGAGGACGACCCACCCCGCGCGCTCGTCCGGGACGATCTCGAAGCTCACGGCTCCACGCTACGGCTGACAGCCCAGCTCGCGGCAGGTGTGCTCGATCGCGTCGGCGAAGGAGTCCCGGCTCTCAGGATCGGCGACGACGGGCAGGAGGAACGAGGAGGCCGCCCAACCGCGTGCTCTCGTCCAGATCGCCGGGTCGTATGCTCCGCTCGCCTCGAGCCGTTCCTGCACCTGCGCACGGGTCGGCTCGTCGAACGCGATCCACAGCATGCGCAGATCCACCGCGGGGTCACCCTGGGTGAGGTCGTCGAAGTCGAGGATCCCGAGTCCGCCCGACGAGTCCAAGGTGGCGTTCAACGTGTGCAGGTCACCGTGGCACCAGGTGGGTGCGAGCGGCCAGGGTGGTGCCGCCTCGGCCTCGCCGATGATCTGGAGGAGGGCGTCCACGACGTCGTTGCCGAGGATCTCCCGCGCGGTGGGGAGGTGCCGCGGCAGGAACGTGCGGCGCTCCTGCAGCGTGATCCCGCGACTCCGGCTCACCGGGGCGTCCGCCGGTGCTGGGCGGTGGAACGCCGGCAACGCCCTCGCCAGCGCCTCGGCTGCCGGGGCACGCTCCGCTACGGGGACGGTGCTGAGCAGTCGTCCGGGCACCCAGGTCACGACGGACCAGGAGAACGGGATGCCGGCGGCCGGTGCGCCCTGGTGGATCAGCAGCGGGACGCGGATACCGTTCGCTCGCAGCGGCCCACTCGCCTCGCGGACCCACCCCGTCGCTGTCTCGATGATGGGTGCGGCGAAGGAGCGGACCGGGATGCGCACCGCATACTCGGCTGCGGTCTCGGTGCCCAACCGCCAGAGCGAGTTGTCCCACCCCTTGGCGACCTCCTCGATCGGGGCGTCCCTGAGGTGGGCGAGCTCGTCGGGGAGCGTGCGCAGGAGCTCGCGCACCTGCTCGACGTCGATCTGCACGTCCACCGGCGGCATCGCGTCAGCCTAGTCCCGCTCGGTGGCCCGCCCCACGTCCTGCTCGGTCTCCTTCAGGCGCTGCTGGAGGCGCTCGCGGACCTCGTCGGGGGTGTAGGCGCGCCGCTCCCGCTCGTTGCGGGTGACGAGGACGCCCGTGGCGACGACGCCGATGACGGCGGCGACACCCGTGAGCTTCCAGGCGCGGTTCGACGGCCTCATGTCGCTCACCCTATCGAGCAGCGGGGATCGGCAGACTGGCCTCATGCCGATCTTCCCCAGCGCCGGTGTCGGCTTCGAGCAGGCCGTCGAGGAGACGCGCACCGGCGACCTGTGGCTGTTCCGCGGTGGGTCCGTCGCCGACCGGGTGATCCAGACGGCGAGCAACTCCCCGGTCAACCACGTCGGGCTGGCCGTGGTCCTCGACGACCTGCCGCCGCTCATGTGGCATGCCGAGCTGGGCCGGTCGTTGCGGGACTACTGGACGGGCACGCACCACCGTGGTGTGCAGCTGCACGACCTCGCCGAGGCGGTGACGACGTGGCAGGTCCGGTACGGCCAGCGCGCGTGGGTCCGCCAGCTGACCCCCGAGGTGGGCCGCGAGCAGGAGGATGCGCTGCTGCGGACGATCGCCCGACTCAACGGGGTATCCTTCCCCGGCACCCTCGAGATGGCGTGGCGCTGGCTGCGTGGCCGCGACGCCTACCTCTCCAAGCGGGCGGCCCGGGAGAAGTCCGTGCGACCCGAGGCTGCCTACTGCGCCGAGGTCGTCGGTGTCACGCTCGAGGCGATGGGGATCCTCGAGGACGACGTGCCGATGAACTGGTACGACCCCGGCCGGTTCTGGAGCGGGGACACCCTGCCACTGCGGGACGGCTGGAGCTACGGCATCGAGGTGGGGGTCGAGCGCAGGCCCGACTGAGGGTGCGGGCTGCTCAGAGGTCCTGGATGTAGCAGAGCATCCGGTAGTCCTCACCGGGCGAGATGTTGGTGAAGCCGTGCCGCTCGTAGAACCGGCGGGTGTCGGTGTCGACCTCGTCGACGTTGATCTGGATCTCCCCGGCGCCGCGCTCGCGGGCGAAGGTGAAGAGCGCCTCCGTGATGAGCGTGCCGATGCCGCCGTCCCGCAGCTTCGGGCGCACGTAGAGCTCCTCGAGCTGGATGAGCGGGCCGTCGAAGTACGGTGACGGCCGCAGCGTGCAGTAGGCGAAGCCGACCGGCTCGCTCCCGCCGCCCTCCCCCTCGCCGATCGCCAGCAGGAGGAGGACGTCATTGCGGCCGAGGAGGCGACGGAAGCGTCCCGCGAACTCGGCTGCCGTAGGGGACGGCGTCCCGAACTCGGTGTTGAAGTCGAAGAGCAGCCGCCCGGCCACCTCGGCGTCGGCCACTGTCCCGCGTCGCACCACCACTGCTTCACCCATGCGTCCCACGGTAGGTGACGACACGGTGATCGGCAGGTGGACGCAGTAGCCTTGCTGCACGTGACGGGTCTCGAGCACCACCTCACCTTCGTGGAGGGCGGCAACGCCCTCTCCTCCTTCCGCGCCGCGGCAGTGCTGGGGCGGATCCAGGCGGTGGC
>JAAYCP010000285.1 GCA_012729695.1 Actinomycetales bacterium | reverse complement strand
GGTCGAACGAGCCAGGAGGGGTCGAACGAGCCAGGAGGGGTCGAACGACGGAGCAAAGGTCGAACGAGGTGGTGGCTGCCACCCGGCAGAAGCACAGCAGGCTGGCCCCGGTGCGCGAGTGCCGAGGCTCAGCCGCCGACCGAGGCAGGCAGGTGGTCGGCGGGGAGAGGGAGTGCGGGCCTCAGGCGTCGAGCTCGGCGACGACGGTGTCGATCTCGGTGACGTCGTACCAGAGCAGGTCGGGCTCATCGTCACCGGACGCCGGCTGCTCGTCGATGTGGATCGAGACGACGAGCCGCAGCGGCAGCTCCTCCGTCGTCGTCACCGGCACCAGGTCGTCGCCGGGGGCCGTGCCCTCGTTGAGCGTGTGGGCAGGGAGGTCGGCCGAGGCGACGATGCGGCGTGCTCCCTCGACGGGCTCGCCGGCGGCGGCGCGGAAGGCGACGTACTCGGCCTCCTCGATCGCCGCCGAGGTCGCGACCCGTGAGTCCACGCGGCCCTGGGCACCAGCGGCCAACCCCTCGAGGGGCGCCGGCAGGACCCGGGTCTCGGCGAGGGTGCGCAGCTGGTCGGCGGTCAGGGGCAGATAGACGCGGCGCTGCTCCACGGGACTCACGCCTTCCCTCGGTCCGCGGTGCGGGTTGCGCGGTGGGCCTCGAGCAGCTCCTCGAGGGCATCGGGGATGGCCTCGCCGATGACGAAGAGGTCCTTCATCGAGTCGCGGTCGGCGTTGAGGCCGTAGCAGACCCGCCCGTTGTACGAGGTGAGACCGATCGAGAGCGCCTGCCCCTTGGCGAGCGGCATGACCGGGTATGCGGCGCGCAGCTGGGCACCGCCGACGTACCGGGGCTCCTGTGGTCCAGGAACGTTGGTGATGGAGACGTTGAAGAGACGCCTCGAGAACGCGCTCCCGGCCCGTGACGCGACGGCGTGCATCGTGGGCGCGCCGAAGGCCGCCACGTTGGAGAGCCGACGGGCTCCGACGGCGCGACCGCTCTCGACCTGCTGGCGCATCGCGAAGGCGATCTGGTGCAACCGCATCGCCGCGGACGGCTCCCCCACGGGGAGGTCGACCAGCCCGACGTCGATACGTGCCTTGGCGTCGGACGGGTCGTCGTCGTCCTCGACCGTGACGGGGACGAGCGCACGCACAGTCGTCCCGCTGCGCACCGGCTCACCCCGGGTGAGCATCCAGATACGCAGAGCTCCGGTGATGGTGGCGAGGATGACGTCGTGCGTCGTGACATCCTCGGCGAAGTTGCCTCGGGGCAGCTGCTTGCGGATCGTGCGGTAGTCGTCGAGGTCGGTGTCGACCATGACGAACCGGCGCGCCTCGCCAATCGTCCGGTTCAGCGGACTCGGGGGCGCGGGGTTGGCCGAGGCGCGCATGAGCGCCGAGCCCATGTCGCCGAGTCCCGCGCCGACCTTCCCCACAGCGGTCCGCACCTCGTCCAGGCCGCCGCGGACGGCGTCCACCACATACCGCGGTCTGCGGACGCCCTCGGCGAGAGCATCCTTGACGAGGGAGAAGTCGCTCGGTGCCGGGCGCGGCCGCCAGAGGCGGGGGCTGCTGATCGGCCCGTCTCTGTCGTCCTTCGGGGTCTCCTCGACGATGAGCTCGCCGATGTCACGCGCGTTGACGCCGTCGACGAGGGCGTGGTGGGCCTTGGTGATGATCGCGAAGCCGCCGTCCTCGAGGCCTTCGAGGACATAGATCTCCCACAGCGGCCGGGTCCGGTCGAGGAGCCGGGACTGCACCCGGGCGACGAACTCGCCGAGCTGACGCCGGTCGCCGGGCTTCGGCAGGGCGCTGCGCCGCACGTGGTAGCTGAGGTCGAAACGGGTGTCGTCGACCCAGACCGGCGGGGCGATCCGTCCGGGCACGTGCCGCACGACCTGGCGGTAGCGGGGGCTGGACGAGAGCCGCTCGGCGACGATCGCGACGATCTCGTCGAAGTCGAGCTGTCCAGCCGAGTCCTCCGACGGCGGACCGAAGACGAGGACGGAGCCGACGTGCATGGGGGTCGTCGCGTCCTCCATATAGAGGAAGGATGCGTCGAGTGAGGCGAGCCGATCAGTCACGCCCCCATCGTCGCAGATCCTCTCCCTCCACCCGGGTCGGGCGGCTGCTGGAGCACGTGGTTCGCATCACGCGGCGTATGCCACGATCCCCTGCGCGCGGAGGCGGGTGCCACGATTGAGGTATGAAACGCACATCCCTCCTCCTCGGCGCGGTGGGGCTGGCGACCACCGCATACGTCATGCGCCGGCCGATCGGCACGGCGATCACCACCTGGGGAGCATCGGACTGGGAGGCGGCTGAGACGCTGCCCGGCGACGAGGTGACCCCTGACGCGGGCTACATCGCCACCCATGCCGTGTCCATCGACGCGCCGCCGGACCAGGTCTGGCCCTGGATCCTGCAGATGGGGCAAGGCCGCGGCGGCCTGTACAGCTACGACCGGCTCGAGAACCTGCTCGGCCTCGACATCCACAGCCTCGACCACATCGACCCGGCGCTGCAGGACCTCTCCCCCGGTGACCGCATTCGGCTGGTGCCGGAAGGCATGGAGCCCGAGCTCGCCTTCGAGGTCCTCACGGTCGAGCCGCCGCACCTGCTCCTTCTCGGTCCGCACGGATCGAAGGAGGAAGCCATGTCGACCGGAATCCCCTGGCCGACCTGGGCCTTCGTGCTGCGGCCCATCCCGGTCAACGGCGTGCAGGGCGCGGGCACCCGGCTCATCGCCCGGTTCCGCTCCGAGTTCGACCCCTCGCCCGTATCGATGCTGGCGAACAAGATCGCCCTGGCCCCGGTGCACCTGATGATGGAGCGCAAGATGCTGCTCGGGATCAAGAAGCGGGCGGAGCGGGCGGCGAAACGGTCAGCCCACTGATCCGGTGAGGCAGCCGGCGGCCGACCAAGCCGGAGACCCTGGTGGATTGCCTGACTGATCGACCGCTGGCGTGACCCTTGATCCGGGTGCCGCCCCTAGGCCGCGACCGGCTCCTCTGCGTCGGCGACGACCCGAAGGCGTCCCGCAACGAGCATGGTGATGCCCTCGGTGAGCACCTGGACGCCGAGGAGGACACCGAGGAGCGTCAGGGTCGCCTTGGCCGGGTTCACCATGATCCACAGCGCCAGGGCGATGGAGATCACGCCGCTGGCGATGAGGAGCCACCGGTGGCTCGGCATCCTCAGTGCGAGGCCGACCCTCATGATGCCGCTGGCGAAGAACATCGCCCCGGCCATGATCGTGAGGGCGAGGGCGCCGGCGAGTGGGCTGCGGAGCATGAAGAGTCCGAGCACCGTGAGCATGGCGCCGCCGAGGAGCGTGGACCACGAGAAGTTCGAGCGGATCGACGCAAGCGCGGTGCCGAGCTCCATGATGCCACCGATGAGCGCGAGCCAGCCGATCATGAGGACCGAGACTGCTGTCGCGAGAACGGCATTGGAGAGCATGAAGAGTCCGCCGAGGATCAGCAGGACACCGATAACGACATCCAGTCCTGTCCGTCGACGCTCGAGAACAGCCGTCATCACTACCTCCTCGTGAGGAGCGTGGTCGGCAGCGCCGATCGCGGCCGCTCCCCTTCGCACTCTGCACGCTACTCCCCGAGGGAAGTCCGCGTGACCCGCTGCGGCTCATGGCTTTCCCCCGTTGCCCACGCTTGACCCGCGCCTACCGACGCCTTCGCAGGCTGCGTCGGCTGGTCGCGGCAGGCACCAGATCAGGGAGTATGCGTCGGGTCACCTCGCGTATCGCACTCCGGGTCTTGCTGTTCGGGGCGTACTCACCGAGAGTGCGCCCCGCGAGCATCGCCCCGTCGCAGGCGTCGCGGTCATCGGGGACAAGAGCCACGTCGTCGAGACCGCTGAAGCGACCGAGCACCTCCTGGATCGCCCGCCCGGGACGCGGTCCAGCAGCCGACGCGCGGACCTTGTTCACGACGACCACCGGTGGCGGCGAGGGGACGTGTGCGAGCTCCGCCAAGCCCTGCACCAGTCGCTGCAGCCCGACCGGATCGCCCGCGCCGACGACGAGGAGGTGGTCGGCGGAGTCGAGGGTGGCCAAGGTGGTGGCGTTGCGACGAGGCGCGAGGGTGTCGTAGCTGAGCTCCTCGTCGGCCTCGAGGCTGAAGCCGCAGTCGACCACGACGACATCGGCAATGAGGCGAGCCGTGTCGAGGATCGCCCGCATCGCCCCGTCGCGCACCTCGGGCCAGCGGTCGGCGCGCGGCAACCCGGTGAGGACCCGGAGCCGCGGCATGACCTCGATGGCGCGGCGCTCCAGACCGGGCGCATCCAGGGATCCCTGCTCCGCGGCGCGAGCAGCAGCGGCGAGGCCGGGGGTGTCGTCGAGGAGGCCGAGGTGCTGGGCGACTGATGCGCCGTAGGTGTCAGCATCGAGCAGCAGCGTCCGCAGACCTGCTCGTGCGCACTCGGCCGCGACGTTGACGGCCAGCGTCGTGCGACCGGGCGAACCGATGGGTCCCCACACCGCGACGAGCTGGGCGCGTCTCGGTCGCGCGTCGGCGTCATCGACTTCCGGGACCGCAGGGTCGAGGTCGTGGACCCGGCCTTCGGCAGACTCCGCGGAGGTCGCGTCGTGGACCCTGCCGCCTCCCCCTTCGCTAGCTGTGCTGCCCTCTCCCTGTCTGCGAAGAGCATCGAGGTCACCGGCGAGGGCCGCATCGATGCGGGCGTCGAGGTCCTGGCTGGACCGGTCCTGCCCGTCCGCTACTCCCCTGTCGGGCGCGTCAGAATCGTGATCCGCATCCAAACGGCTCGACCGCAGCCAGGCCTCGGCGGCTGCGGGCACGTCACCGGACGAGCCATGGGCTGGATCGGCGAGCAGCTCCTCGAGCGGATCGATCGGACCCGGACCCACAGCATCCCCATCGAGGACGCCGACCGCTCCGAGACCGGCACCGGAGCCAGGGCCCCACGAAGAACCCAGACCCCCAGCAGATCCGGACCCAGAAGCAGGTCCTCCGGTGCCGACACTGCTCAAGGCAGTCTCGATCGCGGCGAGCTCTGCGTCGCCGGTGACGACCTTCTGCACCCCGAGCTGCCGCAGTCGACGCTCTCCTGCCTCGTCCGCCGGAGAGACGACGCCGAGTAGCCCGAGCCGGTGGCGGCTGAGCTGTCCGACGACGTCACGGTCGAGGTGCGGCAGGTCCGGGGAGAGAGCGGCGTGGGTCCCGAGGCCCGCGTGGGCGGCAGCCAGCAGGTCCGCGACGTCCGCGCAGCGGCGAGCCACCTCGGTCTCCCGCGACGGACCGAGCGTCGTGACGAAGCGCGCCTCCTGCTCCGAGGTGAGCGCGACGAGGAGCCGGACCCCCATCAACCGGCCCTGGTCAGGGCACCGGGCACGGGCACCACGGTGACCTTGGCCTCGAGGTCCACCGCCGAGATGAGTTCCGGCACCTGCGGGGTGGGGACCATGAGCCGCACGGCGGTGCCCCGGCCGGAGCTGCCGAGTCCGCGTCCGGTCGTGTCGACGGCGACGACGCTGACCGCCTCGAGCAGCCGCTGCGGACCTTCGTACTCACCCGGGGAGCCGTCGATGACGCGGTGGTTGACGAAGACGTCGACCACCGTGCCCGGGACGAGTGGCGCGGCGGAGGTTGGGTCGACGGCGATGGTGACCTGCGAGAGGTCGGCCTCCTCGATCGTTCCGATCGACGCCAGCGGAACGAGCTCTCCGGCCCGCACCTCCCTCAGCAGCACGTGCTCACTCGGCAGGGGCTCGGTCGCGGAGAGGTAGCCCGCGACCCCGTCGCCGAGCAGTACGTCGACACGGACGACCGAGGACTCGTCGAGGACCTGGCCAGGCGCGAGGACGCCGGCCGCCGCATACATCGGCACCCGCTCGTCGGCGCGGGCGACGAGATAGGAGCCCAGCGCGATCGAGGCCAGGACGAGGAGCAGACCGATGGCGAGTCGCGAGTCGCGCCAGGACGGCTTCTGGATGCGCGCCGCGCGCGCGGCAGAGCGTTCGGACATGCAGGATCCCCCGGGGTGCCAGACAACAACAAGGAACAAGCGGTGCAGCGGATGAGGTCTCCATCATGACCCAGGACCGCCCGTGGCGCGCGAGTTATCCCCAACCGCCCCCTACGCAGGTTGCGGCGATGGCTACCGAACGATGCCAAATGAGGGCATACAGTAGGCGTTGACGCGATTCGGCGCCGGGGTCATGGAGCCGGCGCACCCAGTCACGACGGAGCCGGTAGGAGGTACAGCATGGCGAAGCGGTTCATCCCGCTGTCAGAGGTGTGCGAGATCCTCGACATCTCCTCGGCACAGGCCTATGCCCTCGTGCGCACCGGCGACCTCCCGGCGATCAAGGTGGGCGGCCGCGGTCAGTGGCGCGTGGAGACGACCGAGCTCGAGGCGTACATCCAGCGGATGTATGCGCGCACGGCTGAGCTCGTGAAGTCCGGCGACCTCGACGAGGACTAGGACCGCGAGGCCGAGCGACCTCCACGGCGAGCGCCACCCGGCCTGCCACCGACAGGACTAGAGCCCCCGGTCCTCCTCGACCGACGGGACCGCGTGCCGGATCCAGACAAGCGACTCGACAGGGACCGTCCGCCTGGCCCGCACCTGTCCAGGTCGACGTGGCTCGTCGACGGGGTGCTCAGCCACGTCGCACCAGTCCCGGCCGACACCGTCGATCGTGCCGGAGACACGTGCCCCGCTGACGTCAGCCACGACAACCGTGGCGCGGTCGCGGGAGAGGCCGCGCAACGCATACCCGATCGCGAAGCGCCTTGCGGTCGTGGCTGATTCGCTGCGCTCACTCAATCCGCTGACCGCCACGACTGCACCCACCGCGACGAGCACATCGTGGCCCGTGGCGTCCTGGAGGAGCAGCCAGTCCGAGCCGAGATCGAGGAGACGACCGGTGAGGACCTCGCCGGTTCGCACGGTGAGGGTGAGGGTCGTCCCGACGCTGGCGGCGTACCGCTCCACGAGTAGCACCTTCGCCCGCTCCGCCCGGGTCCGGTCGGCCACCTCGGCATCGCGCTCACGCCGCTCCTCAGCCAGCCACTGACCCGCCAGGTCCTCGAAGAGCCCCTCCCACCGCATACCGGCGACTCTATCCACATGTTCGCATAACCGCTTTACATGTCGTTTGATGCTGTTTAGTGTTCATCGCATGCTCTCCACGCCGAATGCCTCTCGTTACCCGCGCTTGCTGACTGTCACCTCGGGTGCACTGCTGGCCCTGGGCGGGGCCGTGTGGGCCCTCGCGAGCGTCCTCCGGGAGACGAGCGGCGTGATCTTCGGACCGGGACGGGTCTCGGTCGACGAGCTCGTGACCGCGCTGAGCGCCACGGGCGCCCTCGTGCTCCTCACGTGGGTCACGCTGGGCCTGCTCATCAGCATCCTCGCGGTGATTCCCGGGCCATGGGCGATGCTCAGCCGGCGGGTGGAGGACTACCTTGTGCCGGCAGCGGTGCGCCGGTGGGCCGCGCTGCTGCTCGGGGCCGCGGTGGTCAGCACGCTCGCCCCGGCCGGCGCCTCGGCCGTGCTTCCGGACAGCGGCGTGTCGATCTCCTCGCCGGTTGCGCCGAACCCTGCCTCGGCACCCTCGCCAGGCTGGGCGGCGCTCGCTGATCCTCCCGCGGGCGAGCCGAGTGCCCCGGCACCGATGTGGACGCCGTCACCGACCCGCGACCTGCCCCCGGTGAGCCTGACGAGACAGCGGGAGCCGGAGGACGCGGGGCGGGAAGTCACGGTCCGCCGGGGCGACACGCTCTGGGACCTGGCGGCCGCGCATCTGCCCGCGGAGGCCACCGACGCCGAGATCGCCGCGGCCTGGCAGGAGTGGCACGCGGTCAACCGCGAGGTCATCGGACCCGACCCCGACCTCATCCTGCCCGGGCAGCTCCTCCGCGTCCCGACTCACCAGGATGCTGTCGCCGAGGTCTCGCCGTGAGCGCCGAGCCGACGCTGGCGCCGCTGCGCGTGCTGCCCGTGCCTGGCCCGCGGATGTCGCCGACGCCGTTGCCCGGTCAGCCCTTTCCGGACGACTACTCCGGGTCCCAATTCATCCAGGGCGCCCTGGCCTTCGACGAGCTCGACCTCGACGACGAGCCGCGCCAGGGTCCACCGCTGCCCGACCCGGAGAAGCTCGCCGCACCGATCGCGCAGGCGCTGGTCGAGGTGCTCGCGGGACGGCGTCCGGTGGTGCAGATGGTCCGGTGGACCTCGCCGGCTGTGTATGCGGCGCTCACCACCCGCGCAGCCGTCGCCGCACGGCGAAGGCTGAGTGGGCACGTGGGTCCGGTGCGGGTGACGGTCCGGCGCGTCATCGTCACCCGCCCCAAGGAGGACGTCGCCGAGGTGGCCGTCGTCGTCATCGACGGATCGCGGGTGCGCGCCATCGCCTTCCAGCTCCTCGGCGAGCGCGGACGGTGGACGGTGCAGGCGCTCCAGGTCGGCTGACGCACAAGATCCCCAGCGCACATCAGATCTCGACCCTTCACCGCACCTTGGGGCGCTACGGTTCCCATATGACCCACGCGGCTCGCGCATGACGCGTCCCCTGCGACCGTCGACGAAGGAACTCTGCGAGACCGGTCGCATACTCCGCCAAGAGGTCCCGCGCTCTGCCCTGGCCACGATGGCCAGCGGCCCGCGAGATCCTCTCGTGATCCTCGAGGAGCAGAACGCAACCCGGCTGCCCGAGCTCACCCCGCTGCGGGCCGAGCGGATGTCCCAGAGTGCGTTCGCGTTCTACCGCGGGACGGCAGCACTCATGGCCGCGGACCTCGCACAGGCACCCATGACGGGCATCAACGTGGCCGCGTGCGGTGACGCGCACGTCTCGAACTTCGGCTTCTACGCCTCCCGCCAGCGTCGCCTGGTGTTCGACCTCAACGACTTCGACGAGGCGGCCAGCGCTCCCTGGGAGTGGGACCTCAAGCGTCTCGTGACGAGCATCATCGTCGGTGGACGGGACTCCTCCCGCAGCGACTCCGTCATCGAGAAGGCGGCAGTCGGGGCGGTCCGCGCCTACCGCGCCGCCCTGCTCGCGAGCTTCGAGCTCTCCCCACTGGAGCGCTACTACACCCACATCGACGCGGAGGGAGGCGCTGACCGACTGGACGGCAAGTCACGGCGTGTCGTGAAGTCCGCGATCAAGGCCGCCCAGCGCCGCACCGGCGAGCGAGCGGTGCGCCGGTTGACGGTGAAAGGCGAGGACGGGCGGCTCCGCTTCATCCATCGCCCACCGACCATGACGGCCATGCAGCCCGAGGTCGCCGCTGCTGTCCGCGACTACATCGAGCGGTACGAGCACAGCGCGGCCGTCGACATCCGCACCGTCCTGAGCCACTACACCGAGGTCGACGTCGCCCGCCGCGTCGTCGGGGTCGGCAGCGTCGGGACCCGCTGCTCCCTCGTTCTCTTCCAGGACGGTGACGACAACGGGCTCGTCCTGCAGGCGAAGGAGGCGAACCGCAGCGTCCTCGAGCAGTACGGCGGGATCGAACAGCCCCAGGTCCTCGTCGACCTCGTCGAGGCCCACGGGCAAGGTGCCCGGGTCGTGTCGTTCCAACGCATCCTGCAGGGGGTCTCCGATCCGTTCCTCGGCTACCTGAGCGCGGAGGGCACCGATCTCTACGTCCGGCAGTTCCACGACATGAAGGGCGGCATCGAGGTCTCCGAGATCGACGACCGTCCCTTCGTGACCTACGCCCGGGCCTGCGGGATCACCCTCGCCCGCGCACACAGCCAGTCCCCGCGCGCGGCCATCGTGGCGGGCTACCTGGGATCCGGCAAGGCCCTCACGGAGGCCATCTTGGCGTGGTCGAGTGCGTATGCGGATCTCTCCGAGCGGGACTACCGCGCCTTCCTCGCGGCCCGAGAACGATGACCACCCCAGTCCGCCGCGGGGGCACGTGGAGCGCAGTGTCCCAGCGGCTGACGGGGTTCTGGACCAGGCTGGGGCTCACCCTGCCGGGATGCTGGATCGCTCTGGTTCTCGCCGCAGTGTCCTTCGTGCCCTCGCTCATCCCCCGGCCCGCGGTGTACCAGGGTGCCATCACCGGCGTTAGTGCAGCCATCGGCTACGGCATCGGCGTGCTCGGGGCCTGGGTCTGGTGCGAGTTCACCGACAGCAAGCCACCTCAGCCCTCGGCCAAGCAGGTGCGAGCGCTGTGGATCACCGCGGTCGTCATCCTGCTGATCGGGCTGATCCTCGGCGCATACTGGCAGCGGCAGGGTTCACGACTCGTCGGACTGGAGCCCGAGAACCCGTTCGGAGCGTTGCTCGTCCTTCCGGTCGCGGCAGTGGTCTTCCTTCTCATCCTCGTCATCGGGCGCGGCCTTCGCCGGGCGACGCGAGCGGTCACCCGTTGGCTCGGCGAGGTGATGGGCCCGCGCGCGGCCCGGGTCGTGGGGGTGGCCGTCGTTCTCACCACGGTCGCGCTGCTCTTCAACGGAGTGATCTTCAGCCGCGTCGCCGCTGGCGTCAACGCGGCCTTCTCGCTGACCAATGGCGGGACGCCGGACGGGCTGAGCGCCCCCGAGAGCCCCCTTCGGTCAGGGAGTCCGGACTCGCTCATCGAGTGGGACACCCTCGGGTTCCAGGGCCGCGGCTTCGCAGGACAGGGACCCACCGCGTCGCGGATCGCGGAGGTCGCAGAGGAGGCCGGCGGCCAGGCGCCGCACACGATGGACCCGATCCGCGCATACGCCGGGCTCGACTCCGCCGAGGATGTCGAGTCGCGGGCCCGCCTGGCGGTCGAGGACCTCGAGCGCGCCGGTGGGTTCGAGCGCGCGCACCTGCTCGTCGTCACCACGACGGGCACCGGCTGGGTGGAGCCCACCTCGGTGACGGCCTTTGAGCACCTCACGCTCGGGGACAGCGCCACGGTGTCGATGCAGTACTCGTTCCTGCCGTCACCGATGTCCTTCATGGCCGACCGGGAGACCGCGCGCAACGCCGGTCGCGCCCTCTTCGATGCCGTCTACGAGCGATGGAGCCAGCTGCCGTCAGCCGAGCGCCCGAGGCTGTACGCCTTCGGAGAGAGCCTCGGGTCCTACGGTGGTGAGGCTGCCTTCAGTGGCGAGTTCGACATGGCGAACCGGCTCAGCGGCGCGGTCTTCACCGGCCCCCCGAACTTCAACGAGCACTTCAACGCCTTCCTGAAGCACCGTGACCCGGGGAGCACCGAGATCGACCCGCGCTTCCGGGAAGGACGGACGGTCCGCTTCACCCTTGACCCACGCACGCCAGCTGAGCCCGTTGACCAGCTCTGGGAGGGCAGCCGGGTGCTCTACATGGTTCACCCCTCCGACGCGATCACGTGGTGGAGCCCAGACCTCATCCTCAATCGACCGGACTGGCTCAAGGAGCCCCGCGGCGCCGATGTCCTCCCCCAGACCCGCTGGGTCCCCTTCGTCACCTTCTGGCAGGTGACCGCCGACCTCGGACTCGCCATGGAGCCCGGCCCCGGCTTCGGTCACAACTTCGCCGGTGAGCACGTCGACGCCTGGGCCCAGGTCCTCGACATCGACGACTGGACCCCGGAGCGGTCCGAGGTCATCCGCCAGGCAGTCCTCGCCGAGTCACGGGATGCCTTCACCCCCGGCCCCGCACGCTGACCGTCCCGCCCTCGCGGGACACCACTCCCCCGAACCGCCTCAGCGGTGTGCCAGCAGCGGCGAATTCACCGCGCACGGCACACAGGTCCCGCAGAACGTCAGTGGTGTGCCGCCAGCGGGGTATTCCACGCGCATGGCACACCGCTCTCGAGAACCACCTCAACTATGTGTCATCCGCGGCAGACGAGGCGTACCAGAACCTTCCTATTGGCACGTTCTTGTACGGTCCCGCGGATAGGCGAGGCGTACCAGAACGTTCCTATTGGCACGTTCTTGTACGGTCCCGCGGATAGCCGAGGCGTACCAGAACGTTCCTATTGGCACGTTCTTGTACGGCCTTAGAACTGGACGGGGTCTCGCACGATGGGGCAGGTCATGCAGTGACCGCCGCCGCGGCCGCGGCCGAGCTCGGCGCCGACGATGGGGATGACCTCGACGCCCGCCTTGCGCAGGTGGTCGTTGGTCAACGTGTTGCGGTCATAGGTGTAGACGACCCCCGGCCGGAGGGCGACGGCGTTGTTGCCGCTGTCCCACTGCTGGCGCTCGGACTCGTAGTTGTCGCCGGCCGTCTCGATGACGTGCAGGCTCCCGAGCCCCAGCGCCTCGGCGACCACGTCGACGAAGGCCCGCGAGCCGTGGTCGACGACCTCGACGCCGGGGTCCCCGTCGGCGGGGCGCAGCGAGAACGTGTGGACCCCGTCCATGATCCTCGGATAGAGGGTGACCTTGTCGATGTCGACGAACGTGAAGACGGTGTCGAGGTGCATCGCCGCCCGCAACCGTGGCATGCCGGCGACGACGACATGGTCGGCCGCACCCTCGGCGAAGAGGGCGGCCGCGACCTGGGTGATCGCCTGGCGCGATGAGCGCTCGCTCATCCCGATGAGGACCGCCCCGTTGCCGACCGGCATGACGTCGCCGCCCTCGAGCGTGGCCTGCCCCCAGTCCTGCTCGGGATCACCCCACCAGATAGGCGCGTCGACGAAGTCGGGGTGGAACTCGTAGATCGCCTTCATCAGCAGCGTCTCGTCGTGCCGGGCCGGCCAGTACAGCGGGTTGAGGGTGACCCCGCCATAGATCCAACAGGTCGTGTCGCGCGTGTAGAGCGTGTTCGGCAGCGGCGCCATGAGGTACTCGTTGATGCCGGTCGACTCACGCGCCAGAGCGACGTACTCGGTCCGGTAGTCCTCCGGCAGGTCGCGCGTCGACATGCCCCCGATGAGCAGCTCGGCGAGGCGGTCGGTCGGCAGGGACTCCAGGTATGCGCGGGTCCCCTCGACCAGTCCCATCCCGAGGATGTCGGGCACGAGCTTGCGGTCCAGCAGCCAGTCCCGCGCCACCGGGATGTCCATGGTCGCGGCGAGCAGCTCGTGCAGCTCGAGGACCTCCACCCCGTGGGAGCGCATGTTCTCCGCGAACTCTCGGTGGTCGCGCTGCCCGTTCTCGACCCACATGACGTCGTCGAAGAGCAGGTCGTCGCAGTTCGTCGGGGTGAGCCGGCGGTGGGCGAGCCGTGGCTCACAGACGAGGACCTTGCGCAGCACTCCCACCTCGGAGTGCACGCCGAAGGCTGGTGTCGGTGTCATGGGCTTCCCTCTCTGCGGTGGTGTCCGGTCACAGCTGGATCCAGCCGGTGGCGAGGCCCACGAGTCCGACCACGGCACCGGTGACGGAGACCGCGAGGATGACGAGCTCGCGGACATGCTCGCCCTGCTCATCCTCGCCATCGCGACGACGTATGCGGTGGTCGAGACCCTCGACCCGGACAACGACGAGCTGGGCGCGGTCCCGACCCTGCCGCTCTACCTCAGCATCCCGCTGCTCGTCGTGTTCACGCTCTGGGTGCTGCCCCGCGTCGGTCGGTGGTTCTTCGTGCGGGTGGGCCGCTCCCGTGTGCAGCGCCTGCTCTTCGTCCTCACCGCGATGGCGGCCGCCGCCACCCTCGCGGTCGTCGGCGGTATCGCCGGGATCATCGGCGCCTTCCTCGCCGGGATCGGGCTGAACCGCCTGGTGCCCAACAACAGTGAGCTGATGGACCGCATCGACTTCGTGGGCACGAGCGTCTTCATCCCGGCCTTCCTCGTCTCGATCGGGCTGCGGATCGATCCGGCCGCTCTCGTGGACCCCCGGACGCTCCTCATGGGCGTCGTCTTCCTCCTCCTCGTCATCGTGGGCAAGGGGCTGGCCGTGCTCGTGGCCACGGCGTTCTTCCGCTACTCCTCGGCCGAGCGCGGTCTCATCGGCTCACTCAGCATCGGCCAGGCCGCCTCGACCCTCGCCGTCGGCCAGATCGGACTCGAGCTCGACCTGTTCGACCAGCGGGTCGTCAACGCCTCGATCCTCACGATCGTCCTCGCGGCACTCCTCACGAGCTTCGGCACCCAGCACTTCATCAGCAAGATGCCCGTCGCACCCCCAGCGACCGGAGCCATCGGCGCCCGGGTCCTCGTCGACGTGAGCGGCACGGACAGCACCATGAAGGCGATGGTCCACCTCGCCGGCCGGATCGCCCGCGGCGACGACGGCGTGCAGGTCCCCTTCACGGTGGCGCGGCGGGAGGAGAAGGCGGCCGCGCGACAGAGACTCGCGGACGCCGAGGTGGCCGCCGAGGCAGCCGGGTACGACTGCACGGGGGTGCTGCGCCTGTCCGAGTCCTTCGCCGACGGCACGATCGAGCTCGTCGAGGAGACCGACGCGTCGCTCCTCGTCGTCGGCTGGCACGGTCCGCGCCTGAGCGCCGACCAGTTCTTCGGCAGCGACCTCGACACCATCGGCGCCAACTCGCCGGTCCCGATTGTGGCCGCCCACCTCACCGAGCCGTGGGACAGGGTCGTCGTCATCCCAGGGACCCACTACGTGCCCTGGCAGAGCGAGGACGTCGTCCTCACCGTCGACGTCGCCCGTCGGCTGGCCGCCCACGGGGACAGCACGCTTCTCGTCATCGCCGACGACGAGGAGCGCGTGCGCGAGCACCTCGGCACCAAGACGGAGTACGAGTTCATCCAGGCCGAGAAGCCGGGCGACGTCCTCCTGGCCCAGGCGCGGCCCACCGACCTCGTCGTCGCGCCGTCCTACCTGCTCCCCGACCTGCCGGTGTACCGCCGACTGCGCCTATCGGCCGCTCTGGCCAACCAGAACCTCGCAATCGTCTCGGGCCCGGGCCGTTTCGCCGTCCTGACCGGCAGGCAAACCGGAGTCGGTGGTCTCCTGGGCCAGCACGCCTGACCTCGGCCTCACCACACCGAACGGTCACCCCTGACGCCGACGCCTGGCGGGTCATTCGCCCTGGTCCGTAGGCTGGCCAGGGTGACCACAGCGCTGTGGTACCGATGAGCGTGGCACCAGGCGGCGTCCTGCCGAGTCCGCGGATCCGGCGAGCGCTGCTTGCCTACGCCATCACCGGATTCGTCGAGTTCGCCACCTGGCTCGCGATCCTCCTCGTCGCCTACCGCGAGGGCGGCCCCGCATATGTCGGCATCGCCTCGGTCGTCATGCTCGTGCCGGCGATCATCCTCATCCCCATCGCGGCGGGACTCGGCGACCGGATGCCCCGTAGCCGCGCTCTCGCGCTCACCCACTTCACGACTGCAACCACCTCGGCACTGACCGGGATCATGCTGCTCATCCAGGCGCCGTTCTGGGCGATGCTCATCGTGGCGGCCACGCTCAATGTCGTTGTCGGAGTGGCCCGCCCGATGCACTTCGCGATGCTTCCCCTCCTCGCCCAGCGCCCCGGTGACGTGGTGTCGGCCAATGCGCTGTCGTCCTCCCTCGACGGGGTCGCCCTCTTCGTCGGCTACCTGGTCGCGGGCGTCCTGACCGACTACCTGGGCGACTGGACCGTCCTGCTGCTCTGTGCCGGGCTGATGGTCGTCTCCGCACTCCTCGTGAGCAGCCTGCGGACAGGGGCGGCACACGTCACCGACGATGTCCCGGAGCGGATCCTCGAGGCGGTGGCCGGTCTCGTTGCGCTCAGGCGCAACGCCGGGGCGATCACTCTGCTCCTCATCACCGTCGTGATGTCGGTGGTCGAGGGCGCCAACGACACACTGACAGTCACCTTCAACGACCAGGTGCTCGGTCTCACCGAGTCCGGCGCCGGACTCCTCGCCGGCGCCTACGGCATCGGCCTGGCCATCGGTGGCGTCACGATCGCCGGTCTGGCCCGACGACGCATGCTTGCTCCGGTGGTCCTCGGCGGGGCGCTCGTCATGGGCCTCGCCCAGGCCTCGGTCGCGCTCCTCGACACGCTGGGCCCGACCGTGGCACTGCTCATCGTCATCGGCGTCGGGGTCTCGATGATCATCGTCTCGGCACGCACCCTGCTGCAGCGCTCGACCGACGATGCGGTGCTCTCCCGCGTGATGGGGGTGCAGGAGGGCGTCGAGCTCCTCGGACTCACCTTCGGCGCGATCGTCGGCCCCTTCCTCGTGGGGCTCATCGGCCCGAGTCGGGCGTTCCTCCCCCCTGGGTGCGCTGGTCGCGGTCTTCGGCCTGATCACGTATGCGACCATCCGGGGCCTCGATACCCGCACCGTCCCGAAGGAGAAGGAGATCGCCCTTCTCTGTCGGGTGCCGTTCCTGCAGCCCCTGCAGCCGTTCGAGCTCGAGCGACTGGCCCGCCGTGCCACGTGGCTGGATGTCAGCAAGGGTGAGCGGGTCGTGACCCAGGGAGAGGTCGGCGACTCGTTCTATGTCGTCGACTCCGGTGAGCTGTCGGTCACGGTCGACGGCGTGGTCCGGCGGCACCGGATGGGTCCCGGGGACGGCTTCGGTGAGATCGCCCTGATCTGCGAGATGCCGAGGACCGCGACGGTGACCGCCACGACGACGGCGAGACTCCTGCGGGTCTCAGCCGAGGACTTCCTCTCGACGGTCGTCCCGAACGCCCGAGGTGCGCGGCTGGCGCGCACCCTCGCCGAGGCACGCCTCCGCTCCGACGAGCACCCCGATGCGCTCACTCCCGACTGGGAGCTGTGAGCAGCGCTCACCCACTGACCCAGTAGAGAGCTGGCCGGCGACCCCCCGGAGGGAGTCACCGGCCAGCCTCACATAGCGAACGAGCTAGGAGCGGACGGGCCGCAGAGGGTCAGCGACGAGCCTTGCTCTTGGCCTTCTTCGCCTGCTGCTTCCCGTGGCACATCTTGAACTTCTTGCCCGAGCCGCAGGGGCAGGGCTCGTTGAGCCCGACGCCGGACATCTCCTCCTCGGAGAGGTCGGCGCGGCCACCGTGCAGAGCCGTGACGTCGCGCTCGGAGACACCGCCGCCCTCGTCCGGGGCGGAGTAGTGCAGGCGCTCCCGGCGCGGCGCGGTCCGCAGCCCGGGTGCCCGGATCTCGACCTCGGGCTCGGCACCGTCGGCAGCCGCACCAGCACCACCGACCGCACGCGCAGCGACAGCAGCCAGCGGGCTCGGAGCGACCTCGGGCTCAGCCGGCGCCTCAGCAGCCCGCTCACCGCCCGCGGACGGCAGGTTGGCCAGGAGCGACTCGGCGGTCTGCGGGGCAGCAGCGACCTGCTCCTCGGGCTTCGGCGGGACGGCGACCTCGGCGTTGTAGACGAGGCGGACGGCCTCCTCCTTCATCGACTCCAGCATCGTCTGCCACATGTTGTAGCCCTCGCGCTGGTACTCGACGAGCGGGTCACGCTGGGCCATCGCGCGCAGGCCGATGCCCTCCTTGAGGTAGTCCATCTCGTAGAGGTGCTCGCGCCACTTGCGGTCCAGGACCGAGAGCATGACGCGCCGCTCGACCTGGCGCATGATCTCCGGGGTCAGGGCCTCCTCGCGGGCGTCGTACGCGTGGTGGGCGTCAGAGAGGATCTCCTGACGCAGCGCCTCGCGGGTGATCCGCCCGCCGCTGGCCTCGCGGATCTCCTCCTGTGTGACGGAGACCGGGTAGAGGCTCTGCAACGCGGTCCAGAGGCGGTCGAGGTTCCAGTCCTCGGCGAAGCCCTCGGCGGTCTCGGCGTCGATGTAGCTCTCGATGACGTCGTTGACGAAGTGGCGCATCTGCTCGTGCAGGTCGGCGCCGTGCAGGACCTGGCGACGCTGCTCGTAGATGACCGTGCGCTGCCGGTTGAGGACGTCGTCGTACTTGAGGATGTTCTTGCGGATCTCGTAGTTCTGCGCCTCGACCTGGCTCTGCGCCGACGCGATCGACTTCGAGACCATCTTCGACTCGAGCGCGTCGTCGCCGAGGCCGGAGGTCGCCATGACCCGGTCGACCATGCCGGCGTTGAAGCGCCGCATGAGGCTGTCCTGGAGCGAGAGGTAGAAGCGGCTCTCACCGGGGTCACCCTGACGGCCGGAACGGCCGCGGAGCTGGTTGTCGATGCGGCGTGACTCGTGGCGCTCGGTGCCCAGCACATACAGTCCGCCGAGCTCGGTGACCTCGTCGTGCTCAGCGGCGACCGCGGCCTCCGCCTCGGCGAGGGCAGCCTCCCAGGCGGCCTGGTACTCCTCCGGCGTCTCGACCGGGTCCAGACCGCGCTGCTTGAGGGTGGCTACCGCGGTGAACTCGGGGTTGCCACCGAGCATGATGTCGGTGCCTCGACCAGCCATGTTCGTCGCGACGGTGACCGCGCCCTTGCGCCCGGCCTGGGCGACGATCGAGGCCTCACGGGCATGCTGCTTGGCGTTGAGGACCTCGTGCGGGATGCCGCGTCGGCGCAGCTGCTCGGAGAGGTACTCGCTCTTCTCGACCGAGACGGTGCCGACGAGGACCGGCTGGCCGGCCTCGTGGCGCTGGGCGATGTCGTCGACGACCGCGTTGAACTTGGCCTCCTCGGTCCGGTAGACGAGGTCGGGCTGGTCGACGCGGATCATCGGGCGGTTCGTCGGGATCGTGATGACACCGAGCCCGTAGATCGAGTTGAGCTCGGCCGCCTCGGTCTGGGCGGTACCGGTCATACCGGCGAGCTTGTCGTACATGCGGAAGTAGTTCTGCAGGGTGATCGTCGCGAGCGTCTGGTTCTCGTTCTTGATCTGCACGCCTTCCTTGGCCTCGATGGCCTGGTGCATGCCCTCGTTGTAGCGGCGGCCGGCGAGCATACGACCGGTGTGCTCGTCGACGATGAGGATCTCGCCGTCCATGATCACGTAGTCGCGATCGCGCTGGAAGAGCTCCTTGGCCTTGATGGCGTTGTTGAGGTAGCCGATGAGCGGGGTGTTGGCGGACTCGTAGAGGTTGTCGATCCCGAGCCAGTCCTCGACCTTCTCGATCCCGGACTCGAGGACGCCGACGGTGCGCTTCTTCTCGTCGACCTCGTAGTCGCCGGTGCCGGACTCGGCTTCGCCGCGCTCGAGACGCTGGACGAGCTTGGCAAACTCGACGTACCACTTCGTCGGCTGGTCGGCCGGGCCGGAGATGATGAGCGGGGTCCGGGCCTCGTCGATGAGGATCGAGTCGACCTCGTCGACGATGGCGAAGTGGTGCCCACGCTGGACCATCTCGTCGGGCGCCCAGGCCATGTTGTCGCGCAGGTAGTCGAAGCCGAACTCGTTGTTCGTGCCATAGGTGATGTCCTTGGCGTACTCGGCGCGGCGCTGCTCCGGCGTCATGCCGGAGAGGATGCAGCCGGTCTCGAGGCCGAGGGCGCGGTGGACGCGGCCCATGAGCTCGGACTGGTAGGACGCGAGGTAGTCGTTCGTCGTGACGACGTGGACGCCCTTGCCGGTGAGCGCGTTGAGATAGCTCGGGAGGGTCGCGACGAGCGTCTTACCCTCACCGGTCTTCATCTCGGCGACGTTGCCCTGGTGGAGTGCGGCGCCACCCATGATCTGGACGTCGAAGTGCCGCTTGCCGATGGTGCGCTTGCTCGCCTCACGGACGGCCGCGAACGCCTCGGGCAGGATCTGGTCCAGCGTCTCGCCGGCGGCGAGGCGGGCCTTGAACTTGTCGGTTTCCGCGCGCAGCTCGGCGTCGGTGAGCTTCTCGAAGTCCTCCTCGATGGCGGCCACCTGGGCAGCGACGGCCTCCAGCTTCTTCAGCTGACGGCCTTCACCGGCACGTAGGAGCTTTTCGAACAGCTTGGCCACAGATTCACCTCATGAGACGACGACGTTGGGGCCGGCGACAGGGGGCCGACCTGCTAAGGCTAGTCGACTGGAATGAACGAGGTATGCGCCTCGTCTGTTCCGGGACCCTCCTCACCTCCCGCCATGGCCGGCAGAGAGCCGCCGAACAGACGAGCACCCCCACGCACCAACAGAAACCCGGTGGCTGCCTCGCCATGACCTTGGTTGGGTTGGTCCCATGAGCGAAGCCACCTATCCCGCTTGCGTCCCGGAGCTCACCGACGGGCACGTGCTCCTGCGCGCCCAGCGCGAGGGCGACCTCGACCGCATCGTCGAGCAGTGCCGGGACCCGGAGTCGGTCAGGTGGACCACCGTCCCGGTGCCCTACGGCCCTGAGGACGCCCGCTCCTTCCTCGAGCTCGTCGCCCGCGGCTGGGAGCAGCCTGGCGGCCCCAGGGTGTGGGCCATCGCCGCCGCAGACGACCC
>JAAYCP010000066.1 GCA_012729695.1 Actinomycetales bacterium | reverse complement strand
GCGCCGGCCTGGGCGCCACCCTCGATGACGACGAGCTGCGGTCGGCGCGCGGGCGCCTGGAGGGGAAGAGTGTCCCAAGCTGCTGCAGTGGTCATCGCGAGGCTCCTCGAGGGGCGGTCCGGATAGAGTGATCGGACATACGTTCGATCGAACGCATGTTCCATGTGTAGCACGTGTGTTCGAACGATGGCAAGACACGCTCGAACATATGTTTGGCACAGGTGTTCGTCTGCGGGTACCTTGTTGTCACATCACAGAGCCAAACAGGGCCCACTGACAGACCTTCACCCCAGACCTTGACCGCCAGCCTCCAAGGCCACCCACCTGGCCTTGATGGGACGCAGGCAGGGTCACCAGCGAGGTTCGAAAGGACGGGAGAATGAGCACCTCACGCCGAGGCAGTCGAGGCGCGGGTCGACCGACCGAGGACGTGGTGCGCACGCAGCTGCGCCGGGCCTCCCGGGCTGCGGCGGATGGCCCGACGGCCGACACGCCGGCCCGCGGCGAAGAGCGCGCCTCCGTCCATGAGTTCCCCGACGTCGAAGGTGAGGGCGGCCTGACCGCCCGGCAGCGACGCATACTCGAGGTCATCCGCAACTCCATCGACCGGCGCGGGTACCCGCCGGCGGTCCGGGAGATCGGCGAGGCAGTCGGCCTGAACTCCCCCAGCTCCGTCGCCCACCAGCTCTCCCAGCTCGAGCGCAAGGGATACATCCGTCGCGACCCGATGCGCCCGCGGGCCCTCGAGGTCATCGACCCCACGGACCCCGAGTCCGGTGGATACCGCGGGAGCGACCCGCACCGCCAGAGCGTCTCCAACGCCGACCCCGACCTCGCCCACGACGAGACGGGGATGGGCGACGAGCGTCCCGAGGCGACCTACGTCCCCGTCCTCGGGAGGATTGCGGCCGGTGCGCCGATCACCGCCGAGGAGCTGGTCGAGGACGTCTTCCCACTCCCCCGCCAGATCGTCGGCGAGGGCTCGCTCTTCCTCCTCCAGGTCCAGGGCGACTCGATGATCGACGCCGCGATCTGCGAGGGTGACTGGGTCGTGGTGCGTCAGCAGTCGACCGCCGAGAACGGCGACATCGTCGCGGCCATGCTCGACAACGAGGCCACGGTCAAGACCTTCAAGCGCCGCGACGGCAAGGTCTGGCTCATGCCGCACAACCCGCAGTACGAGCCGATCGACGGCGACCACGCGACGATCCTCGGCCGGGTCACCGCTGTCCTGCGTCGGGTCTGAGCGACTCGTCGAGGAATCCGAGGACCTCCTCGCGCCAGCCTTGGGGGTCGGTGCTCAGCCCACCCGTGTGGCCCGCGCCAGGCACCGTCCAGGTCTCCACGTTCTCCGGCGCTGCTCGCTGGATGTCATCGGCGGTGTGCTGCTCATCGGGACGCTCACCGGCGACGACGAGCAGGATCGGCCGTGGGGACGCGTCGGCCGCTGACTCCCGCAGCGGTGGGGGCTGGTCCGCAGGGGTGAGCAGGTCGGCGATGCGCGTCTGGACCCAGTGCACTCCCTCGGTCAGCGAACCCCGCCATCCGTACACATCGGAGAGCCAGTGCAGGTCGGCGGCGCTGCGGCCGGTCACGCCTTCAGCAACAACAGCCTGTATGCGCGGGTCGGCTCCCGCAGCCCCGATCGCCTCCTCGCCGCCCATGGAGAGGCCGACGGCTCCGATCGCGTCCGGGTCGACATCCTCTTGGTTCTCGAGAAACGTCACCGCCGCGGCGATATCGACCTCACCGAACCAGCCGAAGTCCATCGCTCGCCCAGGACTCTCACCGTGTCCTCGAGGATCGATCGCCAGTACCCCGTAGCCACCCTCGACGAGCGCCTCGACATGGCGGGTGAGCGCCGCCCGGGAGCTCCCCGAGCCTGGCAGGAGGACCACTGCAGCTCCGTTGGTGGACGGCACGTACCAGCCGGCCAGCTCCTCCCCGTCAGTGGTCGGGACGACGACCTCGCTCGCCGTGACCGCCGCGGGCAACGCGGACGGCGCCGATGCGCGAGCCGGGAAGGTCGCCGCCAGGGGCACGGCCAGGAGGTAGACGCCCAGGAGCGTCGTCACCAGGAGCAGTGCCAGCAGCGCGAGTCGGCGCCAGCCGGACGCAAGTCGGACCAGTGCCCTCCCGCTGGCGATCAGCGCGACGAAGCCGAGAAGGAGGGCCGTCATACCGAGCACCGTGGTCGCGCTCAATCCCGACTTTGCCAGGTGTGGCAGGCCGATGCCGGCACCGATGCCGCTGAGAACCGAGGCGGCAATGAACACGCCCGTGAGGTAGAGGATTCGCCGCAGCATGGATCGCCGCCCCCCGACTCTGCGTGTGACGGAGCCAGGTGGTGCGACTCGAGCTGAGCGACCGCTCTGGCTCACACGCCCATCGTCCGCCCTGCGCGCTGGACACTACGCGTGAACGTCGGCCTCGTCACAGTGCGGCGAGTCTGCGCCGTCGGTGCAGACTGCGGTACTCCCGCTCCGCCCGCTGACCCGCTTGAGCAGCCGTGACCGGGTTGCGCGGCGATGACCGGGTTGCGCAGCGATGACCGCGCAATTTCACGGGCGGCGCTGCGCAAGCCGGGCTCCCCAGCACAACCGGGGCATGCCCGCACAACCCGGCCCGCCGGGGCAGCAGGTGACGGGCAATCGGGAGCCGGCCCGCGCATACCTGGACCTGGTCAGCCGACACCGGCGCCGGCCGGTCCGCTCCCTCAGCCCTTCACCACTCCCAGAGGGCGAAGCCGGGCCACCCGGGCTGCGAGACCCGCCTTCTCGCAGACCTCGGCGACGACGTCGACATCCTTGTATGCGTACGGCGCCTCCTCCGAGAGCAGACCCACCGAGAGTGGGCGCACCGAGATACCGGCCCGCTCGAGCTCCGCCCGGACCTCGCGGCCCCCGGCCTGCCGGCTGGCCCGCTTGCGACTCATGAGCCGGCCGGCGCCGTGGGCGGCCGAGGCGAACGCCGGGTTGTCCGCGATGCCCCGCAGCACCCACGACGCGGTCCCCATCGAGCCCGGGACGAGGACCGGCTGGCCGCACTGCTTCAGGTCATCGGGCAGGTCGGAGTGGCCAGGGCCGAAGGCACGGGTCGCGCCCTTCCGGTGGACGCAGACCTCGGTCGGGACGCCGTCGACCTCGTGGGTCTCGATCTTGGCCAGGTTGTGCGCGACGTCGAAGACCACGTGCATCCCGGTGTCCCGGTCGCTCACACCGAATGCTGTCGCGAACGCCTGACGTGCCTCGTGGGCGAGGATGTGGCGGTTGGCCCAGGCGAAGTTCGATGCCGCGGCCATGGCTCCCAGGTAGGAGGCGCCCTCGTCGGACCGGATGGGCACACACGCCAGCTGACGGTCCGGAACCGTGATCCCGTGGCGGCGCATCGCCTCGCCCATGAGGCGGACGTGATCGGTGCAGGTCTGGTGCCCGAGGCCCCGGGAGCCGCAGTGGATCATGACGACGACCATGCCCTCGGCGAGGCCGAACGTCTCGGCCACCGCCGCGTCGATGACCTTGTCGACCACCTGGACCTCGAGGAAGTGGTTCCCGGACCCGAGCGACCCGAGCTGGTCCTTGCCCCGCGTCAGGGCCTTGTCGCTGATCCCGTCCGGCTTGGCCGCCTGGGACGTCCCCCGCTCCTCACAGCGCTCGAGGTCTTCGGGCCATCCGTATCCGTGACGCACCGCGGCCGCGGCGCCGTCGGCGAGCACGTCAGCGAGGATGCTGCCCGGCGCGATGGCGCCCTTGCCGGGCCCACGGGGTATGCGTCGGTCCAGCTCTCCCATGACGGTGTCCCGGCGCGACTCGAACTCGGCCTCGGTGAAGCGCGAGGCGATGAGACGCACGCCGCAGCAGATGTCGAACCCCACCCCACCGGGAGACACCACGCCGTCTGAGACGCGCATCGCCGCCACGCCGCCGATCGGGAAGCCGTAGCCCCAGTGGATGTCCGGCATCGCGAACGAGGCCCGCACGATGCCCGGCAGATGCGCGACGTTCGCGACCTGCTCGACGGACCGGTCCTCGCGGACGACCTCCATCAGCTCGTGCGAGGCGAAGATGCGCCCCGGGACCCACATGCCGCCCGTCCGCGGCACCTCCCAGACGACGTCGGAGACCCTCGTGAGCTCCATGGCCCCAGTCTGTCAGGCGCCGCGGCGAGGTCCAGTCCCGGTTGGGCACCGTGGCGCCCGTTGGCCGTCGGGCGGGAGTGCACGTTCCTGTCTTCGGCGCGGCAACGACGCCACGTCAGACGTCGAAGATGACCCGCCCGAACCAGCCGTCGCCCCGCTCCTCGACCGCCAGGTCGTGGTACGTGACCGCCTTGATCGGTGGACCGACCATGTCCGCGCGCGGCATGGGGACCCCGCGGGCAGTGACGCGGGCGCTCATCGGTCCGACCATGGTGACGTCGAAGTCGGTGAGGATGGCGTCCTCGGCCTCCGACTCGTAGAGCAGGTCGGACAGGATGTCGACAACGAGGTCCTCCACAGTCGTCGCGTCGACCTCGACCTCCACCTCGACGTCCACGGCACCGTCCTGCGCCACGCCGTCCTTCCCCGGCTGCACCGGGGCCATGAGCTCGAACATCCCCGTGGCCAGCACGCCGATCAGCTCGGGCAAGGTGTCGGCCGTCGCCTCGATCCCGCTGTCGGCGGTGTG
>JAAYCP010000065.1 GCA_012729695.1 Actinomycetales bacterium | reverse complement strand
TCCCCCGGGGCTGACTGAGCCCCACCAGAACGTGCCACCTGGCACGTTCTTCCATGTGCGGCACCCTCCCCCTTCGGACTTCGTGCCGTACCAGAACGTTCCTATTGTCACGTTCTTGTACGCCGGCGCCTCGCACCCTTCACCCTCGCGGGCGTACCAGAACGTTCCTATTGTCACGTTCTTGTACGCCTAGCCCAGGGGGCGCAGGCGGGCCTTCATCCGCACGACCGTCCCTGACGGCGAGCCCTGGTCCCACCTGATCGTCCCGCGCAGGTCCTGCACCAGCGAGGTGACGATCCGCGTGCCGAGACCGACCATGCTCGGCCGGAAGCCGGCGGGCAGACCGACCCCGTCGTCGGTGATCGTCACGTAGACGACGTCGTCACCGTTCTCCTCGCGACGCTCGGCCTTCACCTCCACGGTCCCACCCCGGCTGGCGAGGCCGTGCTCGACCGCGTTCTGGACGAGCTCGGAGATGATCATCGCCATCGCCGTGGCGTCCTCGGCCCGCATCCGGCCGAAGGTCCCGACGACCGTGCTCGTGACCGGGTGATCGGTCGTGGCGACCTCGACGACCGCCTGCAACCCTCGGATCGCGATCTCGTCGAAGTCGACCGTCTCGTCCAGGCCGTGGCTGAGCGTCTCGTGCACCAGAGCGATGGTGCCGACACGACGCACCGCCTCCTCGAGCGCGACCTTCGCCTGCCCCTCGGGAAGGCGGCGACCTTGGAGCCGCAGCAACGCGGCGACGGTCTGCAGGTTGTTCTTGACCCGGTGGTGGATCTCCCGGATGGTCGCTTCCTTCGTGAGCAGCTCCTGCTCACGGCGCCGCAGCTCGGTCACGTCGCGCGACAGCACGACCGCACCCACCCGCACGCCACCCTCGGTGATCGGCACGGACCGCAGCGAGATGGTGGCGCTGCGGGAGGTCAGCTCGGAGCGCCAGGCCGCGCGACCCGTGAGGACCAGCGCCAAGGACTCGTCGATCGGAGCGGCACTCTGCGCGAGGATGTCGGCGATGATCGTCGCGAGCACCGTCCCGATGACCGCACCCTTGTGCCCGAGGCGGTGGATGGCGGAGATCGCATTCGGGCTCGCATAGAGCACCAGGCCCTCCGTATCGAGCCGGATGACGCCGTCACCGACCCGCGGAGCACCGCGCCGCCCGCTCGTCGGGGACAGCGTCGGGAAGTCACCCTCGGCCACCATCCGCACGAGGGAGTCGCCGATGGAGACGTAGGTGAGCTCCAGCCTGGTGGGAGTGCGTCCCCCGAGGTTGGTGTGCCGGGTCACCACCGCGATCGGCCGCCCTGCCCGCGTCACGGGGAAGGCCTCCTCGCGCACCCGTCGGTCGTCCTCGTGATGGACCGACGGGGCCCGGACCACCCCCTCGGACGCGACGGCCTCCTCGACGAGCGGCCGAAGGTGCGGCATCACCCGCCGCCCGACGACATCCTCGTAGAACACCATCTGACCGGTGTTCGGTCGCACGTGCGCGACGGCCACCCAGCCCTCGGTGTCGTCGTCCTCGGTCCGCGCCTGCACCCAGAGGATGAGGTCCGCGAAGGACAGGTCGGCGATGAGCTGCCAGTCCCCCACGAGCAGGTGCAGCCACTCACGATCCTGACCGGGCAAATCGGTGAGCATGCGCAGCTTCTCGCTCAGGGTGGCCACGTCGGGCAGCCTAGTCTGCCGCTCACCTCACGCCCCATCCCGTCCAACGATCGGGTATGCGCTGGTCACCCGACACGTGGCGTCACCCGGCCACAGCCGCCGTTGGCCGTATGCGGTGCTCGCCCGACGCATACCGTCGCGTCAGCCGAGGGGGCCCCGATCAGGCGCCCACCGCATACCGTCAGGTCTGGGCCGCCCCCGACCGCAGGACCGACCGCAACGTCCGGAGCGCCACCGACAGGGCGGCAATGCTCGGCGAGTCCATCCGCTCGATCTCGACGAGCGAGGCCCTGGCGCGCGAGAGCGTGTCGCTGTTGCGGGACTCCCAGTCACCGAACGCCTGCTCGGGGTGGCTGATGTCGCCCTCCGGGCACGAGGCGATGACGGCCTCGGTGAGTGACTCGAGGACGCCGTAGAGGTCGTCACGCAGAGCCCCTCGGGCCAGCCCGTCCCACCGGTCCTCGCGCGGCAGCTTCGAGACCCGGCCCAGCATGACATCGATGCCGAAGCGCTCGGAGACGACGAAGTACAGCGGCCCGACCTCGGCAGGGTCCTTCCCCGTCGAGGCGGCGATGTCGACGATGTCGAGGAGCGAGAACTGGTCCAGGCCGGAGGCGACCCGCACGGCGAGCTGTTCCGGGACGTCGTGCTCGGTGAGCTGGGCGACCCGCCGCTGGAGGCGCTTGAGCTCGGCGCCGCGCAACCACCCCGGCACCTGCGGACCGAGGTCCTCGATGACCGGCTGGTACCGGCGGACCTCGGTCTCGATGTCGAGACGCGCGGGTCGGGCTGTGATGAACCAGCGCACCGCCCGGTCGGCGAGCCGTCGCCACTCGAGGTAGAGCTCGGACTGGACGGCGGTGGGCACGACGTTGTCGAGGGCCTCGACGTCGCTGACGAACCCGACCATGTCGAAGATCTCCCGCGCCACGACGAAGGCCCGCGCGACCTGCTCAGGCCCCGCTCCGGTCTCCTCCATCGCCCGGAAGGCGAAGGTGATGCCACCGCGGTTGACGATCGTGTTCGCGACCGAGTTGACGATGATCTCCCGGCGCAGCGGGTGGTGCTCGAGCCACTCGCCGAAGCGCTCCCGGATCGGGGCCGGGAAGTAGTCGGCGAGGTAGCGCTGCATGAACGGGTCATCGGGGAGCGAGGTCGGGAGCAGGTCGTGCTTGAGCGCGAGCTTCGCGTACGCCACGAGCACGGAGAACTCCGGCGACTTCAGGCCGATTCCCTCGCGGTTGCGCTGGGCGATCTGCTGGTCGTCGGGCAGGAACTCCAGGGCACGGTCCAGGTCACCGCGCCGCTCGAGGGCCTTGATGAGCCGCTCGTGGACGGTGAGCATCGCGTGCTCCTGGGCCCGGGCGTTGCCGAGGAGGACGTTCTGCTCGTAGTTCGTCCGCAGCACCTGCTGGGCGACCTCGTCGGTCATGGATCGGAGCAGCTGGTTGCGCTGCTTCATCGTCATGTCGCCGGCGCGGACGATCTCGCCCAGCATGATCTTGATGTTGACCTCGTGGTCGGAGGTGTCGACGCCGGCGGAGTTGTCGATGGCGTCGGTGTTGACCCGCACCCCGTGCAGGGCGGCCTCGATGCGCCCGAGCTGGGTCATGCCGAGGTTGCCGCCCTCCCCGACGACCTTGACCCGCAGCTCGTGCCCGTCGACACGGATCGCGTCGTTGGCGCGGTCGCCGACCTCGCTGTTGGCCTCGGTGGACGCCTTGACGTAGGTGCCGATCCCGCCGTTCCACAAGAGGTCCGCGGGGGCGACGAGGATGGCGCGCATGAGCTCGGCAGGGGTCATCGCGGTCGTGTCCTGCGGCAGGCCGAGCAGCTCACGCACCTGCTCGTTGATGGGGATGGACTTCAGGTTGCGCGCATACACCCCACCGCCCTCGCTGATGAGCGTCTTGTCGTAGTCGGCCCACGACGAGCGGGGCAGCTCGAAGAGCCGGCGACGTTCCGCGAACGAGGCGGCGGCGTCGGGGTCCGGGTCGAGGAAGATGTGCCGGTGGTCGAACGCCGCGACGAGGCGGATGTGCTCGGAGAGGAGCATGCCGTTGCCGAAGACGTCGCCGCTCATGTCGCCGATGCCGACGGCCGTGAAGTCCTCCTCCTGCGTGTTCACCCCGAGCTCGCGGAAGTGGCGCTTGACCGACTCCCAGGCGCCACGCGCGGTGATGCCCATGGCCTTGTGGTCGTAGCCCTCCGAACCGCCGGAGGCGAAGGCGTCGTCGAGCCAGAAGCCGTAGGCCTGTGAGACGGAGTTGGCGATGTCGCTGAAGGTCGCCGTGCCCTTGTCGGCGGCGACGACGAGGTAGGGGTCCGACCCGTCATGGCGCACGAGCCGGTCGGGCGGGACGATCCCGCCATCCACCCGGTTGTCGGTGAGGTCGAGCATGCCGGAGATGAAGATCTTGTATGCCTCGATCCCCTCCGCCATCCAGGCCTCCCGGTCCTGGGCCGGGTCGGGCAGCTGCTTGGCGTAGAACCCGCCCTTGGAGCCGGTCGGCACGATGACGGCGTTCTTGACCATCTGCGCCTTGACGAGACCCAGCACCTCGGTGCGGAAGTCCTCACGCCGGTCGGACCAGCGCAGCCCGCCGCGCGCGACCGGGCCGAAGCGCAGGTGCACACCCTCGACGCGCGGGCTGTAGACCCAGATCTCGAAGCGGGGCTTGGGCGAGGGCATGTCCGGCACCTTGGCCGGCTCGAGCTTGAGCGAGATGTAGGTCTTGAACTCGCCCTCGCTGTCGCGCTGGAAGTAGTTCGTGCGCAGGGTCGCCTTGATGACCCCGAGGAAGGCCCGGATGATCCGGTCGTGGTCGAGGGAGGCGACCTCGTCGAGCTTGTCGAGGATGTCCTTCTCGAGCCGATCCATCGCCTCGATGCGTTCCTCGCTGACGTCGGGCGCGTCGCCCTCCGGGGATTCACCGGCTGCCGGGAACAGGTCCGGGTCGAACCGGGTCTCGAACAGCTCGACGAGGAGGCGGGTGAGCTCGTGGTTGTGGACGAGCGCCGCCTCGAGGTAGCCCTGGCTGAAGGCGGTGCGGGTCTGGTGGAGGTACTTGCCGATCGTGCGCACGATGGCGACCTGCCGCCACGTGAGCCCGGCCTCGAGGACGAGCGCGTTGAACCCGTCGGACTCGGCCAGGCCGTCCCAGATGGCGCCCACCGCATCCTGGAAGAGGGTCCGCACCCGCTCACGGCTGCCCCTGGTCCACAGTGAGGGATCCGTGATCCGCAGGCCGAGGTCGTAGATGTAGGCACGCACCCCGTCGGCACGGGTGATGTCGTAGGGCCGCTCGTCGACGACCTCGACGCCGAGATCGGTGAACACGGGCAGCACGTCGGTCAGCGAGACCGGTCGCCGCCGGAACAGCTTGAAGCGCCGCTCCTCCTCCGGCGCCCCCGGGCTCTGGAAGAGCGCCCGGCCGGTCGAGGTCTCGGAGGTGAGCTCCTCCAGGTGCCGCATGTCGGCGATCGCCATCCGCGGCGAGAAGTCGGCTTGGTAGGCCGGCGGGAAGGACCTGCCGTACAACCCCATCATCCGGGCGGCGCCCTCCTCGCCGATCTCGATGCGCATCGAGTCGGCCAGGTCCTCCTCCCAGGTGCGGGTCGCGTCGAGCAGCTGGTGCTCGACGCCCTCGATGTCCACAGCGGGGATGGCCTCGCCCCGCGCCATCCGGACGACGAAGTGCAGCCTCGCGAGCTTTGACTCACTCACCCGCGTCGTGAAGTCGACACTTGCGCCCTGGAACGCCTCGCGCAGGATGCGCTCCATCCGCAGCCGGACGCTGGTGTTGTAGCGGTCCCGCGGGATGTAGACGAGGCAGGAGACGAAGCGCCCGAAGTCGTCACGACGCAGGAAGAGCTTGGTCCCCCGGCGCTCCTGCAGATGCGTGACGGCGACGGCCGTCTCGAGCAGGTAGTCGGTGTCGGCCTGGAAGAGCTCATCGCGCGGATAGGTCTCCAGCACCCCGAGCAGATCCTTGCCGGAGTGGGAGTCCCGGCTGAAGCCCGAGCGGTCGAGGATCTCCTGAACCTTGTCCCGCACCAACGGGATCCGCCGCACCGACTCCGTGTATGCGGTGGAGGCGAAGAGGCCGATGAACCGTTTCTCGCCGGTCACCTCGCCGAACTCGTCGAAGGTGCGCACCGACACGTAGTCCATGTAGACCGGACGGTGCACCGTCGAGCGGGAGTTGGCCTTGGTGATGATGAGCAGCTCCTTGCGCCGCGCCACCTCCGTCGCCTGCGGGGAGAGCCGGACCTCCATCCGGTCGTGCGGCGGGTCCGGGCGCAGCAGTCCCAGCCCCGTGCCGAGCTGGGTGCGCACGACGTCACCCTTGCCGTCCGGGTGCCGCTCCAGCGCATACTCCCGGTAGCCGAGGAAGGTGAAGTGGTTGTCGGCCAGCCACTCGAGGAAGGTGGCGACGAGGGCGACCTCGTCCGGGCTGATGCCGACGGGGACGTTCTCCTTGAGGTCGGCCGCGATGTCCCAGCACCGCCGGGCCATCTTGGCCCAGTCCTCGACGGCGACCCGCACGTCACCGAGGATCGTGCGCAGCCGGTTCGCGACCCGCTCACGCTCGGCGGGATCGCTCGTGCGGTCGATCTCGATGTGCAGCCACGACTCCCGCATCTCGCCGAAGGTCTCGGTGTGCGAGCCCTCACTCACGTGGTCGGTGTCGAGGACCTCCTTGAGCTGCCCGCTCGCGTCACGCCGGACGACCAGCTGGGGGTGCAGGAGGAGGAAGACCGTGTGGTCGAGCGCCGCGAGCTCGTTGAGGACCGAGTCGACGATGAAGGGCATGTCATCGGTGACGACCTGGATGACGGTGTGCCCGCTGGCCCAGCCGTGCTCGTCCATGTCGGGGTTGAACACCTGGACGACCGCGGTGCCCGGCGGACGGTTGGCCGCCAGGGAGCGGTGACTGAGGACGGCGCCGAGGATGTCCTCGGCCTGACGTGCGAGCAGGTCCTCGGTGGTCGTGTGCCGGTGGTAGCGCTCGAGTAGCGGGAGGAGGATGTCCGACTCGGTGCCGCCGGTGACGGATCGTCGCGCCATCTCCGCGGCCGCCTTGAGCAGCGCGTGGCGGGTGCGGCCGAGCGTGTCGCTCGTCGTGGCGTCAGTCATCGTGGTGTCACTCATGGCTGGGTTGGCATCCTTGCGAACGGCGACAGAGGCGCGCGTCGTTGCGCGCCATCGCCAGCCTATCCCTTGTGCACCGAGCCGGAGACTCGCCGAAATGACCCGCTCGATGTGGATAAGTTCGCCGGGGGTATGCGCAACCTGGCTACTGTTCAAGCGTGATCGAGTCGCGGGCCGAGACCGGCGCGAAGGGGCAGCCAGGCGCGCCTCCGGGCGCTGACTCTGTTGCGTCCGCGGGGGGTGCGGCGACGGCTGAGCCGGCCACCGCATACCCTCTCGAGGCGCTGGAGTCGCTCACGGTGACGGTCGAGTCCTGCTGCGAGGACCTCTTCTCCGCCGCCCCGTTCGCAGGCGATCAGGCGACGGGGTACAGCATCGACGCCTTCGTCGACGCGGTGGCGGCGGCCCTGCGCGCGGTGCAGAGCGAGGCCGACGACCTGCGGCGGGTGATGACGATCGCGCAGCGGCGAGCGGTCTCAGAGGGAGATGGGCCGACGTGAGCTGGAGCCTGCCCGACCCGCGCCCTGCCGAACCGGTCCTCGGTGACCCGGCCTCCCTCGGTGCGCTGGCCGCGGCGCTGCGACGGACCGGGACCGAGCTGGAGGACTCGATCGCCGCTCTCGCGGAGGCGCCGGTCCACCGCCGGTACGCCGGACGGGTGCGGGCGCTGCACCGCGACACCTCGGTCGTGGTGGAGGCGCTGCGCCGCGTCGCTCCGTACCTCGTGGACCACTCCGGGGAGCTCGCCGACGCCATCGGGCTGGCGCGACGGCTCTCCGACCGCGCCCAGTCCCTGGGGCTGCAGATCGACGGCCCCACCGTGGCGGCGCCTCGCGGGGTGCGAGGCGTCGCCGACCCGGAGGCCGAGCAGGATCAGGCCGAGGCGCTGAGCCGGCTGCAACGCGTTCTCGACGCGATCCTCATCGACCTCGACACGAGCCGACGCAGGCTGCGCGCAGAGCTTGACTCGGAGCGAGCACGGGTACACAGCAGAGTGCGCAGCGGATAGCCTGCCGGGTGTGAAGGTGACGACGCACGCGACCTATGTCCTGGGCCCCGACGAGATCCTCGAGATCATCGCCGACGAGGAGTTCCAGGAGGAGAAGTGCCGTGCCACCTACGCCGTCGCCTACAGCGTCTCCGTCCGCGAGCGCGCCGGCCGGCTCGTCGTCACGACGGAGCGGTCCATGCCCATGGAGCACCTCCCGGAGATCGCGCGCGGCTTCGTCGGCAACCGCCTCGTCATCCACGAGAGCCAGGAGTGGCACGGACCCAACGCCAACGGGCTCTACACCGCCGACCTCAAGGTCCACGTCGCGGGCGCACCCATCACCGGCACCGGTCGTCGGGTGCTCGCCCCCACCGGGTCCGGCTCGCGCGACCAGATCGACTTCGCCATCAAGGCGGCGATCCCCCTCATCGGGCGCAAGATCGAGGAGGCTGCCGGCCCGCCCGTCGGTGCTGCCGCCGAGATCGAGACCGAGCTCCTCGCCGCCCGCGCCAACGGCGGCTGAGGGCACCGGCCCCAACGCGCAACGGGGAGGGCGCGTCCGCGGGGTGCGCCAGTCCCCCGCGCCCCGCGGGACGGTCGAGGCTCTCGCGGGTGCCGTGAGGATCAGCCCATGTGCGGGTAGCGGTACGACGTCGGCGGGACGAAGTTCTCCTTGATGGAGCGCGGGCTCGTCCAGCGCAGCAGGTTCTGCGCCGAGCCGGCCTTGTCGTTCGTGCCCGACGCCCGCCCGCCGCCGAAGGGCTGCTGCCCGACGACCGCGCCGGTGGGCTTGTCGTTGATGTAGAAGTTGCCCGCGGCGAAGCGCAGCGCATCGGTCGCTGCGGCGATCGCCTCCCGGTCCTGGGCGATGATCGAGCCGGTCAGCGCATACGGGGCCACCGACTCCATCTGGGTCATCACCTTGGTGAACTGCCGGTCCGGGTAGACGTGGACGCCGAGGATGGGGCCGAAGTACTCCGTCGTGAAGATCTCGTCCGTCGGGTCGTCGGAGACGAGGATGGTGGGGCGCACGAAGTAGCCCTCGGAGTCGTCATAGGTGCCGCCGGCGACGACGTCGATGCCCGCGTGGCCGTGCGCGCGGTCGATGGCGTCCTTGTGCTTGGCGAAGGCGCGGTCGTCGATGACCGCCCCCATGAAGTTGGACAGGTCGGTCACCGGGCCCATGGTCAGCTCGTTCGTCATCGAGACGAGGTCGTCCTTGATGACCTTCCACACCGACCGCGGGATGTATGCGCGGGAGGCTGCCGAGCACTTCTGACCTTGGTACTCGAACGCTCCCCGGATCAGCGCGGTGCGCAGCACGTCGGGGTCCGCGCTCGGGTGGGCCAGGATGAAGTCCTTGCCGCCGGTCTCGCCGACGATCCGCGGGTAGTGCCGGTAGCTGTCGATGCGCCCGCCGATCTCGCGCCAGAACATCTGGAAGACGCGGGTCGAGCCGGTGAAGTGCAGGCCGGCGAACTCGGGGTGCGCGAGGACGACATCGCTCACGGCTGCACCATCCCCGGCGACGAGGTTGATGACGCCCGGCGGGAGTCCGGCCTCCTCGAGCAGCTCCATCACGACCTGCGCGGCGAACTGCTGGGTGTGGGCGGGCTTCCAGATGACGGTGTTGCCCATCAGCGCGGGAGCGGTCGGGAGGTTGCCCGAGATGGCGGTGAAGTTGAAGGGGGTCACCGCATACACGAAGCCCTCGAGGCTGCGGTAGTCGCTGCGGTTCCACAGACCTCGGCTGTTCGCGGGCGGCTGCTCGGCGAGGATCTGGCGGGCGAAGTGGACATTGAAGCGCCAGAAGTCGATGAGCTCGCAGGCGGCGTCGATCTCGGCCTGGTAGGCCGTCTTGGACTGGCCGAGCATGGTCGCCGCGTTGAGCCGCTGGCGCCACGGGCCGGCGAGCAGGTCGGCGGCCTTGAGGAGGATCGAGGCACGGTCGTCGAAGGAGAGGTCACGCCAGCCCGGTGCTGCGGCCATCGCCGCGTCGACGGCCGCGGCGGCATCGTTCTTCGTGGCGGCGCGGATGGTGCCGAGCACGTGCCGCTTCGCGTGCGGCTGGACGACCTGGATCTTCTTCCCGGTGCCCTGGACGCGCTTGCCGCCGATCGTGTGGGGCAGGTCGATCGCCGTCGACTGCAGCTCGGCGAGCGCCACCTCGAGCTCGGCCCGCTCGGCGCTCCCAGGGGCGTAGTCGAGGACCGGCTCGTTGACCGGGGCAGGGACGTGGGTCACAGCGTCCAACACTTCGAAGCTCCTTTGCTCTCGCGGTGTCCCCAGTGTTTCAGACCGTCCGCGGTGGGAGTGTCTGTGCAGCTCACGGACTCTGGGCGGCGCGGGTCCCGGGAGCCGGACATGGCTCCGGCGGGGCGGGCCGGCGCTGACG
>JAAYCP010000064.1 GCA_012729695.1 Actinomycetales bacterium | reverse complement strand
GTGGGCGACTCGGTCGCGCTCTCCGTCGGTGAGGTCGCCGTCGCCCCGGTCGGCCCCGGATCGGGTTCGGACCCGGTGCATCCGCTGAGCACCGCGGCAGCCATGACCGCGGCCGTGCCAAGTCGCGCCCACGCGGGCACGACGAATTGATGTGTCATTGGTTTCCCCCGCCTGATGAGAGTGCGGAACGCCTACTGCCGATCGAGCCTAACCCGATTAGCAGACCCCCGCAGGGCGACGGGACTCAGCCTGTGGATAACTCGGCTAACCGCGCGGGACGTCGAGCAACGGCATAAACCAGACTCAACGAACCGGACCCAACGAACAGTGGAGCAGCCGCGCCAAAGCCTCAGGACGCATACCGCTTCGCGGCGCGTGCCCGCGCCTTGGCGGCTTCGATCTCCCGGTTCTTCGGGGGAGCGGAGGTCGACAGCGACTCCAGCAGCGTCCTCGTCGCAGCGGCCACTGCGTCGACCGCCTCGGCGAAGGCCTGCGCGTTCGCGGCGGAGGGCTTGGTCGTGCCGGCGACCTTGCGCACATACTGCAGCGCGGCTGCCTGCACCTCGTCGGCCGTGGCCGGCGGCTCGAAGTTGTGGAGCGGACGGATGTTGCGGCACATGAACCCACCATAGGTGTTGCGCCCGCCCGGGCCATAGGGTCAGAGCATGGGCGACGACGCGACGAAGACCCGGTACATCCAGTGCGTCCTGTGCGAGGCCAGCTGCGGCCTGCAGGTCCAGCTCGCGGCTGACGGCGAGATCGTCGACATGCGTGGGCACGCCGAGGATCCGCTCTCGCGCGGCCACATCTGCCCCAAGGCGTTCGCCCTCAAGGACCTCCACGAGGACCCAGATCGGCTCCGGCGCCCGGTCCGCAAGATCGACGGCCAGTGGGTCGAGGTCTCCTGGCAGGAGGCGATCGAGTACGTCGCGCGCCGCATCCACGAGATCCAGACCGCCCACGGCCAGAACGCGCTCGGCGTCTACCTCGGCAACCCGAACGTCCACAGCCTCGGCGCCCTCACCCAGGGCCTGCAGCTCGTGCGGTCCCTCAAGACCCGGAACGTCTTCAGCGCCACCTCCGTCGACCAGCTCCCGCACCAGGTGACCTCCTGGGGCCTCTACGGCCACCAGTTCCTCCTGCCGGTGCCGGACATCGACCGGACCGACCTGCTGGTCCTCATCGGGCACAACCCGATGGCGTCCAACGGATCGATGTGGACCGTCCCCGCGTTCCCGCAGCGCCGGCGCGAGCTCGCCGCCCGCGGCGGGAGGCTCGTCGTCATCGATCCGCGTCGGACCGAGACCGCCAAGGTTGCCGACCAGCACCACTTCATCCGGCCGGGCACGGATGTGTATGCGTTGCTCGCCATCCTCCGAACTCTCCTCTCTCGCGGGAGCCGGGCCGCCGCATACGTCGACGGGATCGAGGAGGTGCGGGCGGCGGTCGAGCCGTTCACTCCGGAGGTCGCGGAGTCCCTCTCCGGTATGCCCGCGCGAGCCATCATCGATCTCGCCGATGCGCTGTGGTCGGCCGAGCGAGCCGCTGTCCACGGCCGAATGGGCCTGTCCACCCAGGCATTCGGTGTGATCGGTCAGTGGGCCGTGCAGCTCATCAACATCGTGACGGGCAACCTCGACCGCGAGGGTGGCACGATGCTCAGCGCGCCGGTCATCGACAGCGTGGCCCGCGGCCTCATCGGGAAGGGTCACCTGGGCGCGTGGTCCTCACGGGTGCGCGGACTTCCGGCGTTCGGCGGTGAGCTGCCTGTCGCCGCCCTGCGCGAGGAGATCGAGACCCCGGGGGAGGGGCAGATCCGCGCGATGCTCACGATCGCGGGAAACCCGGTCTCCTCGACTCCCGCGGGGCAACGCCTCGGCGACGCGCTCGCGGGCCTGGAGTTCATGGCGGCGATCGACTTCTACATCAACGAGACGACCCGCTACGCCGAGGTCATCCTCCCGCCGACGGGTCCGCTGGAGCGCGACCACTACGACCTGATCTTCCACATCCTGGCCGTGCGCAACACCGCACGGTTCTCCGAGGCGCTCTACCCGAAGTCCGAGGAGCAGCGGCATGACTGGGAGATCGCCCGCGATCTGAACCTGGCGCTGCGCAAGGAGCGTGGACAGCCCGCGGAGGGGGAGGACCTGCTGCGTCTGCAGACCAGTCCGCGGCAGCAGCTCGACTTCCTTCTTCAGACCGGCTCGCCGCGGACCTCGGTGCGCGAGCTCGCCGAGACTCCCGGTGGGATCGACGCCGGCCCGCACGTGCCACAGCTGCCGGAGCGCTTGTTCACGCAGGACAAGCGGGTCGATGTGGCCTGGCCTCTCGTGCTCGAGCAGGTGGCCGAGCTCGCGGAGCAGGTCCGGTCGGGACAGGTGTGGCAGCCCAGGGAGGACGAGCTCCTGCTCATCGGGCGACGGCACCAGCGCGACAACAACTCGTGGATGCACAACGCCCCCAGCCTGATTCGCGGACGTCCCCGTCACCACCTGCTCATGCACCCGACCGATGCGCGGGCCCGTGGCATCGAGGACTGCGCTCTGGTGACCGTCACCTCCGAGGTCGGCAAGGTCGAGGTCGACGTCGCCCTGAGCGAGGACATGATGCCCGGCGTCGTCTCGCTCCCGCACGGGTACGGGCACGACCAGGACGGCGTCCGCCTCTCCCGCGCGCGCCAGCTCCCGGGGGTCTCGATCAACGACCTCACCGATCCCGATCGGGTGGAGTCGGTGGCGGCGAACTCGGTCCTCAATGGGGTTCCGGTGCGGGTCGCCCCGGCCGGACTGCAGGACCACTGAGCCCGCGCATACTGACTAACCGCTGTCCGCGACCTTCATCCAGCAGAGGCAGAACGGGTGCCCAGCCGGGTCTGCGTAGACCTGGAAGGTGTCCGGCTCGTCCGTCTCCTCGGCCGGCTTGAGGAGCCGGGCCCCGAGCGCGATGACCTCCTCGTGGGCCCGCTCAGGGTCCTCGACCCACAGGTCGAGGTGGATCTGCTGCGGCGCCCCGTCCGGCCACTGCGGAGGCTCATGGTTGGGTGCGAGCTGCACCGCCATCCGCGGACTGCCGTCGACGACGATCATGTGCCAGTCATCGTCGCAGGCCACCGAGCCACCGAGGACACCGGCCCAGAACTCACTCTCGGTGTCGATGTCAGCGGCGTCGAAGACCACGATCTGGTGGTTGATCTTCATCCCGTCAGCGTGCCACTGGT
>JAAYCP010000063.1 GCA_012729695.1 Actinomycetales bacterium | reverse complement strand
GCCGCGGGTGGCACACCCCTGACGCGGGGGTCGCGGTGGCCACCCGTCGTCCGCGACTAGGGTGTGGAGGGTGACGGCGCAGATCCTCGACGGCAAGGCCATCCTCAAGACCATCAAGTCCGAGCTCGCCGGACGGGTCGCCGCTCTCAAGGAGCAGGGCGTGACCCCGGGGCTCGGGACCGTGCTCGTCGGGGACGACCCGGCCAGCCAGTGGTACGTCGCGGCCAAGCACCGCGACTGCGCGGAGATCGGCATCGCGAGCATCCGCCGCGACCTCCCGAAGACGGCGACCCTCGCCGAGGTCCTCGACGTCGTCCGCGAGCTCAACGACGACCCGGACTGCAGCGGCTTCCTCGTCCAGCAGCCGACCGGCCTGGACGAGAACCTCATCCTCTCGTCGGTCGACCCCGCCAAGGACATCGACGGCCTGCACCCCACCAACCTCGGGTGGCTCGTCCTCGGTGAGCCGGCCCCGCTGCCCTGCACTCCGATGGGCTGCGTCGAGCTCCTCCGCCGCTACGACATCCCCATCTCGGGGGCGAAGGTCGTCGTCGTCGGACGGGGGCTCACGGTCGGCCGGCCACTCGGACTCATCTTCACCAGGCGCTCCGAGAACGCCACGGTCACCCTCTGCCACACAGGCACCCGTGACCTCGCCGCGGAGGTGAGGCAGGCCGACATCGTCATCGCTGCGGCCGGTGTCCCGGGGATCATCACCGGCGACATGGTCAAGCCCGGCGCCGCCGTCCTCGACGTCGGGGTCTCCCGCGTCGAGGGAGCCATCGCCGGGGACGTCGCCGCCGACGTCTACGAGGTCGCCGGGTACGTCAGCCCCAACCCCGGTGGCGTCGGTCCCATGACACGCGCAATGCTGCTGAGCAATGTCATCGACGCAGCCGAGCGCGCCGCCGGCATCACGACCGGGGCGCGCGGGGCATAGGGGTCGCTGGTGAGCAGCGTCGGCAGCTCAGGCCGCACCGCGGCACGCAGCTCGCGTGCGGAGGAGTCGCGATGAGCCCTCCTGAGCGCACGCCGACGACGCCGGACGACGAGATGCGCGAGCTGACCCGGTATGCGCGGGTCGGGCCGGAGCTGCCGACGGACGCCTTCCCCGAACCGCGGCCGCCGATCGTCAGCGGGCTGCGGGCCTGGTGGCTGCCCGTCGCCGGCCTCATGGTCGCGCTCGCGTTCGTCGCGACCGATCACATGCTCCGCGCCGGTGCGGCCTTCGGCGGGTCGATGCTGCTGGCCGCCGCTCTACGTGCGTTCCTTCCCGAGTCCCTGGCGGGTGGTCTCGTGGTCCGCCAGCGGTGGCTCGATGTCGCGATGCTCGTGATCGGGGGAGTGGCCGTTCTCCTCTCGGCCTTCACCCTCGACCTGCGCGACCTCCGCACCTAGGATCCGACAACACAGGACCCGAGGGCCTTGGGCCCCCGGGTCCTGTGACGTGGAGTGACTACGCCGAGAGAGACGCGATCGCCGCGTTGAAGGTCGCGCTGGGACGCATGACCTTGGAGGTCTTCTCCTCGTCGGGACGGTAGTAGCCGCCGATGTCGGCAGGGGAGCCCTGCACCGAGATGAGCTCCTGGTCGATCGTCTTCTCGTCCGCGCGCAGCCGGGCCGCGAGGTCGGTGAACTTCGCCGCCAGCTCCGGGTCCGTCGTCTGGGCCGCGAGCTCCTCGGCCCAGAAGAGCGCGAGGTAGAAGTGGCTGCCGCGGTTGTCGATCTGACCCACCCGACGGGCCGGCGACTTGTTCTCCTCCAGGAGAGTGCCGGTGGCACGGTCGAGGGCCTCGGCGAGGACGAGTGCCTTGCTGTTCCCGCTGCTCTCCCCGAGGTGGCGGAAGGACTCGGCCAGCGCGAGGAACTCACCGAGGCTGTCCCAGCGCAGGTAGTTCTCCGCAACGAGCTGCTGGACGTGCTTCGGCGCCGAACCGCCGGCGCCGGTCTCGAAGAGGCCGCCACCGTTCATGAGCGGGACGACCGAGAGCATCTTCGCGCTCGTGCCGAGCTCGAGGATGGGGAACAGGTCGGTGTTGTAGTCGCGCAGGACGTTGCCGGTCACCGAGATGGTGTTCAGGCCCTTGCGGATCCGCTCCACCGAGTGCGTCGCGGCAGCGGCCGGCGCCATGATCGAGATGTCCAGACCGTGGGTGTCGTGGTCCGCGAGGTAGGTGTTCACCTTCTCGATGAGCGCGGCGTCATGGGCGCGGTTCTCGTCGAGCCAGAACACGGCCGGGTCACCCGATGCGCGGGCCCGGGTGACCGCGAGCTTGACCCAGTCGCGGATCGGGGCGTCCTTGGTCTGGCAGGCGCGCCAGATGTCACCGGCGTGCACGTCGTGGGAGATGAGCACCTCGCCGGCCGAGTTGACCACCTGCACCTGGCCGTCGGCCTGGATCTCGAAGGTCTTGTCGTGGCTGCCGTACTCCTCGGCCTTCTGCGCCATGAGCCCGACGTTGGGGACAGATCCCATCGTCGTCGGGTCGTAGGCGCCGTGGGCCTTGCAGTCGTCGATGACCGCCTGGTAGACCCCGGCGTAGGAGGAGTCGGGGATGACCGCGAGGGTGTCGTCCTCCTCGCCGTTCGGGCCCCACATGTGACCCGAGGTGCGGATCATCGCCGGCATCGAGGCGTCGACGATGATGTCGCTCGGCACGTGCAGACCGGTGATGCCCTTGTCGCTGTTGACCATGGCCAGCCGCGGACCCTCGGCGAGCGCCTTGTCGAAGGCGGCCCGGATCTCGGCGCCGTTCGGGAGCTCGTCCAGACCGGCGAGCACGGCGGCGAGACCGTTCGTGCCGTCGAGCCCCGCCGCGGTGAGGGTGTCGCCGTACTCGTCGTAGACGTCCTTGAAGTAGGCCCGCACGACGTGGCCGAAGATGATCGGGTCGGAGACCTTCATCATCGTCGCCTTGAGGTGGGCGGAGAAGAGGACGTCGAGCTCCTTGGCCCGCGCCACCTGCTCGATGAGGAACGCGTCGAGCTCGGCCGCGTTGAGGAAGGTGCCGTCGACGACCTCTCCCTCGAGGACCTTCAGGTCGGTCCGCAGCGGCGTCACCGATCCGTCAGCGCCGACGAGCTGGATGGTGAGGGTGTCGTCGCTCGGCAGGACGACCGACTTCTCGTTGCTGAAGAAGTCGTCGTGCCCCATCGTGGCCACCTCGGTCCTGGAGTCCGGGGACCACGCGCCCATCGAGTGCGGGTGCTTGCGCGCATACCGCTTCACGGCCTCGGGTGCGCGGCGGTCGGAGTTCCCCTCACGCAGCACCGGGTTGACCGCCGACCCCTTGACGGAGTCGAAGCGCGCCCGGATGTCCTTCTCCTCGTCGGTCTGCGGGTCGTCGGGATAGTCCGGAAGCGCATACCCCTTCTCCTGCAGCTCCTTGACCGCTGCCTTGAGCTGCGGCACCGAGGCCGAGATGTTCGGCAGCTTGATGATGTTCGCCTCCGGCGTCGTCGCGAGCCGGCCGAGCTCGGCGAGGTCGTCGGAGACGCGCTGGTCCTCCGGCAGCAGGTCGGAGAACGCGGCGAGGAGACGTCCCGAGAGGGAGATGTCGCGCGTCTCGACGACGACATCCGCCTGCGAGGCGTAGGCCTGCACGATGGGCAGGAAGGAGTACGTCGCGAGCAGCGGCGCCTCGTCGGTGAGGGTGTACAGGATCTTGGAGCTCACAGCTGGGCGTCCTTTCGTGCCAAGGCTGGTGCGGGAGGGAAGGGGACCGGCAGCGTCAGATCAGGCCGAGACCGCGGACGGCCTCGCGCTCCTCGGCGAGCTCGGCAACCGAGGCGTCGATGCGCTGACGGGAGAAGTCGTTGATGTCCAGGCCCTGGACGATCGACCAGTCGCCGCCGGAGGTCGTCACGGGGAAGGAGGAGATGAGACCCTCGGGGACGCCGTAGGAACCGTCCGAGCAGACCGCCATGGAGACCCAGTCGCCCTCGGCGCTGCCGAGCGCCCAGTCGCGGGCGTGGTCGATGGTCGCGCTCGCGGCACTGGCGGCGCTGGACGCACCGCGGGCCTCGATGATCGCGGCGCCGCGCTTGGCGACGGTGGGGATGAAGGTGTCGGCGAGCCAGGCCTCGTCGTTGATGACCTCCGCGGCGTTCCGGCCCGAGATCTCGGCGTGGAAGATGTCGGGGTACTGCGTGGCGGAGTGGTTGCCCCAGATCGTCATCTTGCGGATCTCGGTGACGGGGACGCCGGCCTTGTGGGCGAGCTGGCTGATCGCGCGGTTGTGGTCGAGGCGGGTGAGCGCCGAGAAGCGCTCGTTGGGGATGTCGGGGGCGTTGCTCATCGCGATGAGGGCGTTGGTGTTCGCCGGGTTGCCGGTGACCGTGATGCGCACGTCGTCCGCGGCCACCTCGTTCAGGGCCTTGCCCTGCGGGGCGAAGATGCCACCGTTGGCCTCGAGGAGGTCACCGCGCTCCATGCCCGGGCCGCGCGGGCGGGCGCCGACGAGGAGGGCGTGGTTCACGCCGTCGAAGATGACGTTCGGGTCGTCGCCGATCTCGACCTTGGCGAGCGTCGGGAACGCGCAGTCGTCGAGCTCCATGACGACGCCCTCGAGGGCCTTGAGGGCGGGGGTGATCTCCAGCAGCCGCAGCTCGACCGGGGTGTCCGGACCGAACAGTGCTCCGCTCGCGATGCGGAACAGCAGGCTGTAGCCGATCTGGCCGGCGGCGCCGGTGACGGCAACCTTGACGGGGGTGGTGCTCATGGCTGGATCTCACTCCTTCGTGGTGGGGCGCAGGGCACTCGCCCCGGCTGCGATTCCAGATCACGAACCTAGCAGCGGGGCGGGCAGGCGACCCACTCGGGTGGAGGGGCAGGCGGCCGAGTGGACCGACCGTGAGCCGAGCGGAAGGTCGGCTCGCGCTCAGAGGTCGGATCCGGTTCTGAGTCCGGATTCCGTGCGGCGTCGACCGGCCTGCCGCCCGAGGCTGCGGGAGATCTCAGCGAGGCGGCTGGACCTCAGCGCGGGGCGTCGGGGTCCACGCCCTCGGCGACCTTCACATCGTCGGTGTCGATCGCGCCGGTGATGTCGCGGTCCCGCCGGTCGATGCCGGTGATGAGGACGAAGGTCGCACCGGCGATCGCCGCACCGATGATGGGGGCCACCCAGAACAGCCACAGCTGGCCGGGCGCACCGTCACCGTTGAAGAACGCGACAGCGGTCGAACGCGCCGGGTTCACAGAGGTGTTCGAGATCGGAATCGAGATGAGGTGGATGAGGGTCAGTCCCAGACCGATGGCGATCGGCGCGAAGCCGGACGGGGCACGGTCGTCGGTCGCCCCGAGGATGATGTAGAGGAAGACCGCCGTGAGCAGGACCTCGGCGACGAGGACCGCGACGAGGCCGTAGCCGCCGGGGGAGTTCGCGCCGTAGCCGTTGGCAGCCATGTTGCCGATCCGGTCCCAGCCGCTCTGGCCGCGAGCGATCCCCCAGATCGCGGTTCCGCCGAGGAGACCGCCGAGCACCTGGGCCACGACGTATGCGGGGACGTCCTTCCACTCGAACCGTCCCGCCACGGCAACGCCCACGGTGACCGCGGGGTTGAAGTGGGCGCCGGAGATGTGGCCCACCGCATACGCCATCGTCATGACGGACAGACCGAAGGCCAGCGCGACGCCGAGGAAGCCGACGCCCAGGTGGAGGCTCTGGCCCGCCACGACGTTGCCCGCGACGAAGGTGGCGGCGAAGACGGCCGTGCCCGCCCCGGCGAACACGAGCCAGAACGTGCCGAGGAACTCGGCTCCGAGCTTCTGCGGGAGGGTGGTTTCGCGCATGCGGTTCATCCTGTTCGTGAGGGGACCTGATGAGGACCCACGATCAAACGTGCAGATCAGCGTGCAGTGCGACGCGCGGCCAGCCTAGCGCCCGAGGGCCCGTCGGAGCGCGACCACGACGCGCTCGATGTCCGCGTCGGACAGTCCCGCGCCGCTCGGCAGGGTGACGCTCCGGTCGAAGAGCCGCTCGGCGGCTCCGGTGAGGAAGCCGCGGGCGCCCGCGAAGGCGGGCTGCAGGTGCATCGGCTTCCAGAGGTGGCGCGCCTCGATGTTCTCGGCGTTGAGCGCGGCCACGACATCGTCCGCGCTGACCTCAGGGCCGGAGTCCTCGCCGTCGAGGACGATCGCGGTGAGCCAGCAGTTGTCCTCCTCGTCGCCACGCCCACTCTCGCGGCCGAGGATGCGCACTCCCGGCAGGTCCGTCAGGCCGGCGGCGTATCGTTCGCGGATGGCCCGGCGCCGGGCGATGAGGTCGTCGAGGCGGCGCAGCTGGGCTCGACCGAGGGCGGCGAGCAGGTTCGAGAGGCGGTAGTTGTAGCCGATCTCGGTGTGCTCGTACCACGGGACGGGCTGGCGCGCCTGGGTGGAGAGATAGCGCGCCCGCTCGATGAGGTCGCGGTCGTCCGAGACGAGCATCCCGCCGCCGGAGGTCGTCATGATCTTGTTGCCGTTGAACGACAGCGCAGCAGCCCGCCCGAACGAGCCCGCTGGGCGACCGCGCAGCCGCGCGCCCACCGCCTCGGCCGCATCGGCCAGCAGGGGTATGCCCGGGTCGTGTCGGTCGAGCACCGCACCGAGGGCGTCGTAGTCGCATACCCGACCGAGCAGGTCGACCGGGATGACCGCCGCGATGTCGGCACCCTCCGCGGTCAGTGTCGTGAGCGCCTCGTCCAGCGCCACCGGGTCGAGGTTGCCGTCCTCGCTGCGGGCGTCGACGAAGACGGGCGTGGCGCCTGTGTATGCGACGGCGTTGGCGGTCGCGGCGAAGGTGAGGGTCGGGACGATGACGACCGTGCCCGGGCCGGCGCCGAGGCCGTCGAGCGCGAGGTGCAGAGCAGCGGTGCCGGAGGTCAGCGCGAGGGCGTACGACGCACCGCACCGGGCGCCCATCTCGGCCTCGAAGGCATCGACATGTGGTCCGAGCGGTGCCACCCATCCCGAGCGCAGTGCGTCGAGGACGAACTCCTCCTCGAGGTCGCCCACGGTCGCCTGCGACAGCAGGATGCGGTCGTCGCTGGGACGCTGGGACTCACGGGGCACGACGGTGAGCCTACTTCTACGGCCCTGAACGCACGACCCTTCTGCGGTCCCACAGGCAGCGCGCCGCGCGGAGGCGCACCTGCTGGGACGGCACTCCGGGCGCTCCGGCAATAGAACTTTGGCTGCTCCGCGGCTGGGTGCGAGAATCGCGCCCATGCCCTCTGCCACTCCTTCCACCAGCTCTGCCCGCCCGCGCATCCTGTCCGGGATGCAGCCGACGAGCGACTCGCTCCACCTCGGCAACTACCTCGGGGCGCTGGTCAACTGGGTGGAGCTGCAGAACGAGTTCGACGCCTACTACTTCGTGGCCGACCTGCACGCCCTGACCGTGCCGACCGACCCGGCAGTGCTGCGCCGGCGGACCCGGATCACCGCTGCGCAGTTCATCGCCGGTGGCGTGGACCCCGAGCAGTCCGCCGTCTTCACCCAGAGCCACCTGCACGAGCACGCCGCGCTCGGCTGGGTGATGAGCTGCCTGACCGCCTTCGGTGAGGCGAGCCGGATGACGCAGTTCAAGGACAAGACCGCCAAGGGCCAGAACGCCAACGTCGGCCTGTTCACCTACCCGATGCTCATGGCCGCCGACATCCTCATGTACGACGCTGCCTACGTCCCGGTCGGTGAGGACCAGCGTCAGCACCTCGAGATCACCCGAGACCTCGCGATCCGCTTCAACCAGCGCTTCGGCGAGACCCTCGTCGTGCCCGAGCCCTACATCCTCAAGCAGGGCGCGAAGATCATGGATCTCACCGACCCGACCGCGAAGATGTCGGGGTCCACCTCGCCGGAGAAGGGTCTGATCCTGCTCAGCGACGAGCCCAACCGGATCGTCAAGAAGATCAAGTCCGCGGTGACCGACACCGACAGCGAGGTGCGCTACGACCCGGAGAGCAAGCCCGGGGTGTCCAACCTGCTCGTCATCCACTCCGTCCTCTCGGGGACCGCGATCGCCGACCTGGAGAAGTCCTTCGAGGGACAGGGCTACGGCGCGCTGAAGAGCGAGGTCGCCGAGGTCGTCGTCACCGCCGTCCAGCCCTTCCAGAAGCGGATGGCCGAGCTGCTGGACGACCCCGCCGAGCTGGACCGGATCCTCGCCGCCGGTGCCGAGCGTGCCCACGAGATCGCGTCCAGGACAGTGGGCCGGGTCTACGACGCGCTGGGCCTGCTCCCGGCAACTGCTCGCTTCGGTCGGTAGCAGAGCTCGGCCGGACAGTGGTCACGCTGGTTCGGACCACGTGGGTTATGGTGCAGGCGACATGGCCACCATCGGTGTAGCGATCGCAGTTCCCGAGCCCCATGCAGCGACGCTGGAGAGCTGCCGGGAGCTCTTCGGGGACCCCTTGGCCCGGGCCATCCCCGCACACATCACGATCCTCCCGCCGACCGAGGTGGACCCGGGCCAGCGCACCGACCTCGAGGACCACCTGCGCTGGGTCTGCGAGCAGGTGGCGCCCTTCGAGGTGCACCTGCGCGGCACCGGCACCTTCCGGCCGGTCTCGCCGGTCGTCTTCGTCCAGCTCGCCTCCGGCATCTCCGAGTGCGAGGCCATCGAGGCGGCGGTGCGCAGCGGGCCGATCCGTCGCGAGCTCGAGTTCAACTACCACCCGCACGTGACGGTGGCGCACCACCTCGACGACGAGGCCCTCGACCACGCCTTCAAGAGCCTCAGCTCCTTCGAGACCCGCTTCATCGTCGACAGCCTGCGGCTGTACGAGCACGGCGCGGACCAGGTGTGGCGCCCGGTGGGTCGCTTCGCGTTCGGGCTTCTCCCCGACTGATCCGGCCGCGAGCTCAGCCCGCCGAGGCCTCGGTCGGCGCCGGCCCCAGCCCGAGAGCGTGCAGCACCCGGCTGGAGGAGTCCGCCTTGTCATCCCCGCCCACGCCGAAGGCCATCTCGATCCCCAGCTCCGCGCATACCTCCGACTCGGTGATCGGCATCGCACCCGGGTCGCGGCGGTCGCCGCCGTTGCAGAACACCAGCTCGGTGTCGGGGTATGCCTCGCGCACCTTGCGCAGCGACTCGGTGACGCTGCCGTCGGTGTCGACCGCGATGAAGGCGTCGTCGACGACGCGCAGTGCCTTGACGATGCGCAGGCGCGTCTCCTCGTCGAAGATGACCTTGCCCTTCTTCATCCGCTGCTGCTCGTCGCTGTTGACGATGACGACGAGGTAGCCGTCACCGATCTCATGGGCGGCCTCCATCATCTGCAGGTGCCCGATGTGCAGCGGGTTGAAGTAGCCGCTGACGATGGCGGCACGAGCCGGGTTCGCTGACATGGTTCAGCAGGCTAGCCGACGGCGACCGGCAGGCCGGCACGCGCAGGCAGGGCGTCCCGGTGAGGTTGCCCACGCGGGTAGGCGGGGTAGTGGGCCGGGCTACTAGATTGATCGCCATGACTGACACCGGCGCCCGCAGCGAGTCCGACCTGCCCATCAAGGCCGTCTACGACGCGGCCGACCTGGCCGACTTCGATCCGGACGAGAAGCTCGGGGCACCCGGCAAGTACCCGTTCACCCGCGGTGTGTACCCGTCCATGTACACCGGCCGCCCGTGGACGATGCGCCAGTACGCCGGCTTCGGCACCGCCAAGGAGTCCAACGAGCGCTACCACGAGCTCGTCAACAACGGCACCGGCGGCCTCTCCGTCGCCTTCGACCTGCCGACCCAGATGGGCTACGACAGCGATGAGGCGATCGCGAGCGGTGAGGTCGGCAAGGTCGGCGTGGCGATCGACTCCATCGACGACATGAAGGTGCTCTTCGGCGGGCTGCCGCTCGGTGAGATCTCGACGTCGATGACCATCAACGCGCCGGCCGCGATGCTGCTCCTGATGTACCAGCTCGTCGCCGAGGAGCAGGGAGTTCCCGCCGACCGCCTCACCGGCACCATCCAGAACGACGTGCTCAAGGAGTACATCGCCCGCGGCACCTACATCTTTCCGCCGAAGGAGTCGCTGCGACTGATCTCCGACATCTTCGCCTACTGCCACAAGGAGCTGCCGCGCTGGAACACGATCTCCATCTCGGGCTACCACATGGCCGAGGCTGGGGCGACGCCTGCGCAGGAGATCGCCTTCACGCTCGCCAACGCGATGGAGTATGTGCGGGCCGCCGTCGCCGCCGGGCTCGACGTCGATGACTTCGCACCTCGTCTCTCCTTCTTCTTCGTCGCCCGCACGACGCTGCTGGAGGAGGTCGCGAAGTTCCGCGCCGCCCGGCGGATCTGGGCGCGGATCATGAAGGAGGAGTTCGGCGCCAAGAACCCCAAGTCGATGATGCTGCGCTTCCACACCCAGACCGCGGGCGTGCAGCTCACCGCGCAGCAGCCGGAGGTCAACCTCATCCGCGTCGCGCTCCAGGGTCTCGGGGCGGTCCTCGGCGGGACCCAGTCCCTGCACACGAACTCCTACGACGAGGCCATCGCCCTGCCGACCCAGAAGGCCGCTCGCCTCGCCCTGCGCACGCAGCAGGTCATCGCCTACGAGACCGACGTGACGAAGACGGTCGACCCGTTCGCCGGGTCCTATGTCGTCGAGTCGATGACCGACGACCTCGAGGCCGCTGCCCTCGAGCTCATCCAGGCGGTCGAGGACCGCGGTGGCGCGGTCGCGGCCATCGAGCAGGGGTTCCAGAAGAACGAGATCGAACGCAGCGCATACCGGATCGCCCTGGAGATCGACAACGGCGAGCGGACCGTCGTCGGGGTCAACCGTTACCGGATCGACGAGGAGGAGCCCTACGAGCCGCTCCGCGTCGACCCGCAGATCGAGATCGACCAGTGCGAGCGGCTGGCGGCCCTGCGCGCCGACCGTGACAACGACGCGGTGGCGGCGGCGCTCGAGGAGGTCAAGGCTGCGGCCCGCGGCACGGACAACCTGCTGTACCCGATCAAGAAGGCGCTCGCGGCCCGCGCCACCGGTGGCGAGGTGGCCCACGCGCTGCGCGAGGTGTGGGGCACCTACGTCCCGCGCGACGCCTTCTGACCGCGTGGCTGCTGACGCGCTCCACCTCGTCACGAGCCCGGGAGCGGACACCCGCCCCGGGCTCGTGCCGTTCTGAGCGTCGGGTCGGCACCGTCGACCGGCGAGGACCGCTGCCCCGGCGGGATACGATGTGCGGCGGAATGAAAGCCGTACACGCGGAGGAGCTGCCCGCAGCTCTCCTCCCGACGATCTCCTCGTTCCTACCCGAGCTTCGCGACCTCAGGCGTGACCTGCACGCGCACCCGGAGCTGTCGTTCCAGGAGATCCGGACCACCGACGTGGTGACCCAGCGCCTCACTGCCGCTGGGATCTCGTGGCGACCCATTCCGGGGTGCACCGGAGCCATCGCGGATCTCGGCGCCGAGCAGCCCGCCTACCGGATTGCGCTGCGTGCCGATATCGACGCTCTCCCCGTGCGCGAGCGGACCGGTCTGGACTGGGCCTCGACCCTGCCCGATGTGTGCCACGCGTGTGGTCATGACTTCCACACCGCTGCTGTCCTCGGCGCCGGCCTCGTGCTCGCCGAGCTCGAGGCCGAGCTGCGCGCCCGCGGCATCGCGGTTCGGTTGCTCTTCCAGCCCGCGGAGGAAGTCATCCCCGGCGGCGCCCACCAGGTCATCGGTGCCCACGCCCTCGAAGGGGTCGACTCGGTCTTCGCCGTGCACTGCGACCCGAGCATCGACGTCGGCCAGATCGGTCTGCGCAAGGGATCGCTCACGGCTGCGTGCGACCAGGTCCGCGTCGAGCTGACCGGGAAGGGCGGGCACACCTCACGTCCTCACCTGACCGAGGATCTCACCTTCGCGCTCGCCAAGGTCGTGACCGACGTGCCTGCCGCGCTCTCGCGCCGCCTCGACCCGAGGGCAGGCGCCGCGCTGGTCTGGGGCGAGGTGCACGCCGGCAAGGCCTCGAACGTCATCCCCTCGAGCGGGTATGCGACGGGCACCTTGCGCATGCTCGACGCCACAGTCTGGGAGAGCGTCGGACCGCTCCTCAACGAGATCGTGCACGACGTCGTCGCGCCCTACAACGTCTCCGCCCGGCTGCTTCGGGACCGGGGTGTCCCGCCGGTCGTCAACGTCGGGGCCGCGATCGACCTCCTCGAGGCCACCGTGGACGCGATGGGGATGCAGGCCGTGCCGACCGAGCAGTCCCTCGGCGGCGAGGACTTCTCGTGGTTCCTCTCCAAGGTGCCCGGTGCGATGGCCCGGCTCGGCACCCGGACCCCGGGTGGGCGGACCTATGACCTGCACCAGGGCGACCTCATCATCGACGAGGACGCTCTCCGTCGCGGCGTCGAGCTGTTCACCGGCGTGGTCTTCGCCGGTCGGCTCAAGCCCGGGGCCCACTGAGTCGGCGCCTGCTGCTCTCGCGTGGAGGGTGGCTGCTGCCCTGACGACAGCCACCTTCCCCACGAGGTGCCCTCCGGTGGTCTCCGCGGGATCCTGCACCCTCCTGGAATGTGATGTTGGTCGCGACTGGGTAACGAAACGGTACGGATGGGTCACATCGGGCGGATCTGTGCACCACGTGCGGATATCCTCCCGAGAGGGACGGCGCTCTGTCGTCCATGCATTGCAGTAGCAACGCCAAACCGTGGCGCCCCGCGCCACAGGAGAATCAGGAGAAAGCCTTGCGCCAGACGAGGAAGTTTGCAGCCGTTGTCGCGGCCGCTGCCCTGGCCCTGACCGCCTGCGGGAGCGACAGCTCCGAGGAGCCGACCGACACCGGCACAGCCGACGGAACCGCCACGAGCAGTGACACCGCCGAGCCGATGAGCGACGTCAAGGTCGGTATGGCCTACGACGTCGGTGGCCGAGGCGACCAGTCCTTCAACGACGCCGCTGCAGCGGGTCTGGACCAGGCCGTCGCGGAGTTCGGTATCGAGACCACCGAGGCGACCGCCGTCGACGGTGAGCCCGAGTCCGCCCGCGAGGAGCGCCTCCAGCAGCTCATCGATGCCGGCTACACCACGGTCATCGCGGTCGGCTTCGCCTACGCGCCGTCCGTCGCCAAGGTCGCCGCCGAGAACCCTGACGTCCACTTCGCGCTCATCGACAGCACGGACGCCGAGGGCGACAACATCGCCAACCTGACCTTCGCCGAGCACGAGGGCTCCTTCCTCGTCGGTGCCGCTGCCGCTCTGAAGTCGCAGTCGGGCAACATCGGCTTCGTCGGTGGCGTCCAGGTGCCGCTCATCGAGAAGTTCCAGGCGGGCTACGAGGCCGGCGCCAAGGAGGTCAACCCGGACATCACGATCCAGTCGACCTACCTCACCCAGCCGCCGGACTTCTCCGGCTTCGGTGACCCGGCCAAGGGCAAGACCGCGGCCGAGGGTATGTTCCAGGCCGGCGCCGACATCATCTACCACGCAGCCGGTGGTTCCGGTGGCGGTGTCTTCACCGCTGCAGCCGAGGCCGGGAAGCAGGCCATCGGTGTCGACTCCGACCAGGCGCTCACCGCGGCCCCCGAGGTCCAGGACGTCATCATCACCTCGATGCTCAAGAAGCTCGACGTCGCGGTGTTCGAGTTCATCAAGGCCGAGGTCGAGGGCAACTTCGAGGCGGGTGCGCAGGAGTTCAACCTCGCGGCCGGCGGTGTCGACTACTCCACCACCGGTGGCAAGATCGACGACATCACCGACCAGCTCGACGAGCTGAAGCAGAAGATCATCGACGGCGAGATCGAGGTTCCCACCTCGCCGGCAGGCTGATCGACCAGAACCCCACATCGCCCCCTCGTCGCACCCCGCGACGAGGGGGCGATGTCTTTGTTCGTATGCTTGGCCACCCATGCGACTCGCATGCCCCGGAGCGGTCTCGACCCGTGCCGCGGCACGAGTGGCGTTGGTCGCGCGAATTCGCCTCAGGAGGGGCCCCTGCGGGGTAGCGTGACCACACGGATCGTCTGCGCCATCCCTGCCTACTGCGCACCGAGAGGACTCACCATGACGGCCATCGCTCCCGAGGCTGTGAACGCGATAGACAACTCGACGTACGTCGTCGAGCTCGAAGGGATCACCAAGCGGTTCCCGGGCGTCGTGGCGAACAAGGACATCGAGTTCCGGGTCCGTCGGGGGACGGTCCACGCGATCGTGGGGGAGAACGGCGCCGGCAAGTCCACCCTCATGAAGATCCTCTACGGCGTGCAGCGCCCGGACGAGGGCACCATCACCATCGCCGGCGAGCAGGTCGATCTGCACAGCCCTGCGGACGCGATCGAGCACGGCATCGGCATGGTGTTCCAGCACTTCATGCTCGCCGACAACCTCACGGTGCTCGAGAACGTCGTCCTCGGGGCGGAGAAGCATTACGGGATCGGGGACGAGGCGCGGGCCAGGATCAGCGAGATCTCGCGCGAGTACGGCCTCGACATCGATCCGGATGCCCTCGTCGCGGATCTCGGGGTCGGCGCCCGGCAGCGCGTCGAGATCCTCAAGGTTCTCTACCGGGGCAGCAAGATCATCATCCTCGACGAGCCCACTGCGGTGCTCGTGCCGCAGGAGGTCGACGAGCTCTTCGACAACCTGCGTGAGCTCAAGCAGGAGGGCCTGACGGTCCTCTTCATCTCGCACAAGCTCGATGAGGTCCTCAGGGTCGCCGACGAGATCACGGTGATCCGCCAGGGGACGACCGTGGCGACCGTGGACCCGAAGAACATCACCGCCCGCCAGTGCGCCGAGCTCATGATCGGCTCCGAGCTGCCCACCCCGCAGACCGAGGAGTCCACGGTCACGGACAAGGAGATCCTGCGGGTCGAGAACCTTGTCCTGCGCGGGGAGAGCCGGAGCATTCTCGACGGTGTCTCCTTCACCATCCACGCCGGTGAGGTGCTCGGCATCGCAGGCGTCGAGGGCAACGGCCAGGCCGAGCTGGTCGAGGTCATCATGGGGATGCGCGAGCAGGACGAGGGGCAGATCTACCTCGACGGCACCGAGGTCTCCACGTGGGACACCCGCCGCCTCCGTGAAGCGGGCATCGGCTTCATCCCCGAGGACCGGCACCGTCACGGTCTGCTCCTCGAGGCCCCCCTGTGGGAGAACCGGATCCTCGGGCACCAGACCCAGAAGCCGAACGTGACCAGCGCCGGGCTCATCGACGCCAAGGCCGCCCGCGCGGACACCGAGCGGATCATCGCCGAGTATGACGTGCGCACCCCCGGCGTCGACGTCACCGCCGGCTCGCTCTCGGGAGGCAACCAGCAGAAGCTCATCGTGGGGCGGGAGATGAGCCACCACCCGCGCATCCTCGTCGCCGCGCACCCGACCCGCGGTGTCGACGTCGGTGCCCAGGCCGGCATCTGGGACCTCATGCGGGCCGCTCGGCGGGAAGGCATGGGGGTGCTCCTCATCTCCGCAGACCTCGAGGAGCTCATCGGACTCTCGGACACCATCCGCGTCATCCTCCGTGGGCGGCTCTCCGACACCTTCGACCCCGAGAAGGTCACCGCCGAGGACCTCGGTGCGGCCATGACCGGCGCCGATGAGCAGGCGAGTCCACCGCCGACGGACGTCGCGCATACGACCTCGGCCGACGGCCAGGAGTGGCCGATGAAGACGAACCAACAGACCGGTCAACAGCAGGCCGACCAACACCATGATGAGCCCGGTGCAGAAGGGAAGCCCCTGTGAAGCGCTTCGAACCGCGCAAGATCGGGCTGGCGCTCATCGCGCCCGCCGTCGCGATCCTGGTCGCCTTCCTCATCACCTCGTTGGTGCTGCTCGTCATGGGCGACCCGGTGATGGACGTCTGGCGGACCATGTTCCAGCCGCCGCTGCCGCGCCACTACGTCGCCATGCTGAACTCCGCCACGGTGTTCTACCTCTCGGCGGTCGCGGTGGCCATCGGCTTCCGGATGAACCTCTTCAACATCGGCGTCGACGGCCAGTACCGCATCGCGAGCTTCGCGGCGGCGGTCTTCGCGGGACAGGCCTGGCTCCCCGGCTTCCTCAACATCATCGTCGCGATCATCGTCGCGATGGCCACCGGCGGCCTGTGGGCCGGTATCGCGGGCTACCTCAAGGTCAAGCGCGGGGTGTCCGAGGTCATCTCGACCATCATGCTCAACGCCATCGCGACCGGCCTGGTGAGCTGGCTGCTCGCCAAGGCGCGTGACCCCGAGAGCATCGGCAGCAACGAGGTGCACACCCGCACCATCCCCGAGAGCTCCCAGCTCGAGGGCCTGGCGCTGGTGCCCGGAGCCTCACAGAAGGTCTACACCCTCCTCCTGCTCGCCATCCTCGTGGGCTTCGCGTACTGGTTCGTCCTCGGCAAGACCCGCTTCGGGTTCGACCTGCGCGCGACCGGCCAGTCCGAGACCGCCGCTGTCGCGAGCGGTGTCAACGTCAAGCGGATGACGATGACCGCCATGGTCCTCTCAGGTGCAGTGGCCGGTCTTGTGGGCATGCCGCTCCTCTTCGGCGTCTACCACAACTACGGGACGACCTTCCAGCCCGGCCTCGGCTTCGCCGGCATCGCGATCGCGCTGCTCGGACGGAATCACCCGGTGGGCATCGCCTTCGCGGCGCTTCTGTGGTCCTACCTCGAGGTGCAGAGCAACGCCCTGCAGATCCAGGCGCACGTGTCCAAGGAGATCGTGTTCATCATCCAGGGCGTCATCCTCTTCGCCGTCGTCATCGCCTACGAGGTCGTGCGTCGGGCGGAGGTCCGGATGGAGCAGGTCAAGGTCGCTCGTGAGCTGGCCGAGAAGGAACAGACCGTCCCGGCAGGACAAGGAGCGTCGGCATGAGCGCCACTCTCGCCCCCGCGGCCAGCGACGAGGTCCGCACCGCCCCCAAGCGCCGTCGCCGCCTGCCGATCTGGTTCTGGCCGGTCGCGGTCGTCGCAGGGATCTTCATCCTCGCCGTGCTGCGCGTGGTCACCGGTGCCAACGACCTGGCCAGCTCCGGACTCATCGGCGCCGCCATCGCGCTCGCGGTCCCGATCGCCCTCGCCGGTCTCGGCGGTCTGTGGTCGGAGCGCGCCGGTGTGGTCAACATCGGTCTCGAGGGCATGATGATCCTCGGTACGTGGGGCGCCGCGTTCTTCGGCTACCACATGGGCGCCTGGATGGGCATCGTCGGCGGGATGCTCTGCGGCATCGTGGGTGGCCTCATCCACGCCCTGGCAACCGTCACCTTCGGCGTCGACCACATCGTCTCCGGTGTGGCCCTCAACATCACCGCGATGGGTATCGCCAAGTACCTGGCAGCGCGGTTCTTCACCGGCCTGCCCGGCGGTGGTGTCACGCAGTCGCCGCCCCTGCCCGCCCTGCCGAGGCTCTCGGTGCCAGGGCTGGCCGGGCCGCTCGGGGACCTCGAGCAGAAGCGGATCTTCTTCGTCAGCGACCTGGCCGGCGTGGTGCGAGGACTGACGACGAACATCTCGGCGTTCACGATCATCGCCGTGCTGCTCTTCATCGGCACGTTCTACTTCCTGTGGCGCACCCCGTGGGGTCTGCGCCTCCGGTCGTGCGGTGAGTCGCCGGTGGCCGCGGAGTCCCTCGGCGTCAACGTCATCAAGTACAAGTTCCTCGCGGTGACGACCTCCGGCGCCCTCGCCGGACTCGGTGGTGCGTTCCTCGCCCTCGTCGCGGCGAACATCTACCGCGACGGTCAGACCGGTGGGCGCGGCTACATCGGTCTGGCGGCCATGATCTTCGGCAACTGGCGTCCGGGTGGCCTGGCTGCGGGCTCGCTGCTGTTCGGCTACACCGACGCGGCCCGGCTGCGCGGTGGTGGCCAGACGGTCCACGCGCTGCTGCTGGCCATTGCCGTGCTGCTGCTCATCGTCGCGGCCCTCCAGCTGCGCCGCGGCAGGCGCACCCAGGGTTACATCGCCGCGATCACCGCGCTCGTCGTCGGGCTCGTGTACTTCTTCACCGACACCATCCCAGGCGAGCTGCTCGGTGCGACCCCGCACATCACGACGCTGCTGGTCCTGGCGTTCGCCGCCCAACGGCTCCGAATGCCCGCCGCGGACGGCCAGATCTACCGCAAGGGAGAAGGCCACTAGCGGTCGGTCAGGTGGTCTCAGCTCAGGAGCGCACGTCCCCACGGACGGGCAGTGCAGGCAAGGAGAGTGCGATGACGCAGTCCGGTTCGGTCGGCGACGCCGTCCAGAAACCCACAGTCGATCAAGACACAGTCGAGGCAGACACAGTCGACTGGGATGCCCTGCATGCCGCTGCGGTCGTGGCGATGCGGGCGGCGTACTGCCCGTACTCGGGCTTCCCCGTCGGGGTCGCCGGCCTCGTCGACGACGGCCGGATCGTCTCCGGATGCAACGTCGAGAACGCCTCCTACGGCGTGGGCCTCTGCGCGGAGTGTGGCATGGTCAGCCAGCTGCACCTCACCGGCGGCGGGCGTCTTGTGGCGGTGTACTGCATCGGTGCGGACGGTCAGGCCCTCATGCCGTGCGGGCGCTGCCGGCAGCTGCTGTGGGAGAACGGCGGGGCCACCTGCCTGCTCATGACGCCGAAGGGCATCCTCCCGATGAGCGAGGTGCTCCCGCAGGCGTTCGGGCGCGACGATCTGGATAAGGTCTCAGGAGCAGGCACGACGAGCGACGAGGAGCCACTATGAGCGAGCGCTTTGACGCGGTCGAGGTCATCCGCACCAAGCGGGACAAGGGCCGACTCAGTGACGAGCAGATCGCCTGGGTGATCGACGCATACACCCGCGGGGTCGTCGCCGACGAGCAGATGTCCGCGCTCGCCATGGCCATCCTCCTCAACGGGATGGACCGCGCCGAGATCTCCCGGTGGACCGCGGCGATGATCGCCAGCGGCGAGCGGATGGACTTCTCGGGCCTGTCCCGACCGACCGCTGACAAGCACTCCACAGGCGGGGTGGGCGACAAGATCACGCTGCCCCTCGCCCCGCTCGTCGCCGCGTGCGGCGTCGCCGTCCCGCAGCTCTCCGGTCGCGGTCTCGGCCACACCGGCGGCACCCTCGACAAGCTCGAGTCGATCCCGGGCTGGCAGGCCTCGCTCTCCAATGAGGACATGATGCGCCAGCTCGAGGAGGTCGGTGCCGTGATCTGTGCCGCCGGGTCCGGTCTCGCACCGGCGGACAAGAAGCTGTATGCCCTTCGTGACGTCACCGGCACGGTCGAGGCCATCCCGCTCATCGCAAGCTCGATCATGAGCAAGAAGATCGCGGAGGGCACCGGGGCGCTGGTCCTCGACGTCAAGGTCGGCAGCGGCGCCTTCATGAAGGACGTCGACAGCGCCAAGGAGCTCGCCGAGACGATGGTCGGACTCGGCACCGACGCCGGGGTGACGACCGTGGCGCTCCTGACGAACATGCAGGTGCCGCTCGGGCTCACTGCCGGCAACGCCCTCGAGGTGCGTGAGTCGGTCGAGGTGCTCGAGGGCGGCGGGCCGGAGGACGTCGTCGAGCTCACCATCGAGCTGGCGCGCGAGATGCTCAAGGCGGCCGGTAAGGAGGACATCGACCCTGCCGACGCACTTGCCGACGGTCGCGCGATGGACGTGTGGCGGGCGATGATCTCGGCGCAGGGTGGGGACCCGGACGCCGAGCTCCCCACCGCCAAGGAGACCCACGACGTGCTCGCTCCGGCCGATGGCCTGCTCACCCAGCTCGACGCATACCAGGTCGGCCTCGCGGCCTGGCGCCTCGGCGCCGGACGGGCCCGCAAGGAGGACCCGGTGCAGGCCGCGGCCGGCGTCGTCATGCACGCCAAGCCCGGTGCCACGGTCCGCAGTGGCGAGCCGCTGCTCACGCTGCACACCGACACCCCGGAACGCTTCGAGCGCGCTCTCGAGGCCCTCGACGGTGCCTTCACGATCGGTCCCGAGGGCAGTCGGCCTGACCTGCTGCCCCTCGTCATCGACCGGGTGGCCGAGTAGTCACCGACCGACCGGGGGAGCAGACATGACCAAGCGCGGGTCGATGCCGACTCCGCCTGAGGGTGCCGACGACGTCAGGTTGTTCCCGCCTGGCGCGGATCCGGAGAACTACACCGCTTCGGGCAGGCTCAGGAAATCGGTCTACGAGGCCGAGATCGAGCGGCTGCAGGAGCAGCTCGTCCTCCTGCAGTACTGGATCCAGACGCACGGTCTGAAGGTGGCGGTGATCTTCGAGGGCCGAGGGTCGGCCGGCAAGGGCGGGGTCATCAAGACGATCACCGAGCGCACGTCCTCGCGTATCGTCCGCGTCGTCGCGCTCCCCAAGCCGACCGAGCGTGAGCGCACCCAGTGGTACTTCCAGCGGTATGCGGCCCACCTGCCAGCAGCCGGCGAGATGGTCCTCTTCGACCGCAGCTGGTATAACCGCTCCAACGTCGAGTGGGTCATGGGGTACTGCACCGAGGAGGAGCACCAGGAGTTCCTGCGCTCGTGTCCGGAGTTCGAGCGGATGCTCGTGCGCAGCGGGATCATCGTCATCAAGTACTGGTTCTCGGTCTCCTTCGAGGAGCAGCGCAAGCGGTTCGAGGAGCGCAATCGTGAGCCGATCAAGCGCTGGAAGCTCTCCGACATGGACCTCGCCGAGCACGAGCTCTATGTCCGCTACTCGATGGCCAAGGACACGACCTTCCAGTACACCGATATCAAGCAGGCGCCGTGGTGGGTCGTCCCCTCGGACGACAAGCGTGCCGCGCGGCTCAACTGCATCTCGCACCTGTTGAGCCAGATCGACTACGAGGACGTCTCACCGGACATCGTCGAGCTGCCGGAGATGAAGCAGATCGCCTACGTCCGCCCGCCGATGCACGAGCAGACCTTCGTGCCTCAGCGGTACTAGGGGCCCTGCCTCCTGCCCAGGACGTCTTCCGGCGGGGTGGGGTCCGTCGAGTCGGGCGGACCTTTCGACGGATCCCCACCCTTCGCGGTGCTTGCCTATCAGGGGAGCGCGCGGATCCGTGCGAGGGCTGCGTCGT
>JAAYCP010000006.1 GCA_012729695.1 Actinomycetales bacterium | reverse complement strand
CGCTCCTACCGGTCTGCCAAGTTCCTCGGCATCATCGACCGGGTGCGCGCCGCGATGCCGGAGGCCGCGATCACGACCGACATCATCGTCGGCTTCCCCGGTGAGACCGAGGAGGACTTCCAGGGCACCCTCGATGTCGTGGCCGCGTCACGGTTCTCGAGCGCCTTCACGTTCCAGTACTCCATCCGCCCTGGCACCCCGGCCGCGACCATGGAGAACCAGGTCCCCAAGGCCGTCGTCCAGGAGCGCTTCGACCGCCTCATCGCCCTGCAGGAGGAGATCTCCTGGGCAGAGAACCGGCGTCTCGAGGGGCGCGAGGTCGAGGTCCTGGTGGCCCCGTCCGAGGGTCGCAAGGACAGCGCGACCGCGCGCATGTCCGGTCGTGCCCGCGACAACCGGCTCGTCCACTTCGCAGTGCCCGAGGGTGCCGAGCGCGCCCGGCCCGGCGATCTCGTGACGGTCGGGGTCACCTACGGCGCTCCCCATCACCTCGTTGCGGACGCGGCTCTGACCGGCGGGACGTATGCGGTGCGCCGGACCCGCGGCGGCGACGCCTGGGCGGCGCTCCAGGACGCCGACGTGCCGGGCAAGCCCGCGGTCTCGCTCGGGATGCCCTCCATCGGGGCGCCGAAGCTCGTCGCCCCGGTCGCCTCCGCCTGCTCGCTCTAGCCCTGCTCTAGGCCGGCTCGGAGGTCAGCAGCTCGACGAGGGTGTCGGCCTCCTCAGCGCAGGCGGGGCACCCCGCGAGGTGCACCTGCATGGGGACGTCCTGATGCTCCGGGTCGGCGATGATCTTCTCGACATAGATGTCCATGTTCTCGAAGCACTCGTCGCACGAGAGATACGGGCTGGTGTCGAGCAGCAGGCCAGCGAGGTAGTTGTCCGTGATGGGGGAGTGCGGTCTGGTCATGGCGTACTCCGGTGGGGGGCGGGGTCGAGGTGGCCGCTGGCGCAGAGGCTCTCGCGGAGGCGCTGACGTGCGTCGTGCAGTGTCTTGTAGAGCGCGTTGCGACTGGTGCTGAGCCGTTCGGCGAGCACGTCGATGGGCACGTGGTCGACGAGGAGCGCCAGGGCTACCCGCCGCTGATGTGACGTGAGGTCGTGAGTGATCGCGGCCTCGACGGCCCGCAGCAGGTCGCTGCTCTCTGCGTAGGCCTCCGGGGTGGAGCCCGGGTCGGGCGAGTGGATCGAGTCGAACAGCGGCACCTCACGGTGCCTCCAGGCCTGCCGACGGACAGCGACACCGGCGTGGAGGATCCCGAACTTGTAGACCCACGTGGTGAACCGGCTGCGCCCCTCGAAGGTGTCGAGCTTGCTGAGCACTGCCATGAGGGCATCGTCTGCGGCCTGCTGAGCGAGATCCTCCAGGTCCACCGACCCGGCGCCGGGGAGCTGGTGACGCAGCCGCCACACCTGGAGTCGAGCTGCCCTCAGCAGGAGGTCGTGGAGGGTCCGCTGCGCGGCCAGGCCGCTCGGTCCGGGATCGGTGAGGTCCGCGACCCAGGACTCGTCCGACGGCTGCTCCGTCGCCGAGGTGACCGGCTGCATGAGCGTCATGATCCCACCTCGTCGGGCAGGGGGGTCAGGATCCGGATCGCCAGCTCAGGGGGACACCCGCGATCGACCAGCTCCAGCACGCTGTGCAGGTCGAGCCGCAGGTCGGCTGCCACGGTGGCCGCCAGGTCGGCGGGGAACTCCGCCTCGAGGAGGCTGCGTTGCCGCCACCTGATTGCTTCTCCTGGTTCCTGGCGGACCCGCAGACCCTGGTCGTGACGCTCGTGAAGCTTCATGACCTGTTGGTGTCGGAGGTGAATGGGCGTCTTACCTCCGGCACGGTCTTGGCGTCCAGGTGGTCGGACCCTTCTCGGATGGCCGCCCCGCCGGTGTGTGCGGATGCAGATGGGCAGTCGGCGCACGACGTCGGTGAGACGGCGTGGATGGGGCCGTGAATGGGCGCCCAGGTAAGACATCGATGCCCTGGCGACACTCACCCATGAAAGGCCGCACCAGGACGGGTCCATCACCTCGAAGGTCCCGCCACCCGCATCGGAAGGGAAATGCCATGGCAACGTCCACCCTGAAGTCTCCCGACTCCCTCATCGGGACCACGGGCGCAGATCGCGCGTATGTCCTGCTGCGCACTGTCTTCGTCGTGGCACCGATCCTGTTCGGGCTCGACAAGTTCTTCAATCTGATGACCCAGTGGGAGGCCTACCTCGCTCCCTGGATCGACAACATCGTTCCGGGCACCGCCCGTCAGGCGATGATCATCGTCGGTGTCATCGAGATCGTCGCCGGCATCGTTGTCGCCGTGATCCCGCGCTACGGCGCACTCCTCGTCGCCGCCTGGCTCGGCGGCATCATCGTCAACCTCGTGACGATGGGTGAGTACTTCGACGTCGCCCTGCGCGACTTCGGCCTCCTCGTCGGCGCACTGGCGCTGGCTGCGCTCGCGTTCGACCGCACCGCACGCGAGCACTGACTGCTGACCTCACGAAGGGACCCGGTCAGCGGTCCACGCAGCGCCGCCTCCTCTCGCCCGGGAGGCGGCGTTCTGCCGCTCCAGGGCGGTCTCCAGGTGCCGACAGACAGGTGCCGGGGGCAGGTGCCGGGAGACTCAGAGTTGCGACGCCGGCGCACCGGTGGTGTTCTTCCGAAGAGGTGCGAACCGGGCTCACTCCACGGCTCGCGCGCGCCCGCAGTGACCTCCGCGAACCCACCTCAGAGCCAGAAGGTGCCTTCAGCCACCAGAACGGCCGGCCCGGAGAGCTCGACGTGCTGGCCGGGCAGGGCACGCACCCGCAGGCGTCCACCGGGCACGTCGACGATCCACTCGTCGTGGTCCTCCACCTGTCCGGTCGCCCAGAAGCTCGTCGCCAGGGCGGCCGCGCAGGCGCCGGTCCCGCAGGACCGCGTCTCACCGACGCCGCGCTCGTGCACGCGCATCCTGATGTGTCCCGGGCCGAGAGGACGGACGAGCTCGACGTTGGACCCGTTGGGCGCCACCGGATTGAGCACCGGCGGATGACTGAGGTCGAGGTCGTCGAGGTCGCTGTCGGGGGGCAGCGCGACGACGGTGTGCGGGTTGCCGAGGTCCAAGGAGACGGCTGAGAACGGTCCGTGGCCGTCGACGTGGACGAGCGTGTCGTGGCCGAAGTCCTTCGCCGCACCAGGATCGGTGAACCGCCACGGACCCATCCCCACCGCGAAGCCGTCATCGGTGACGCGCACGTCCTTGATCCCGCCACGGGTCGCGACGCTGAAGGTGTCCGCGGTCTCGAGCCCGTGCTCGCGGAGGTAGGCCGCGATCACCCTGACCCCGTTGCCGCACATCTCGGCGACGCTGCCGTCAGCATTGCGGTAGTCCATGAAAAACGTTGCGGATGAGGCCTGCTGACGCACGAAGTCGTCGCTGGAGGACTCTGTCGGCGCGATCCGGATGACACCGTCGCCCCCGATCCCCGAGCGCCGGTCGGCAAGCCGCACCACCTGCTCCGGGGTGAGAGGGTGGATGGCCTCGAGGTCCGGGACGAGGACGAAGTCGTTCTCGGTCCCGTGCCCCTTGACGAAGTGCACGTCAGTCATGGGCCCATTGTCCAGGATGGTGGGCCTCGCTCGTGACGACAGCCAGGACCGCGTCCAGCACCCGGTCGACGAGACCGGCCGACCCCGACTCGAACCACTGGACCCGCGGGTCGGCGCCGAACCAGGACTCCTGGCGCCGCACATACCGTCTCGTCGCCGTCTGAGTTGCCGTGATCGCCTCCTCCTGCGTCAGGCGCCCGTCGAGCTGCGCGAGGGCCTGCTCGTAGCCGATCGCGCGGGAGGCCGTCGGGCCGTCCCGCAGGCCGAGGGGGAGGAGTGCGCGCACCTCATCGAGGAGTCCGGCTGCCCACATCCGCTCCACGCGCGCGTCGATCCGGGCGTCCAGGGTGGGCCGCTCGGCCCGCAGACCGATCTGCAGCGCGGGCGCGGCGTACTCACGTCGCGGCATGCTCGCCGAGAACGGCCGACCGGTCAGCTCGATGACCTCGAGAGCGCGCACGATGCGCCGGCCGTTGCGCGGCTCGATCGCTGCGGCAGCGGCGGGATCGCGCTCCCGGAGCAGCGCATACAGCCGCTCGACCCCGAGCTCGTCGAGCAGCTCCTGGTACTCCGCGCGAACCGCCGGGTCGGTCGGCGGGATCTCGAGCCGGTCGAGTGCGGCCCGCACATAGAGCCCGGAGCCACCCACGAGCAGAGGTATGTGTCCGGCCGCCTTGATCGCGTCCATCACCTCGCGCGCGTCGCGCTGGTAGGCGGCGACGCTCGACTCCTCGGTGACCTCGAGCACGTCGAGGAGGTGGTGCGGGATGCCGCG
>JAAYCP010000062.1 GCA_012729695.1 Actinomycetales bacterium | reverse complement strand
TCTCAGACCTCCGGGCCAGGCACCGGCACCTCAAGATCCGCTACCGGCCCAGCAAACGCCACCGCCGACGTGCCGCCTACCTCGCCTACCTCGCCGCCGGAGGACCACCCTTCTAGGCCGCTCTCGATGTCAGTGGGCCGCCGCATGGCTCGGCGCCGGGACGGGCGTCAGCGCGAGTGATGTGTCAGCGAGATCCAGGGCACGACGGCCGGCAGCCTTGCCGCTCGGCTTCTCAACTGAACGCGTGGGGTGAACTCGATTGTTGCTGTGCGGTGTTCACATCCCGTGGTCGATGAAGACCTCCTCCGGGTCCAGCGCGAGGGTCACGGAGTCTCCGTAGTCGAGGTCAGGCACAACAGGCATGAGTAGCTCGAGAACGGTTGGAGGTTGGTCATGCATGGGCTTCGTCTCGGGGTGGGGGTAGTAGATCCACCCCTCGAATGAGCCTTCGTCAGAGGTGAGTTCCTCGCGCCGATCCTCAGAGTTGGAGCCTTCCCTGGCGCCAGCAACTGCTCGACCGCCGACGCGGGTCAACCGGCACCGGGCGAAGGAAAACGTCTCGGGACCATGCCGGTCCGTCCAGTGCACGTCGGGAAACGTGTGGGTGGGTCGGCGGAGCGAGAACCTGCGCGGAGAGATGTCGACGTTGATCGTGGCGAGGTGGAACCCCGACAGGTCGAGCCCCCGGGCGGCGAAGTGCGGCAGCTGGAGGGTGATCGTCCCGTCGGGGTACGGCGTCGAGGGACTCACGCCGGAAGCAACGCCATGGCCCCGGACGACGACTCCCTCGACGACCACATGGCGGGCAGAGAACCCGGATCGGGAAGGCCCTGAGTGGCTCATCAGAGCTCACCCAGTCCCACGGACGTTCGCACTGCGGCCATCAGTCTGCGAGCACCCGGCGCATGACGAGTCGGGGCAAGCGGTTGGACTGGGCCTTGGTCACGCCGACGACGTCGAAGCCTGCCCGTTCGAACATCTGTCGTGTGCCGACGTAGGCCATGGCGCCATCCATCCGGCCCGGTGGGTCGACTGGATAGGCCTCCACCACCGGGGCACCGTTGGCGCGCGCCCAGGTGACAGCTCCCTCGATGAGACGGTTGGTCACCCCTTGGCGCCGGTGCCCGACGCGGACGACGACGCAGAGGATGCTCCACACGGGAACGTCATCCACCGGCGTGATGAGTGCGGAGCGCACCAGGCGCGGGATGTCCGATCGGGGCGAGATGTGGCACCACCCGACGGGAACGTCGTCGTGGTAGGTCACCACGCCGGGCGGGATCTCGCGGGCGCACAGCGCGCGCATCGCTGCCTCGCGGTCACCTCCACCCAGTTCCTCGATCTGGCGTGCGCCGAGGCGGGGCGAGAGACACCAACAGTGTTTGGGATTGCGCTTCGGGTTGATGACGTCGGCGAGGTCCTCGAAGCGATCCTGGGTTACCGGTTCGGTGCGCCAGCCCATAACGGCAGCCAATCACAATGAGGCTCCGGGCGTCAGCCCTCGGATCGTCCCTACTGGCCCGCGGTCAGCCTCTGGCGCAACCCGCTGGCTCGAACGACCCGACGCTCCACCGCTGCCCGGATGACGCTCTCGCTCCCGACGACGCGCACCCGTGACTCGGCCCGGGTCACCGCGGTGTAGAACAGCTCGCGCGTGAGCAACCGTGACTCCTCATCGGGCAGGAGCACGGTGATCTCGGCTGCCTGGCTGCCCTGCGCCTTGTGGATGGTCATCGCGTGCATCGTCTCGATCTCACCCAACCGGCTGGGAGCGAACCGCTGGGCGCCGGTGGCCCCGTCGATAACCGCCATCCGCACGGGTACGCCGGCCGGCGTGGATGACGCGACGATCACACCCGTGTCGCCGTTAAGCACGCCGGTCGCGTAGTCATTCGCGGTGACGAGGAGAGGACGGCCGACGTACATCGGGTCGTAGAACGTCAGGCCGGTCTCTTCAGCCAGCCAGGTCTCGGTGTAGCGGTTCCAGGTGTGCACCCCGTACGGACCGTCGCGGTGGGCACAGAGGAGTCGGTGCGCACCGAGCGCCGCCATGGCAGTCGACGCGTCCCCGGCCTGTGCCGCGCGGAGGATCGCCAGGGCGTGGCGAGTGAGGACGGGTCGCAGCGCCACGCCTGGGTCGACGTCACGGATCCACTCGACCTCGTCGCTGCCGGCACTGAGAGCGTCCACGACCTTGTCCGCGTCTCCGACACGCAGGGCCTCGGCCAGTGCGCCGATGGTCTCCCCGAAGCGGTGCACCGTGCGCAGCCGGGTGAGGGCGACGAGGGGCTCACCCGCACCGTGCGACCCTTCCTCGACCCCCGCGACGAGGTCGGCGAGGACTGCACCGGCGTCGACCGAGACCAGCTGGTCCGCGTCGCCGACGAGGATGAGCCGGGCCGAGGGACGCAGCGCCTCGAGCAGCCGCGCCATGTGGGTCAGAGAGACCATCGAAGCCTCATCCACGAGGACGACGTCGTGCGGGAGACGGTTGTTCCGGTTGTGCTTGAACCGGGTACGGCTGTCGTAGCGCGCCCCCAGCAGCCGGTGCAACGTCCTCGGCTCCACCTCGGCCAGCGGCTCGATGATCCGTCGCGTCGCGGGATCCGTTGTGCGCTCGAGGATCTCGCTGAGGGCGCCGGCGACGGCTGCCTTCATCCGGGCCGCCGCCTTGCCGGTCGGAGCCGCGAGCCCGACCCGCAGCGGTCGCTCCCCAGCGGCGGCGGCCTGCTCGGCCAGCAAGGCCAGGACGCCGGCCACGGTCGTCGTCTTCCCCGTGCCCGGTCCGCCGGTGATCACGCTCGTCCGCGACCGCGCGACGACTTCGGCGGCAGCACGTTGCTCGGCGTAGCCGTCCCCGGGGAAGATCCGCGCGAGCCCCGCCGCAAGGACGGACGCATCGACCGCAGGCGGCCCGAGCTCCGCCCGAGCCCGCAGGTCTTCGACGACCTGGACCTCCTGGTGGTGATAGCGCTGGAGATACACCAGTCCCTGGTCCACCACGAGGGCCCGCTCGGCGACCAGGCGGCTCGAGCCGACCCGCTCGAGCCACTCGTCAGGGTCGGGCCAGTCGTCGTCGGGCACGGCCCCACGGATCGTCTCGGGCAGCTGCGACAGGTCGACGGCCACGGATCCTGATCGCAGCGCCCGGGTCGCGAAGGTCGCGGCCAGCACGGCCAGAGAGTCCCGCTCTTCAGCGGCTCGAGCGAGAGTGCGGGCTACATGGATATCAGCGGCAGTCAGGACACCCGCGGCGTTGAGCGACGCGAGCATACCCTCCGCCTCGACAGCACGCCGTCGGTCGTGATTCCCAATGGGCTCGAAGGTCTCCAGGATCATCGCCCCGTCACCTCGTTGACCCGACCGTCCAACAGGTCCGAGATCGCCTCGACCAGCGTGACCGGTGGGCGCCAGGAGAACACGCCGCACGGGTGACCGTCGAGGACAGGGGTGTCCGGTCCGCACATCCCACGCACATAGAGATAGAGCACTCCGCCGAGGTGCTCCTGCGGATCGTAGCCAGGCAGTCGCCAGCGGAGGAAACGGTGCGCGACGACCGCATACAGAACCGCCTGGAGCGGGTAGGACGAGTGGCTCATCGCCGCCGCCAACAGCTCGGGTCGGTAGCTCGCGGCGGTCAGGGGTTCGTCGATCGGCCCCAGCCAGTTCGTCTTGTAGTCGACGACGAGGTAGCGCCCGCCGGTCCGCAGCACGACGTCGATGGAGCCGGTGAGATACCCACGCAGCGGCTGGGCAGCAAGGTCCGGACTGGCGCGGAGGACATCGCCCCAGCTGCGCACCGGATCGCCCGTCGCGAGGTATGCGTGGAGCAGCGGAGCCAGGTCGCCGAGAGTGACCTCGGGGCCGGCGAGAGCGCCTGCCTGCTGCTCGTCACCGCCAGAGAGCGGCAGCTCGAAGGAGAGCTCGCTCAAGCGGTCCGGGAGGCCGATCTGCCGGAGGGTGGTCGAACCGGCTAGCGGACCGAGAGGCGTATCGCACACTGCAACAAGGGCGTCGGCGAGCAGATCGATGTCCAGGTCCTCGACCGGCCACTCGACCAGCTGCTCCCGGATGTGGTCGAGGAGCTCGGCGCGCAGGTCGGTGGCCTTCGGGTCGGCGTGCTCGAGCACGGCGTGGACGAGCGATCCGAAGGTGGCACCGACGGGCAGGTCCGCCATGGGCGAGGGTGTGTCCGCTCCCGGGACAGTGACCCCGAGGTCGTCGAGCTCGAGGCCGGGTAGGCCGGGACGCTCGGGCGTGACCAGCTCCGGCAGCTCCGGCTCATCCGCTCGAGGAACGACCTCCGGTTCACTGTCCACGAGAGTCGTCCCGACCCCGCCGCCGCCGAAGGCGACGTCTGCACCGGCTGTCGCGCGCATACCGTCTGCGGCTCCGGTCGTGTGCGTCTCGGGGGGCGTCGAGAGGGCGGTGTAGGACGTGCGGCGCCAGGCCTCGTCGATTCGGCGCGTCCACGCGGCCATGCCGAGTCGGGGTGGGGGAGGAGTCGGAGCGGAGGGACGTTCTTGAGCGAGGTCCGCCCGCTCGAGCGCGAAGGCTCCGGCGTCCGCCCACGCCCGCAGCACCGCTGCTGCCGCCGCGTCATCAGCAGGGAGAGGCACCCGGTCGGGGACTGCCCCGGCATCGGCGCCCTGAGCGCCGGGACTACGTCCGAAGAGCAGGCGGTGGAGGGCTGAGGCCGGAGTGTTCCTCTCGCTCCTCGCCCACCACGTGACGACCTGGGACTGGGCCCTGGTCATCGCCACATAGAGAAGCCTGAGAGACTCGCCGGCCTCCTCGGTCCGCCACATCTGAACAGCGTCGTGCCAGGTCGGATTCGACGGAAGATCGCCGGCGACGTCGATGCAGCGCACTCGTTCAGGGGGCGCTTCGTGATAGAGCGGCACCTCCGGAGCCTTGGGCACGAAGCGGGACATCAGCGCGGGCAGGTACACGATCGGGTACTGCAGGCCCTTGCTCCCGTGGATCGTGACGAGCTGGACGGCTGCGGCGTCGCTGTCCAGCCTGCGCGAGCGGGTGCCGCTGGAGCGTGGAGCATCCTCGGCCATGGCCGCGCGCAGCCAGGTGAGCAAGGACGCCAGCCCGAGGTTGTCGCGGCGGCCGGCCTCGTGGAGGAGCTGCGCGACGTGTTGCAGGTCTGTGATCGAGCGCTCCCCGCCGACCTGATGCAGGAGCCGCGCCGCCAGGCCGCGTGCCGCGAGATCCTCGAACACCCCGGCGATGCCCTGCCGCGCATAGATCGCGGCCAGGTCCCGACAGCGCTGTGCGAGCTCGTCGTCGAGGGCCTCGACCCGCCCGTCCGTCGCCGAGGTGTCGAGTGACTCGACGTCGTATCCGAGGAGGTCGGTGAGGGCTGCGGCGCGGGTCCGGGCTGATCGGTGCGGTGCGACCAGGGCCTCGAGCAGGGTCAACCAGTCCTTGGCGGCTCTGCTGAGCAGCACGCTGTCCCCGCCGCCCACGATCGCCGGAATGCCGAGGGCTCGCAGCCGAGCCTGGGCCTGGCGCAGGTCTTCCCCCCGGTGGGCGAGGACCGCGATGTCCCTGGCCTGGATCGGTCGCCCGCAGAAGGTGGCATCGGAGGCGAGCAGGGCGGCGATGTCGGCTGCGAGGTCGGAGGCAACGTGCGCACGCACCCGACCGATCCTGTCGTCACCTCCGAGGTGTTCCTCGCTCAGGACCTGCCGCAGTCGGATAGGCGCCTGGATGCGACCCCCTGCGAGACGCCACTCGCGGCGGTGGGGCGAGACCGGGTGGACGACGATCTGCGGGTCACCGAGCTGGGCCCCGCCGAGGAGCACGCCGAGCGCATCGACGAGCGGGGCGTCGGACCGGTAGTTGCGGGGCAGGGTGCGGCGGTCGTCCGCGGTGGCCGCAGCGGCGAGATAGGTGACGACATCGCCGCCGCGGAAGGCGTAGATGGCCTGCTTCGGATCACCGATGAGGACCATCGCATGGGCGTGGCCGGAGAAGGCCCGGTCGAGCACCCGCCACTGGATCGGGTCGGTGTCCTGGAACTCGTCGACGAGAACCACCTGCCACCGCTGCCGCATCCGCACCCTGGCCGGTGAGTCCTCGTCCTCGAGAGCATCGGCCAGCTGGGTGAGCAGGTCGTTGTAGTGCATGACCTGGAGTCGCCGCTTCCGGACGTCGATCTCCTCCCGCACCGCCCGGGCGAAGCCCACCCGTCGGTCCGCAGGGCTCCGGTGCTCGGCGGCGGTCGGCCGCAGCTCGGCATGGACGTCCCCGACCGCAGCGCGGGCGATGGTCATCGCCTCTTTCCGGGAGAAGACCGGCGCCCTGTCGTCGCGGCCGAAGCCGCGCAGGTAGAGGTCGTCGACCACCTCAACGAGGAGGTCCTCGACCTCCTCGACGAGCGTGGCGCCCGAGTCAGTGGCGCCTGCGACCCCGAGGCTGCGCAGGACCTGGTGGCAGAACTGGTGGGTCGTGGCGATCGTCGCCGCGTCGAAGTGCGTGAGAGCAGCCCGGATCCGCCGATGACGATGACGGAGCTCCTCCAACGGCGCGTCCGTGAGCAGGGCGATGAGAGCGTCATCCGGCTCAGGTGGACGGCCGGCGACCGCCGCGGCCAGCTCCCGCTCGGCGACGACCAGCTGCTCCCGCACGCGCGCCCGGAGCTCCTCGCTGGCACTGCGGCCGAAGGTGACGATGAGCATCTGCGGGAGGGTGACGACGCCCTCGGCGACGTAGCGGGTGACGAGTGCCGCGATCGTCCAGGTCTTACCGGTCCCCGCGCTCGCCTCGAGCAGCACGGTGCCGGTGGGTAGTGGGCCGGTGATGTCGAAGTTTGCCATCGGGAGGGCTGCGGGGACGGTGCCGGTCATGAGAAGGCACGCCTCTCGTGCTCGCCCTCGATCAGAGGTCTCCAGACCCGTACGGCGAGCTGACCGAGCCGGGACGTGATCTGTGGGTCCCAGCATTCGTCGTCGGCGGGCGTTCCGAGAATCCGCTCGAGGGGGACGTCGCCTCCGCCGTAGACGAAGGCGTGGCTCGGATCCTCCTGCTCCTTCCGGAAGCCGCGGTTCCTGTCGCTCACCCACTCCCCGGCGGCTCGGGTGGTGGCGTCTCCCTGGTCACCGTCACGGAGATAACGCTGGGCCCAGGCTGCGGAGGTCTTCAGCGGCAGCGGGATCGGCTCGCACAGACCTCGGTCGCGGAGGTCGACGAGCCGGTCGAGAAGCTCGAGCGCTTCCTCCCGCGCGATACCACCGTGGGAGAGGAGGACGCGCTTGCGTCGGCCGTACTCGCGGTGCCTGGCCACGACGTGACTGGTGTGCGGCGCGCCCTGGGCCGCCAGCGCGAGCGCCGTGATCCACGAGGTCAGACGGTGCTTGGGGCCGAGGTTGGAGTAGGTCGCCCGGATGACCTTGTGTCCCACGACGTCCGTCACGGTGCCGATGAGGCGCCGGCCACTGGGCAGCGCGACATCGAGGTCAATCACCTCGCGCGGCAGCGCGATGCCAGGGCCTCCCATGCGGGCCTCACGCCAGACGATCCGGGTGAGGTCCTGCACCTCCTTGACGATTTCGGTGAGCTTCGTCCAGCCGAGCGCATGCGGCGGCAGCTCCCCACGCCAGAGCTCGGCGTTGCAGACCCCTTCGACATCGCGGCCGGCGAGAACGGATTGCAGCACCCGCTCGCCGATGGTCCACTCCGCTAACCCGTCGAGCTCGATCGGGATGCCCTCGCTCTGCTCCTCGGGCTCCTCGGGCAGGATCAGGCCGAGCCGGTTCCGCAGATATGCCCTGGCCGGGTTGTGGAAGAACGTCGTCAGGTCTGCGAGGTCCACCTCGGGCTCGGGGCTCGGCCCCAGCCGTGCGTCAGCAGGGGTTCGGCGCGGCTCGCGCTCGCCCAGCGCCTCGCGGGCGGCCCGCAGAGCAGCTGGGTCGTAGCTGAACGGTCGGTCGTCGGGGAGCAGGGGAGTGGTGTCCGCGGGTGCCGCGCCGAGGTTGCGGGCATCGAAGGGCTGGAGAGGGTGCGCGGTGAGCAATCGGTCCAGACCGGGGCCGGAGGCAGTGCGGTGCAGCGCATCGACGAGCTCGCCGAGGGGTACGGCAGGTGGGCGTTCCTGGCCGGTGTACTCGTCGAAGCCGGCATAGGTGATGACAACGGTCTCCCCGGCGGACATGAGGGCGTCGAGGAAGAGCTGGCGGTCCTCGCTACGCGGATCCCGCTCGCCCGTGACCGGCTGCCGCGCCAGGACGTCGTCGCCGTCGGGCACCGTCGTGCGCGGGAAGACGCCGTCATCAAGGCCGATGAGAGCGACCACGCGGTGCGGCACGGAGCGCATCGGCACCATCGTGCACACCGTGAGTGCTCCGGTGCGGAAGTTGGACCGGGTGGCCCTGCCGGCCCCTCGCCCGGACAGCAGGGCATGCACATCGCTCAGCGCCAGAGCGACTCCGCCCGCAGCCTCGGCAGCCGCACCCATCCGCGCCAGCTCGTGCTCGAGCTGGGCGATCTGCCAGGTATCCCGGCGCGGCACGTCGGCCAGCCCGAGGACCCCCTCGCGAAGCACCTCGACCCAATCCTTCGCGGTGACGGCCTCGTGCATCGCCTCGATGGTGGCCCCGAGCCGGGCGACGAGCTCGGCCAGCCGTCCGGCGAGGTCGATGTCGCCGCTGTCGAGGTCATCGAGGCCGAGGGTGGTCCCGACGTGGTCGACGTCCTCGCCGTCGATGGCGGCGCCCACGAGGATGCGGTCCAGTCCGGCGCGCCAGGTGTTCTGGGTGAGGTCGCGGAGGCGGTACGCCTCGCGGTGCTCGGCATCGAGTCCCCACCGGATCACCACAGCAGCGATCCAGTCCGTGAGGCGGTCGAGATCGTCGTCGTGCAGACCGAAGCGTCGCCGGACGGGTGCGCTCCTCGCGAGGTCGAGGACCTCACTGGCGGTCAGGCGGCCGCCGGCGAGCAGGACGAGGCGGTCGGCGAGCATGAGCACCGGGTTCGTATGCGTGGGCGCCCGGTCCGCGATCCGCACCCGGAAGGTGTGGGCAGGGTGGGCTGCGGTCTTGTTCGAGCCCTGTCCGGCGGAGCGGCCATCCATCATGACGACTCCACCCATGCCGAAGGACGCGTGGATGAGCGGGGCGAAGGTCTCGACGTCAGGGCACATGACGAGGATGTCGCGGGGTTCGAGGGTCGGGTCCTGCTGGAGCAGGTCGGCGAGGACGTCGCGGAGCACCTCCACCTGGCGGGCCCGGCCGTGACAGGCGTGGATCTGGACGCTGCGGTCGTGCGCCGGGATGATCCGCGTGGCCCGGTCCTCCTCTTCCGGCGCGCGGTCCGCAGCGATGTCGGACTGGAGCAGACTCAGCAGCGTGGTCGCTTCGGCGCGAGGCGCGCACTCAGGCCCGCGCGCGAGCACGACCGATTCTCGGGGTCCCGCGAGGGCGAGGGTGCGCTGCAGCTCCCGGGCATCCCGGCCGAGACTGGCGAGGAGGGGGTGCTCGACGAGCAGGCCGGAGTCGTCGTCGCTACGTCGTACCGGTCCGAACCGGGTGGCGTCCGCCAGCCGGTCCCAGCCTGCGGGCGAGGCCTGCGGAAGCCACAGGTGCACGTCCCGGTGCTCGGCCAGGGCGTCGATGACCTCGATCTCCGAGCGGGCGATGCGGGTGTGGCCGAAGAGGGACAGCCGCCCGGGAAGGGTGAGGTGCGCGAGCCTGAGCGGCGCGGAGTCACCGGCGTGCATGCCGTCAGCCGCATCACCCTCCGAACCACCGGCCCGCAGCGCTGCGACGACCCGTGACTGGCGCTCGTCCGGTGCTGGGATCTCGCCGTGCGTCTCTCGCACGATGTCGAGCACCCGTCGCCACAGGTGCGGCTGCCACGCGAGGTCCTCGTCGATCTCGTCACCCAGTCCGTTCCCCTGTCCGCCGAGTCGCCAGTCGGTCAAGAGAGCCGGCCGTTGGGACGCGTACTCGCTGAACAGGCCCGCCAGGCGCCGCGCCACCGCGAAGCGGCGTCCCCCACGCAACTCGGCCTCGACGGCTGCACGTTCCGGGGCGAGCTCGGGGGGTAGGCGATGGCCGAGGTGATCGGCAAGGGTGGTCGCCCAGGGCTCGTCGAGGGAGTCGTCGATGGCCCGCAGCACCGGCCAGGCGAGCTGGTCGGGATGCCACGGATCGCCGTTCTCGATGCCGAGCACCATCGCGACGAGGGAGTGCGGGTTCAGGAAGCGGACACCAGCGCATACTCCGTCCGAGCGGGTGACCCCTGCGAGCGGTGAGCCGGCGCCCAGCCGGTGCGACAGACGCTGGGCCAGCCACCGCTCGACCCCCTTCGTGGGCACGGCGACAACGTCCTCAGCGAAGGGATCCGGCAGCGGATCCGCGAGGAGCTCGGCGAGGCCGTCGGCGAGCACATCGGTGCTCGTCGCGCGGTGCACGAACAAGGTCACGATGCGACCCTAGCCCGGCCCACCGACACCCGGTGGACCGGGAGCAGAGCGGTGTCGGAGCGCTGGACCGACGGGCCTCAGATCCCTCCCACGAGGGATCCCAACCCGTAGGTCGCAGCGGCCGCGACCAGTCCGAGGATGAGCTGACGCGCTCCGCCGTACCACCAGGGACGCGTGGTCAGCCGGGCCACGACGGCGCCGGAGGCGAACAGGCCCACCGCGGATACGAGCGAGACCGCCCAGACCGACCCCTGACCGAGGAAGAGCGGCAGAAGGGGGATGAGTGCGCCGAGGGTGAAGAAGAGGAAGCTCGAGCCCGCCGCCACCCACGGTGAGGGAAGGTCGTCGGGGTCGACGCCCAGCTCCTCGCGGGCGTGCACCCGCCAGTTGTGCTCGGGGTGCTCGGTGATCTGTCGGGCGGCCTCGGCAGCGGTCTCCGGGGACATGCCGTAGCCCTCGTAGATCTGCGCCAGCTCGGCTGCCTCGCCGACGGGGTTGCGCGCGAGCTCGATCTTCTCCTTGGCGATCTCGGCCTCGGTCGCCTCGGTCTGTGAGGCCACGCTCGTGTACTCACCCGCAGCCATCGAGAACGCACCGGCCGCGAGACCGGCAAGACCGGTGAGGATCACGTTGCGCGAGGACAGACCCGCGCCGATCACGCCTGCGACGAGCGAGAAGTTCGAGACGAGACCGTCCATCGCACCGAACACGCCGGCCCGGAGCGCACCCCCCGTCACGTCCCGGTGGTGGTCGTCCGGGGGGATCCGGACCACCGTCTGGTCCTTGCTCATGACCACCTCACCTGCATCAGCTCGCGCCAGAGCTCTCGCGTCCCGGCGCCGGCCGGCGTCACCACCTCAGTCTGTATGCGGTCATCCGGTCGGTCGGGCTCGCTCGGCTCGATCCGGTTCCAGACCCCGAGGTAGAGGTCGCGTGCCCTGCCCGACCACCTCGCGTCCGGCGCACGTGCCACTCGGCGCTCCACGCGCGGTGGGTCCTCGGCGTGGACGTGCACGGTCCACACCGCACCGGTGTCGGTCGTGCGGATCTCCAGCTCCACCGGCTCACGGGATCGCAGCGGCGACCTGCTGCGCGATCCGAAGCCGACGACGAGCTCGTCGATCCCGTCGGTGGCGAGCTCGGAGGAGAACCACACCTCCTCGGCGCGAGGGGGCCGGCCGAGCCTGGCGCTCATCGCGTCGACGGCGTGGATCGTCGTCTCGTGGCACTGCCGCCGCGCCCAGCCGTCGCGCGGGTGGGGTGCAGTGTCGAGGAAGAAGAATCCTTCCCACGTGTCCGGTGTCTTGGACATGACGTCGAGGAGTGCGGTCGCGCCGTCGTCGAACCACTGCAGCAGGTCGGTGCTCGCCAGCCCCTCGGCGAGGTGCTCGGCCGCGTCGTGTCGCTCCCCGCGCAGCGTGTCGGCGCACCAGCGGTGCACCATGCCCTGGTGGGCGACGAGGTCGGTGACGGTCCAGCCCGGGCAGGTCGGGACCGGCGCCTGCAGGCCAGAGCTCGTTGCATTGGCGCGGAGGACCGTGGCCGCGGCCCCGATCCCGGCGCCGCACTCCTCGAAGGTGAGCAGCGCATACGTCGGCGCCTGAGAGTCAGCGGTGGTCATGGATCCAGGCTACGGGGGGCCACAGACGTTAGGCTGACCAGCGTGTCGGGCTACGTGATCGTCGCGTCGGTGACCCTCGCGGGGGTGCTGCTCTTCGTCGTGGCGATGGCCGTGCGCTCGCTGGTCGCGCCCACGGTGGGACGGCCGGTGACCCTGACGACCTACGAGTCCGGCGTCGACCCGGTCGGGGGTGGCTGGGCCCAGACGCAGGTCCGCTACTTCATCTTCGCGTTCCTCTACGTCATCTTCGCGGTCGACGCCGTCTATCTGTTCCCCTGGGCCTTCGTGCTCTCCTCCCCGGACCTGGGTGTGGCCTCGCTTGTGGAGATCGCCGTCTTCATCGGTATCGTCCTGCTCGGTCTCGTGCACGCCGCTCGCCGCGGTCTGCTGAGGTGGATCTGATGCGGACCGCACTGGGGATGCCGCGGGTCGGACCGGTCGCCGAGCACGCACCCACTCCGCTGAAGGTCGTGCTCAACTGGGGCCGGCGCTACTCGCTGTGGGTGTTCAACTTCGGACTCGCCTGCTGCGCCATCGAGTTCATCGCCGCCTCGATGGCCCGGCACGACTTCATCCGCCTCGGCGTCATCCCGTTCGCGCCCGGTCCGCGGCAGGCCGACCTGATGGTCGTCTCCGGCACCGTCACCGACAAGATGGCTCCGGCGATCCGCCGCCTCTACGACCAGATGCCCGAGCCGAAGTACGTCATCTCCTTCGGCGCCTGCTCCAACTCCGGTGGGCCGTACTGGGACTCGTACTCGGTCACCAAGGGCGTCGACACCATCATCCCCGTGGACGTCTACGTGCCCGGGTGCCCACCGCGGCCGGAAGCGCTCCTGCACGGGATCATCAAGCTCCAGGAGAAGATCGCCGACGAGTCGGTCGGGCAGTCGATCCGCAGGAGGTATGCGGGGCACCGGCTCGCGAACACCGCTGACTTGACGAGGGGTCTGGTCAAGCCGCCCGCCGGCACCCCCTGAGGCGGCGCGCCGGTACCTCGCGAGGAGAATCACTGCTGCCCTGACGGCAGCAGTCCTCCACACGAGCTCTGGCTTCGGAGACTCCCCGGCGCTACTGGATGCCCTGCTCGATGAGGCGACGCGTGGCCGCCACGGCGTCGTCCGAGCCGGTGAGCTCGACGCTATCGACCGGTGCTCGTCCCCAGGCCCACAGCGCGAGCTGCTCGACCGTGCCGGTGACCGTGCCCGTCGGCTCGCTGCCCTCTGGGGCACGCCTGGCCCGCGCGTAGTCGAACGGCTTGCCCGAGGAGGCGCCCACGCCGGAGAAGTGGCCGATGTCGAGCAGCCACCGGTCTCCGGTGTCGGAGGCGACGAGCTCGACGATGGCCAGGCTCTCGTCCTCGAACCCGTCCGGCAGCCAGGCGCCGATGGCCTCCCACATGACGTCGACACAGTGGTCGACCGCTCCCTTCGCGACGTCGGGAGCGATGGGCGAGACCTCCTTGCCGGCGGTGAGCTCGGCGTCCACCCGGTGCATCGTCGCCTCGTAGGTCTGCATCCGGCGAGTGAACCCGACCGTCTGGTCTGCGGGGAACCACGACCATCTGGGCTCGTCGTCCCCGAGATCCGTGAGCTGCTCCAGCAGGCGGAGGGTGGCGTTCTCCCGCATCCCGAGGATGCCGCGGACGTCCGCCGGACGCTCGGGTGGGTTCTGCTCGAGCGCGTCGGCCGCCTCATCGGTGCGGATGTCCTCGCCGAGGACGCGCGACCAGAACTGGTGCACGTCGGTGAGGTGCCACAGCAGGTCCTGAGCCGTCCAGTCCGGGCACGTCGGGCACTGGGCGTTCGGGTCGCAGTCGGCGAGCACTGCGGCGAACCGGTCTGCTTCACGGGCGATGATGGCGAGTCTGTCCATGTCGTTCCACGCTAGTCGCGTCCACTGACACCCGCCAGCGCAATTGCCGCGGGCCGGGGATCTCCGGGTGGCTTCCTCCCCGCTCCGGGCCGGTGCTACGGATAGGCTGCCGACGTGGCCGAGGACCTCACCCGCGACGTGGCGCCGCGGGAGTGGCGTGCCCAGGTCGAGGCGGCGATCGAGGAGGGCTTCACCTTCGTCGACTGGCTCACGGCGGTCGACCGGACCTACCTCGATGAGGACGACTCGCCCGGCTTCGACATCGTCGTCCGGCTCCTCGACCTGAGCACACCCGGAGACGCAAGGGGTGTCCGCCTGACGACCCGCGTCCCTGACGGCGGAAGCCTGCACAGCCTGACCCCGCTACGTGCCGGCTTCGCGTTCCACGAGCGCGAGACCGCGGAGATGTTCGGCATCGGGTTCGACGGGTTCACCGACGACACCGGTCAGGGCCTGCGCCCCCTGCTCCTCCCGGACGGCTTCGAGGGACACCCACTGCGCAAGAGCTTCCAGCTGGCTGCGAGGGCGTCGAAGACCTGGCCTGGAGGCAAAGAGCCCGGCGAGGGTCACGACAGTGCCAAGTCGCCGAGCCGGCGTCGCGTCCAGGCCCCCGGCGTGCCCCCGCCTGAGTGGGGGCCGCGGTGAGCGCCCTCGAGATCGTCCTGCGGAGTGCCGCAGTGCTGGCCGCCTTCCTCGTCCTGCCACTGCTCGTCGGCCAGATGGAGCACAAGGTCATGGGGCACATGCAGGGGCGCCTCGGCCCGATGTATGCCGGTGGCTACCACGGCTGGGCGCAGCTCATCGCCGACGGGGTGAAGTTCCTCCAGAAGGAAGACCTCACACCGGCCGCCGCCGACCGCTGGCTCTACCGGATCGCCCCCGCCATCGCCCTGGTGCCCTACCTCGTTGCCATGGCGGTCGTGCCGGTCCACCCCGGCTGGGTCGGCGCCGAGGTTCCGGCGAGCGCCCTCCTCGTCCTCGTCGCGAGCGGCATCAGCGTCCTCGGCATGCTCATCGGAGGCTGGGCGAGCGCGAACAAGTACTCCCTCATCGGCGCGATGCGCTCGGCTGCCCAGCTGCTTGCCTACGAGCTGCCGCTCGTCCTCTCGGTGGCCTCGGTATGCCTCGCGGCCGGCACTCTCAACCTCACCGGGATCATCGAGGCCTGGTCGCCGGCCTGGTTGCTCTGGCAGCTGCCCGCGGCGCTGGTCTTCCTCTGCGCTGCGGTCGCCGAGCTGAACCGACCGCCCTTCGACACCCCGATCGCCGACTCCGAGATCGTCATGGGACCGTTCACCGAGTACGGCGGTCTGCGGTTCGCGTTCTTCCTGCTCGCCGAGTACGCCGGGATCGTGCTGTTCTCGCTCCTCTTCGCCGTCCTCTTCCTCGGCGGCTGGCGGGGGCCGGGCGACGCATACCTCGGCTTCTTGTGGACTGCCCTCAAGGGGCTGCCCATCGCCTTCCTCATCATCTGGATGCGCGTGGCCTGGCCGCGGGTGCGCGCCGACCAGCTCCAGCGGCTGGCCTGGCTGGGACTCGTCCCGGTCGCGCTCGGACAGCTCGCGCTGACCGCGGTCGTGGTGGTGAGCCGATGAGTGAGCCGAGGAAGCCTGCGGAGCAGGCGTCGTCACGCAACCCCTTCAGCGCAGCCAAGGGTCTGCTCGCCGGGATGCGCACGACCGCGAAGGTGATGGTCCGCGGAGCCCACACCCAGCAGTACCCCGACGAGCGGCCCAACCTCCCACCCCGCTCGCGCGGCGTCATCGCCCTGCGCGAGGAGAACTGCACGAGCTGCATGCTGTGCGCCCGGGAGTGCCCCGACTGGTGCATCTACATCGACAGCCACAAGGAGACGATCCCGGCGACGACCGAGGGTGGTCGGGACCGGCAGCGCAACGTCCTCGACCGCTTCGCGATCGACTTCTCGCTGTGTATGTACTGCGGGATCTGCGTCGAGGTGTGCCCGTTCGACGCCCTGTTCTGGTCACCCCAGTTCGAGTACGCCGAGCTCGACATCCGCGACCTCCTCCACGAGAAGGGCCGGCTCGGCGAGTGGATGGCGACCGTCCCGCCGCCTCCGGCGCTCGACGAGCGGGCCGCCGACCCGGCCGAGGTCGTTGCGGCGAACAAGCCGCCCCGTGTTGCTCGTGAAGCCTCCGCCACTCCCCGGGCGCCCCGAACTCCGCGCGAGCCACGTGCCCCCAGACCAACCGGCGCGGCGGAGGAGAGCGAGTGACCGGGCTCGATCTCGCCTTCGCGACCTTCGGGCTCATCGCTGTCGTCTGCGGCCTGCTCGCGGTCACGACGACGCGCGTCGTGCACGCCGCACTCTGGCTCGTCGTGTCGCTCGGCGCGCTCGCGGGCTGCTTCCTCGTCATGGGGGCCGAGTTCGTCGCGCTGGTCCAGGTCCTCATCTACGTCGGGGCGATCGTTGTCCTCGTCCTCTTCGCCCTCATGCTCACGCGCAGCCCGATCGCCGCGCAGACAGAGGTCAGCGTCGGTCCCCGACGTCGCGTGCTCGCCGCCGTGCTCGGTGCGGCGTCAGCGGCGCTCCTCCTCGCCGTGCTCGTCCCCGTCGTCGCGGTCCTGCCGGAGCGGACGGTCACGAGCACCGAGGTGATGGCCCGTGACCTCTTCGGGGTGTGGGTCTGGCCGTTCGAGCTCCTCTCGGTCCTGTTGCTGAGCGCGCTCGTCGCGGCGTTCGCCGTCTCGCGGATGGATCGGCCGAGCGAGGACACTGCTCCGGCACACGCCTCGTCGACGGACGCGCCGCTTCTCGGGGAGGCAGAGGCGTGAGCCTGCTCGGTCCCTACGTCCTCGCCGCCCTTCTCGTCGGGATCGGCGTCTACGGCGCGCTGTCGCGTCGCAACGCGGTCCTCATGCTCATCGGGGTCGAGCTCATCCTCGGTGGCGCTCTCGTGCTGCTCGTCTCCACAGCAGCCGCCGGCCAGGACCAGTGGAGCGGCGGGACGGTGCTCTCCCTCTTCGTCATCACCATCGCCGCGGCCGAGGTCGCGGTGGCCCTCGCAGTGATCCTCGGGGTGTTCCGGTTCCGGGGCGAGATCGACCTCTTCGGGAGGGGCCGGTGATCGAGGACTCGGTCTCACTCCACCTGCCGATCGTCGCGACGATCCTCATCCCGTTCGCGGCCGCGCTCCTCGGCCTCGCCGCGGCGCGCCGGAGCATCGTCAAGGACATCACCGTCATCGCCGGGTTCCTCGCGGTCGTCTCCGCCGCATACCGTCTCGTCACCATCTCCGAGCCGGCGACCGGATCGGGCGTCCCGGTCCTCACCGTCTCGAGCGGCATCCCGGAGATCGCACTGGGTGAGGTGACGATTCCCTTCGACCTCGCCGTGGGCTCGCGGACCGCGCTCATCAGCCTCGTCGTCGCCGTCGTCACCCTCGCCGTCCTGGCCTTCGCGACCTGGTACCTCGCCGAGGACGACCGGCTCGGGGTCTTCCTCGCGACCGTCTCCCTTTTCGCCGCCGCGATGCAGCTGGTCGTGCACTCCGGTGACCTCGTCCTCACCCTTGTCGGGTGGGAGGTCATGGGGTACTGCTCCTACCTCCTCATCGGGCACTGGAGCCGTAGCGGGCGGGCGCGGCGAGCCGCCTACAAGTCCTTCATCGTCACGCGGCTCGCCGATGTGGGGTTCGTGCTCGGCGTCGTCATCCTCGCCTCCGGCGCCCGCTCAACCGGGTACACCGAGGTGGTCACCCACTGGTCGGCGAACACCGGCGCAGCCCTCACGCTGGCGATCTCCCTCCTTGTCATCGCCGTGCTCGGCAAGTCGGCCCAGTTTCCCTTCCAGGACTGGCTCGCCGACGCGATGGCCGGCCCCACGCCCGCCTCCGCCCTCATCCACGCCGCGACCATGGTCGCCGCAGGAACGGTCGTGCTTGCGCAGCTGCGCCTGCTGCTGGCTCTGGCTCCGGCCGCCCAGTGGCTGCTCGCGGTCAGCGTCGCCGTGACGATGATCCTCGGTGCGGTCCTCGCCATCGGCCAGAGCGACCTGAAGACGCTGCTCGCCTGGTCCACGGTGAGCCAGGTCGCGGTCATGCTCGCTCCACTGGCCTTGGTCGCGGACCTCGAGGGCTCGGCAGCCGCCCTGTTCCACATGTACTCCCACGCCCTGTTCAAGGCGCTGCTGTTCCTCACCATCGGCTGGCTCTCGCTCAGCATCCACTCGACCCTCGCCGCGCGGCTCCAGGGCACCGCAGGCCGCCGCCTCTCCCAGGCGGCCGTGGTCATCGGCTTCGCCGCGCTCGCCGGACTCCCGCTCGTCGTCGGGGGATGGTCCAAGGAGCTCGTCGTCGCAACCGTCGCCGGGGCGGGGGCAGGGGCGCGCGGCGGGCTCCTCCTGGTCGCCCTCCTCGTCACGGTCGTCCTCACGGCCCTGTATGCGACGCGCGCCGCCCTCATCCTGGTGCGGCCGGGGCAGCAGAAGGCCGACGAGGACCTCACCACCGGCGAGCTGCGTGCGGTCGTCGCGACCCGCGCCGCTCTCAAGGAGGCCCAGCACAAGCTCGATGCTGCACCCTTCACCCCTCGAGCGGTCATCGTCCTGCTCACTGTCGCCACCGCCTTCGGCGGGATCGTGCTGCTGGCCTTCGAGGACCTCCTCGGCGTGCCGGCGCACGTGTCGGTCCTCTGGCTGACCGTCACGCTGGTCCTGGCACTCGCCGGTATCGCCCTGGCCTGGGTACTGTCGAAGGACGGTGACCTGGCGCTCCGACTCGGCTCGCGCCAGCCACTGTGGGATCAGGGCTTCCAGGCCGACCGGGCGTATCTCGCTCTCGTCGCCACGCCGGTCCTCGCTGCAGCCCGAGCGGTGCGCGCCCTCGACACGCAGGTCGTCGATGCCCCGGTCCGGGCGCTCGCCCGACAGGCAGTGCGTCTCTCCGACCGCGCCGGCGACGCGCAGACCTCGCGGCCGCTCACGGCTGCTGCTCTCGTCGGCATCGGCCTGGTCGTCCTCCTCGCTCTCGGGGTCGTCATCACCCTGGGGGGTGGCGCATGACGCTCCTCGCAGCGATCGCGGTGCCGATCGTCGTCGGCCTCTGGCTGGTGCTCGCCGGGAGACAGCTGCCGCGCACCAGTGCCTGGTCCGTCGGGATGGTCGCCGCGCTGGCTACCCTCGGCCTCCTCGTAGCCGCTCTCGTCACCGACAGTGCCTTCGACCGGGAGTGGGTCGGCGTGCTGGGCCTGCGGCTGGCGCTCGGGGTGGACGGGATCAGCGCGCCGCTGCTCGTGCTCACCGCGGCGATCGGGGTGCTCGTCGTCCTGCTGGCCCGGTCGAACCTGCCCACGGGTGGCTCCCCGTCGCTCTATCTCGGCGCGGTGCTCATGGCCACCGGTGGCGCCTTCGCGACCTTCGCCGCCCGTGACGCCATCCTCTTCTTCGTCGCCTTCGAGCTGGTCCTCATCCCGGTGTGGCTGCTCATCCACCGCTTCGGTGACCCGCACGACGCGGCTGCCCGCAAGGACGCCGGGCTGCGCTTCATCCTGTTCACGGTGAGCGGCTCGGTGCTCATGCTCATTGGGATCCTCGTGCTCGTCGGCTCCGCCGGCACGAGCCACTTCGACGTGCTCGTCGACGCCGGCGCGGCCCTGCCGCTGGGGACCCAGACCCTGGTCGCCGCCCTCCTCGTGACCGGGCTCGCGGTCAAGGTGCCCGTCTTCCCTCTGCACACGTGGCTCCCCGCAGCGCACGCCACCGCACCCACCGGCGGCTCGGTGATCCTCGCCGCGATCCTGCTCAAGATGGGGACCTACGGCCTGGTCCGCCTCCCGATCGCCTCGGTGCCCGACGGATTCGCCCGGGTGGCACCGACGCTCGCCGTCCTCGGGACCATCGGCATCATCTGGGCCGGCCTGGTCTGCCTCGTCGAGAACGACGCCAAGCGGCTCATCGCCTACTCCTCCATCGCGCACATGGGGTTCGTCGTCCTCGGTCTCGCCTCGGGGACGGTCGTCGGCCTGCAGGCCGCTCTGATCGGCAACATCGCGCACGGCGTCATCTCGGCCCTGCTCTTCGTCGTCATCGGCGGGCTCAAGGACCGCTGGGGTGCGGTGCGCTTCGACGCGCCACTGCCGGCCCTGCGCGAGCACGCCCCCCGGCTGGGCTTCGTCCTCATCCTCGGCCTGGCCGCGGGACTCGGGCTGCCCGGTCTCGCTGCGTTCTGGGGCGAGCTGTTCGCGGTGTACGGTGCCTGGACGAGCGGACTCGGTCCGGGCCTGCTGCTCCGGGTGTGTGCCGCCGTGGCGGCGCTCGGCGCCGTCCTGGCCGCCGCATACGCCCTGCGGGTCGGGCGACTGCTCTGGGTGGGTGAGGCGCAGACACCGGTCGAGCCGACCGCGCCCACCGAGACCAGTGGTGCCGAACGCCTCGTGCTTGCAGCGCTCGTCGTCGCCACTGTCACGATCGGTCTGGTGCCGCACGTCGTGTGGTCGGTGACGTCCGCGGACGCGAGCGCCCTGCTCGCGGGGGTACTGGGCCGATGAGAGTCGCCGTCGACTGGTTCGCGCTCACGCCGGTGCTGGCCCCGGCGCTGGGCGCCCTTCTCGTACTCGTCATCGATGCGATCTCGCCACGTGCCCGGATGCCGCATCTCGGCGTGGCCCTCGTAGCCCTCGGGGCGGGGGTTGCGGTCGCCGGCTACGGCGCCACCCGCGCCGAGCCGCTGCGGTCGCTCTGCCTCGAGGCACCCGAGGGTGCCTGCCTCTACGCCGCCGACCGGATGGCCGGCGTCCTCCAGATGTGTGCTCTCGTCGCGGCCGCCGTCGTCCTGCTCATGCTCGTGGGCGACACCTGGCGCACCGGTGCCGGTGACCCGCTGCGCGGGGGACCGGCGGTCTCGGCCGCCCTCGTGCTGGCCGCCACCGCCGGCGCGACCGCAGTCGTCGCCGCCCAGGACCTCGGCACCTGGCTCGTCGGCCTGGAGCTGGCCACCCTCCCGATGATCGCCCTGGTCGCGCTCGCCGCGCGCCGCGAGGCGCTGCACGGAGCGCTGACCCTCCTCGTCACCTCGGTCCTGTCCTTCGCCCTCCTCGCGCTCGGCGTCGCGCTCTGGGTCATCGCCACCGGCTCCTCGACCTTCGCCACGAGCGGGCTTCGCGACGCCTGGCGCGTGCCGGAGGAGCGGCTCGTCCTGGTCGCGGCCGTCCTCGTCCTCCTCGCCGGACTCGGGTTCAAGCTGAGCCTCGTGCCGTTCCACGCCTGGACGCCGACGACGTATGCGGGGGCCGCCGTCCCCATCACCCTCGCCCTGGCGACGGTCTCGAAGATCGCGGCGCTGGGAGCCCTCGTCACGGTCGTGCGTGCCCTGTCCTCGGTGGTGCAGGCGCCATCGGCCACCGGAGTGGTCGTCGCGCTCGCCGGACTGGCCCTGATCTCGATGCTCCTGGGCAACCTCATCGCCCTCCGCCAGGTGGATCCGGTGCGCCTCCTCGCGTGGTCCGCGGTGGGTCAGGCCGGTTGGGTGGTCCTCCCGCTCGTGGCTCTCACCCCGGCCGGGACGGTTGCTGCGGCCGGCTACCTGGCCGCCTACGTCATCGCGACGGCCGTGGCGTTCATCGTCGTGCACCTCGTCCACGGGCCGGTCGGCGCAGGCGTCCCGGGCCGCGCCCGCGAGCTCTCGCACACGGCGGGGCTGGCGCGGAACCATCTCGTCCTCGGCAGCCTGCTCATCCTGGCGCTGCTCTCGCTCGCCGGCCTGCCTCCCGGAGTCATCGGCCTCGTCGCCAAGATCGCGGCCCTGCAGCCCGTGGCGACACCGGATCTGTGGCCGGTCGCCGCGCTCGCCGTCGTCGGTGCGGTGCTCGGTGTCGCGGTCTATCTCCGCTGGGTGACGATGCTCCTGGCCGCCGGCCGGTCGGGCGGCCCGCTGCAGCGGATGCCGGGCAGCCGGCTCGCGCTCCTCATCGGAGGCGTCGCGCTCGTCGTGACGAGCGTCCTGCCCGCGCTCGTGTTCCGGTAGCGATTGCTGAGCGAGCAGGGTCCGGAAGCACCGGCACACTCGCTAGCGTTGTCCCTGGCATGAAGAACCATTTCAATGGACTGAAGACTGCCGCCCTCTTCGGGATGATCTGGGCGCTGCTCCTCGGTGTGGGCGCCCTCATCGGAAACGGGCGGTACATCTGGCTGTTCGCGCTCATCGGTGTCGTGACGACCTTCTACGGCTACTGGAACTCCGACAAGCTGGCCATCCGGGCCATGCGCGCGGTTCCGGTCACCGAGCAGCAGGCGCCGACGATGTACCGGATCGTGCGTGAGCTCTCGCAGAAGGCGGGCAAGCCGATGCCACGGCTCTACATCAGCCCGACGCAGGCGCCGAACGCGTTCGCGACCGGCCGCAACCCCGACAACGCGGCGGTCTGCTGCACCCAGGGCATCCTCGAGCTCCTCGACGAGCGGGAGCTGCGCGGGGTCCTCGGCCACGAGCTCATGCACGTCTACAACCGCGACATCCTCACCGGCTCCGTGGCCGCGGCGCTCGCCGGCATCATCACCTCGGTGGCGCAGATGGCGATGTTCTTCGGCGGTGGCCGGGACCGGAACGGCGGCAACCCGCTGGCCATGCTCGCGATGGCCCTCCTGGCGCCGCTCGCCGCGAGCGTCATCCAGATGGCGATCAGCCGCACCCGCGAGTACGACGCCGATGAGGACGGCGCCGAGCTCACCGGTGACCCGCTCGCGCTCGCCTCGGCCCTGCACAAGCTCCAGTACGGCGTTGCGCGCGCTCCGCTTCCGCCCAACCCGGAGATCGTCAACACCAGTCACATGATGATCGTCAACCCGTTCCGGGCCCAGGACGTCTCGCGCTTCTTCTCGACCCACCCGCCCATGCCGGAGCGCATCGCCCGCCTCGAGGAGATGGCCGGCCAGCGGCTGCGCTGAGCCGGCACTCGCCCGCCTGCAAAATCGTCGCGCGGCTGTCAGTGCGTCGACGTAGGATTCCCGAGTGCTCATCCGGCTGCTCCGACGCGGACTCCCCGCCTACGCCGGACTGCTCGCTGCGATCGCCGCACTCCAGGTCGTCGGCGTCCTCGCGAACCTCTACCTGCCGAACCTGAACGGTCGCATCATCGACCAGGGCGTCACGCTCGGCGATGTCGACTACATCGTCCGCACCGGGGCCATCATGCTCGGTGTCTCGCTGGTAGCGATCCTCGCCGCCATCGCGGCCGTTCGGCTGTCGGCCCAGGTCTCGGCGGCGGTCGGACGGGACACCCGCGCCCAGGTCTTCTCCACCGTCCTGAGGTTCAGTGAGCGCGAGGTGATCGGCTTCGGCGCCCCCACCCTCATCACCCGGGCCGGCAACGACGTCACCCAGGTCCAGACCGTCCTGACGATGATGCTCCTCGTCGTCGTCCAGGCGCCGATCATGATGATCGGCGGCGTCTTCATGGCGCTCCAGGAGGATGCCGGGCTCGCCTGGATCATGGCGGTCGCCGTGCCGCTGCTCGCCGTCGCGATCGGTCTCGTGATCAGCCGGATGGTGCCGTGGTTCAAGGTGATGCAGGAGGCGGTCGACCGGGTCAACCGGATCCTCCGTGAGCAGATCACCGGCGTGCGCGTCGTGCGCGCCTTCGTCCGGGAGCAGGTCGAGAGGGACCGCTTCGAGGCGGCCAACGTCGAGTACACCGACGCCTCGATCTCCGTGGGCAAGCTGATGGCACTCGCCTTCCCGACCGTCATGGTCATCTTCAACCTCTCCAGCGCCGCGGTCCTCTGGTTCGGTGCGCACCGCGTGGACAGCGGCGCGGTCCAGGTGGGCTCGCTCATCGCCTTCATGCAGTACCTCATCCAGGTCCTCATGGCAGTGATGATGACGACGATGGCGGCGATGATGATCCCGCGCGCGGAGGTCAGCGCCAGGCGCATCGTCGAGGTGCTGGACACCGAGTCGACCGTCGTCGATCCCGGTGCGCCACAACCGATCACGGCAGAGTATGCGGGGGTCGAGTTCAGGGATGTCACGTTCCGCTACCCGGGGGCCGAGGCACCGGTGCTGGACGGGATCTCCTTCGTCGCCACGCCGGGGACGACCACGGCCATCATCGGATCGACGGGCTCGGGCAAGAGCACGGTGCTCAGCCTCATCCCTCGGCTGCACGACGTCACCGAGGGTGCGGTCCTCGTCGGCGGTGTGGATGTCCGGCAGGCCCGTCTGGAGGACGTCTGGGCCCGGATCGCCTACGTGCCGCAGAAGCCCTACCTCTTCACCGGCACGGTCGCCAGCAACCTGCGCTACGGCGACCCGGACGCTTCCGACGAGAACCTCTGGCGGGCGCTCCGGGTCGCCCAGGCGGAGGACTTCGTCACGCGCATGGACGGTGGCCTCGAGGCGCGGATCGCCCAGGGCGGGACGAACGTCTCCGGCGGCCAGCGACAGCGGCTCGCCATCGCCCGCGCGCTCGTGCGTAGTGCCGACATCCTCCTCTTCGACGACTCCTTCTCCGCCCTCGATGTGGCCACCGACGCCCGCCTGCGCGAGGCCCTGGCGGAGACGACCGAGCACACGACCGTCATCGTCGTCGCCCAACGCGTCGCAACGATCATCGACGCCGACCAGATCGTCGTCATCGAGGACGGCGGCATCGTCGGCATCGGCACGCACGACGAGCTGCTCGGGTCCTGCCCGACCTACCGGGAGATCGTGGAGAGCCAGGCGGCGACACTGCCCGGGGCGGCGGCAGGGAGCGCATCGTGACCGATCGCATACTCACCGAGGAGGAGAAGGCCGCGGCCGAGCGTCGCGGACCTGCTCGCACCCCCGGCCCGCCGCACAACGCGCTGAGCGCACCGACGGACAAGCCGAAGAGCTTCCTGGCCAGTGCCCGACGCCTCATCGGTTTGCTCGCCCCCCAGCGGGGCCTCGTGCTCCTCGCCATCGCCATGGGCGTGATCTCGGTCCTGCTCCAGGCAGCCGGGCCGCGGATCCTCGGCTGGGCGACCGACCGGATCTTCGAGGGGCTCGTCGGTCGCATGCTCCCCGAGGGCGCATCGCAGGCCGAGGTGGTCGCGGGGCTGAGGGCCCAGGGTCAGGACCGGGTCGCCGACATGGTCGCAGCCATGGAGAACCTGGTGCCGGGACAAGGCGTCGACTTCGACGCCGTCTCGCGGATCCTCGGGCTCGCCGTGGGCCTCTTCGTCCTGGCAGCGCTGTTCCAGTGGCTCCAGGCCCGCATCCTCGTCGGGGTCGTCAACCGCGCGATCTTCGGGGTGCGCCGCGACGTCGAGGACAAGCTGCACCGGCTGCCCCTCAGCTACTTCGACCGGCAGCCTCGCGGAGAGATCCTCTCCCGGGTCACGAACGACATCGACAACATGGCCCAGAGTCTGCAGCAGACCCTTGCGCAGCTGCTCACGGCTCTGCTCACGGTGCTGGCGATGCTCGGCATGATGTTCTGGATCTCGCCGCTCCTCGCCCTCATCGCCCTCGTCACCGTGCCCGTGACGATCATCGTCGCCGGCGCGATCGGCAAGCGGGCCCAGGTCCACTTCAAGGACCAGTGGCGGTCCACGGGCGACGTGACGGCTGTCGTGGAGGAGTCCTTCACCGGCCACAACCTGGTCAAGGTCTTCGGCCGGCAGAAGGAGGCGCAGGCCCGTTTCGACGTGAGCAACGACGAGCTGTACCGCGCGAGCTTCGGCGCCCAGTTCGTGAGCGGCATCATCATGCCCGCACTGATCTTCATCGGGAACCTCAACTACGTCCTCGTGGCCGTGGTCGGCGGGCTGCGCGTCGCGAACGGCCACCTCTCGGTGGGTGACATCCAGGCGTTCATCCAGTACTCGCGGCAGTTCACCCAGCCGCTCACACAGGTGGCCTCGATGGCCAACCTCATGCAGAGCGGGGTGGCCTCGGCCGAGCGGGTCTTCGAGGTGCTCGATGCCGTGGAGGAGGAGCCGGACCCCGTCGAGGGGCAGGTCGTCACCGACCGGTCCGGGCGGGTCGAGTTCCAGGGCGTGAGCTTCTCCTACGACCCGAACCAGCCGCTCATCGAGGACCTCGACCTCTGCGTCGAGCCGGGCCAGACCGTGGCCATCGTCGGGCCCACCGGCGCCGGGAAGACCACCCTCGTCAACCTCATCATGCGGTTCTACGAGCTCGACGCCGGACGGATCACGGTCGACGGCGTCGACATCACGCAGATGAGCCGGCAGGAGCTGCGCTCGCGGGTCGGGATGGTGCTGCAGGACACCTGGCTGTTCGCGGGCACCATCCGGGACAACATCGCCTACGGCAAGCCCGGGGCGACCGACGAAGAGGTCGTGGCGGCGGCTACGGCCACCTACGTCGACCGGTTCGTCCACACCCTGCCCGACGGCTACGACACGGTGCTCGACGACGAGGCCTCCAACCTCTCCGCCGGTGAGAAGCAGCTCGTCACCATCGCCCGCGCCTTCATCTCCGAGCCGGACCTGCTCATCCTCGACGAGGCGACCTCCTCGGTCGACACCCGCACCGAGGTGCTCGTCCAGCAGGCGATGGCCGCCCTCCGCGCCGACCGCACGTCCTTCGTCATCGCCCACCGGCTCTCGACGATCCGCGACGCCGACCTCATCCTCGTCATGGAGGAAGGCCGCATCGTCGAGCAGGGCAACCACGACGAGCTCCTCGCGGCCGGCGGCGCCTTTGCGCGCCTGCACGCCGCGCAGTTCAGCGCCGCGATGCACTCCGAGTGACCGTCCCGGGTTGCGCGGCGCGTATCCCGTCCACCGCATAGGGTCGGTGAGGTGACGACCAAGCACGCGCCGCTGCTGCGCACCGAGGCACGCGAGCGTGCCGGCCTCATCACAGTCGACCGCATGACGGTCGATCTCGATCTCACCCCCTCGGACACCACCTTCGAGTCGAGTGCCCGGATCGAGTTCACGTGCAGCAGCCCCGGTGCGAGCACCTGGGTGGACTTCCGTCCCGAGAGCATCCACAGCGTCCTCCTCAACGGTGCGCCACTCGACCTCGAAGGTGCGGCGGACGACCTGGCGCGCGGACGCATACCCCTGCCGGGCCTGGCGGAGCGGAACGTGCTCGAGGCCCGCGGCACGATGCGGTTCTCCCGGGACGGGCAGGGGCTGCACCGCGCCGTCGACCCGGCGGACGGCGAGATCTATGTCTACGGGCACCTCTTCCTCGACGCCGCGCCGACCGTCTTCGCCTGCTTCGACCAGCCCGACCTCAAGGCGCCCTACCAGGTGACCGTGACCGCTCCGCCGCAGTGGTCCGTGCTCGGCAACGGAGCCGCCGAGCACCACGGCGACGGGAGGTGGGTGCTCGCCGAGACCGCGCCGCTCGCGACCTACTTCGTCACGGTGTGCGCCGGACCGTACGCCTCGGTCTACGCCGAGCACGACGGCGTCCCACTCGGCGTGCACGCCCGGCGCTCACTCCGGGAGGCGCTGACCGCGCAGGCGGACGGCATCCTCGAGGTGACCGCCCAGAGCCTCGACTACTACCACTCGCTCTTCGGGATCCGTTATCCCTTCGGTTCCTACCACCAGGTCTTCGTCCCCGAGTTCAACGCCGGCGCGATGGAGAACCCCGGCTGCGTCACCTTCCGGGACTCGATGATCTTCCGGGGCGCCGCGAGCGAGGACCAGATCCTCGGCCGGGCCAACACGATCGCCCACGAGATGGCGCACATGTGGTTCGGCGACCTCGTGACGATGACATGGTGGGACGACCTGTGGCTCAACGAGTCGTTCGCCGAGTACATGGCCTACCGGACCCTTGTCTCCGCCACGAGCTTCCGTGAGGCGTGGGTCGAGTTCTCCATGTCGCGCAAGCTCTGGGGGTATGCGGCGGAGCGCACCCCGTCCACCCACCCGGTCGCCGGGTCGCCCACGCCGGACGCCCAGTCGGCCCTGCAGAACTTCGACGGCATCTCCTACGCCAAGGGCGCCTCGGTCCTGCGCCAGCTCATCGCGTACATCGGTGACGAGGCCTTCATCACCGGCATCCGGACCTACCTGACCGATCATGCCTACGCCAACGGCCGGCTGGCCGACTTCCTCGCCGTCATGGAGCAGGCTTCCGGGCAGTCGCTCCAGGAGTGGTCAGAGGTGTGGCTACGCACCGCCGGGGTCGACGTGCTGTCCGTCGACGGGGAGGTGCTCCGCAGGGAGCCCCCGGCCGACCACCCGGCCCAGCGTCCGCACACCGTGGACATCGGCCGGATCGACGCCGACGGCTCCATCGTCACCGAGCGCATCACGCTCACCGCCGACGAGGTGCCGCTGCCCGACGCCGTGCGCGGCGGCGGGATCACCCTCCCGAACGCGACCGACCTCACCTGGGCCACCGTGGACCTGTCGGCGGCACAGCACGACCTCGTCCCCGAGGTGATGCCGCGCATCGCCGACGCGCAGGTGCGGGCCGTCCTGTGGAGCGCGGTCATCGAGGGGGTCTACCGCGCGAGTGCTCCTCCGCAGCGGCTGGTGCGTCTCGTCGAGACCGCATGGCCGACGGAGTCCAACGCCGCCATCCTCGGCCGCAGCCTCAACGCCCTCACGAGTCGCGTCATCCCTGCCTTCCTGCCCGAGGACCTCGAGAGCGAGGCCGAGGCGAGCACTGCCCGGGCAGCGCAGGCCCGACTGGACTCGGCCGAGCCGGGGTCGAGCGCCATGCTCGCCGCCGCTCGCGCGCTGGCCCGGGTCAGCACGGACCGCGACCTCCTCGAGCTGTGGGCGGGAGGCGACGGGCTCCCCGAGGGGCTCGAGCACGACAGCGACTTCCGCTGGCTCGTCGTGGGCGCACTCGCCCGCCGTGGCTGGCTGGGGCTGGAGGGGATCGAGACGGCCCGGCGTGCGGACAACACCCTCACCGGGAAGCTCGCCGCGCTCTCCGCGCGCGCCAGCATCCCGACCGCCGACGCGAAGGAGTGGGCCTGGGCGGAGCTCACAACGAACCCCACGATCTCGAACTACGAGGCCAACGCCATCGCCGGGTCGTTCTGGGTGAGCGGGTCGCTCGAGGTGCTCAGCGCATACCGGGATCGGTATGTCGTCGATATCCCGGCGATGTCGGCCACGATGGGGGACGACGCCCTGCAGCGGGTGGCGGGTCTCGCCTTCCCCAGCCGGCTCGTCGACCGCGAGACCGAGGCGCTCATCGTGCGCACCCTGGAGCGCGACGACCTCACGCCGGGCGTGCGCCGAGCGATGGTCGACGGCCTCAGCGAGCTGCGCGAGGCGATCGTCTCCCGGGAGACGTTCGCGCAGGCCTGAGGCGGGTGGCTAGCGCTGCTCGTACTGCCGCTGCAGGCGGTTCATCCCCTTGAGCCAGGCATCGGTATGCGTGGCGCGGGTGACGTAGTAGCCGGCGACCTCCGGGTGGGGCAGGACGAGGAAGCGGTCCTGCTGCATCGCTGCCCAGGTGGCGTCGGCGACCTCCTCGGGGGAGAGGATGCGGTCGCGACCCACGACCTCGGCCAGCGCGCCGGCACGATCGAGCAGCGGCGTCTGCACGCCCTGCGGACAGATGCAGTGGACGTGAATCCCCTTGTGCCGGTAGGTCACCGACAACCACTCCGCGAATGCGACCGCGCCGTGCTTGGTGACGGAGTATGCGGGGGCCTGGATCATCGTCAACAGGCCGGCTGCGGAGGCGGTCGAGACGAACCAGCCCTCGCCCCGCTCGACCCAGCCGGGCACGAGGAGGCGTGCCGCCCGGACGTGGGCCATGAGGTTGACCTCCCAGCTGCGGGCCCAGTCCTCCTCGGAGGCGTCGAGCGAACGGCCGACGTCGAGGCCGGCGTTGCCGAAGAACATCTCGATCGGGCCGAGCTCGGCCTCGACGGTCTCGATGAGCGCCGCGACCCCGTCCTCGCTCGCCGCGTCACCCGCGACGAGGAGCGCACCGATGTCCTGGGCGACCGCGTGGGCGCGCTCGGTGTCGAGATCGGAGACGACCACCCGGGCGCCCTCGGCGGCGAGCTTGCGGGCCAGACCCTCGCCGATGCCGCCGGCAGCCCCGGTGACGACGGCGACGCGGCCCTGCGCCGAGAGGGTCATCTCAGGCTCCGCCATTGAGCAGGACGCCACCGTCGATGGTGAGCGTCTGGCCGGTCATCCAGCCTGCGTCGTCACTGAGCAGGAAGGCCACGACGCTGCCGATGTCGTCCGGGACGCCGAGCCGCTTCAGGGGGTAGCGGGCGGCGACCTTCTCCTCCCGGCCCTCGTAGAGCGCCGTCGCGAACCGGGTCTTGACCACCGCGGGAGCCACGGCGTTCACGCGGATGTCCGGGCCGAGCTCGAAGGCGAGCTCCTCGGTGAGATGGACGACAGCGGCCTTGCTCGTGCCGTACATCGCGATCCCCGGTGCGGGGCGGAGCCCGGCCACGCTCGCGACGTTGACGATCGCCCCGCCGTGCTCGCGCATCCAGGCGCGGTGGGCGTGCTGCACCCACGCGAGCGCCGCGACGACGTTGACGTCGAAGATCTTGCGCGCCACCTCGAGGTCGATGTCCATCAGGGGTCCGTAGGCTGGGTTGATCCCGGTGTTGTTGACGAGGAAGTCCAGGCTGCCCCAGGTGTCGATGACCTGCTGGACGACCTGCTGCTGGTGCTGAGGGTCGGCGGCGTTGCCCGCGATCGCCATGGCCCGCTCGGGCCCGAGCTCGGCGACCGCCTCGGCCAGCGCCTCCGGCTTGCGGGCGGTGATGGCGACGCGCGCCCCGTCGTCGACCAGGCGTCGGGCGATGGCCAGGCCGATGCCCCGGCTCGCGCCCGTCACGATCGCGGTCCGACCGTCGAACCGTCCACCGGCGCCCGTCGTGATGCTGTCAGTCCTCGTGCTGTTGTCGCTCGTTGTCGCGTCGTTCATGCGCTCTGTCTAGCACGGCCGGACCCGCCCCGGGTCACCTGGTGGCCAGGTCGTCGGCGAGAGCGTCCAGGACGGTGCGCGCCTCGATGAGAGACGGGCCGTACCACGTGAGGAGGCGGCCGCTCACGAGCCGGGTGGGCGCGGTCGCGAACGCCTCGGGTCCGTCCTCGGCGGTGAAGACGTAGGGCTCGTCCGGCAGCAGGACCGCGTCAAGGTCGGGCCGGTCGAGCTCATCGAGCTCCACCCGGGGATAGCGATCGGTATGCGTCGCGAACGCGTTCTCCAGCCTCGCCCGGGCGAGCAGGTCGCCGGTGAAGGTCGAGGAGCCGACGACCATCCACGGGTCCCGCCAGATGGCGACGGCGACGCGCGCGACCGGAGCCGGTCGGCGGCGCAGCCACAGCCGCTCGACCGTGCCGAGCCACGGCGGCACGCCCCACTGGAGGGCGACCTCGAAGAGTCGCTCCATCGACTGGAGTGCCTCCACGACGTCCTCGGTCTGCGTGACCCACACGGTGATGCCGGCCTCGTGCAAGCGGTCGACGTCGACGCGTCGGTTCTCCTCCTTGTTCGCGACGACCAGCTGCGGGGCCAGCTCGATGATGGTCTCGAGGTTCGGGTTCTTCGTCCCACGCACCCTGGTCACGGCCAGATCGGCCGGGTGGGTGCACCAGTCCGTGGCGCCGACCAGAGCCTCCGGGCGGGTCGCGGCCAGGGCCTCGGTGAGGGACGGGACGAGCGAGACGACCCGGGTGACGGGTCCCTCGGGCAGACGGCACTCCCGGCCCAGGTCGTCGGCGATGGTCCGCACGGACGAGCTACAGGTTGCGAGCCGAGAGCACGCAGAACTCGTTGCCCTCCGGGTCGGCCAGCACGGTCCAGCTGACGTCCGATCCCTGCCCCACATCGACCCTCGTCGCGCCACGCTCGAGCAGCCTGGCGATCTCGGCGTCCCGGTCCTCGCTCGTGTGCGGGGCGAGGTCGATGTGCAGCCGGTTCTTCACGGTCTTGCCCTCGGGGACCTTGACGAAGACCAGGCCCTGGGGCTGCTTGCGGAACGCCTCGAGGTCCTCCATCGGCTCGACCGAGGCCCAGCGCGGGATGATCGCGGCCTCGTCCTCGGACTCGAAGACGACGAAGTAGTCAAGGGTCTCCGCCCACCAGCGCGCCTGGGCGGCAAAGTCATTGCAGTCGACGACGACGGAGTACCAGCGCATAGCCATCCATCGACCGTAGTCCTCGGCGCACGACCGCGCGAGGGGAAATGGGGCGAGAGGAACTGGCAGCAGGCTCGCTACCGCTTGAGCGAGAGGCACAACGGCGCCTCCCACTCCAGTGCGGCGTCCTGGGCGATCCGGGCGTCGAGCAGCGCGGCGATGTCCTCGGGGATGGTGCTGATCTTCCGGGTCGCCAGGTCGACGGCGAGCGACATGGCCTCGTGCGAGTTCGCGACCTCGGCGGTCGTCTCGTTGACGAGGAACTGCACGGAGTGCAGCGCCCGCTCGGTGCGGCCGACGAGGCGGACATGGACCGAGACGCGGTGCCCGGCGTGCACCTCCCGGCGGTAGCGGACGTGGTGCTCGACGTCGAAGGTCGTCGGTCCACCGGACCGCGCGGTCTCCTCGGAGAGGCCGAGGTCCTCGAAGTACGCCCAGCCGCCGTCGCTGTGGATCTGCATGTAGCGGGCGATGTTCATGTGCCCGTTGCCGTCGGTGAAGCTGTCCGGAACCACGAGCGAGTAGCGCGACGGGAGCTGGCGCACCTGCTCCAGCGTCGGGAACGGAATGGGTGACGATGACGACATAGCGCACACTCTCTCAGGCGATCGGCCAAGATTGGGGGCATGTCCGAGCACCCGCGGCCCACGATCGTCGTCCTCAACGGACCCAACCTCAACCTGCTGGGGGAGCGTCAGCCCGAGATCTACGGGCACGCCACCCTCGCGGACGTCGAGGCGATGTGCCGGGAGTGTGCCGAGCGGGGCGGCCACGACCTGGACTTCCGGCAGACCAACCACGAGGGCGTGATGATCGACTGGATCCAGGAGGTGCGCCACTCCGCGGACGGGGTGGTCATCAACGCGGGCGGCTGGACGCATACCTCCGTCGCCATCCGGGACGCCCTGGCCGCGGTCGAGGGGACGATCGTCGAGGTCCACCTCACGGACATCCACCAGCGAGAGGAGTTCCGCCACTTCTCCTTCATCAGCGACGTCGCGGACCACGTCATCGTCGGCCACGGCCCGCGCGGCTACGTCGAGGCGATCGAGCTCGTCATCAGCCGCGAGGGCGTGCCGCACAAGCACTGAGCGGCTCGAGGACCCCGCGATTTCATGACTGGCGCCCCGCTCGTGTAATCTCATTCGGCGCCCGCAGTTCGCCTGCGGGCACGCCCCCTTAGCTCAGTCGGCAGAGCGTTTCCATGGTAAGGAAAAGGTCGTCGGTTCGATTCCGACAGGGGGCTCCGGTCCGCCCGGTCGCGCTGTGCACGGCGCCGGCCAGCTGTTCGGCGGGCCCACGGCGGGATAGCTCAGCTGGTTAGAGCGCACGACTCATAATCGTGAGGTCGCGGGATCGAGCCCCGCTCCCGCTACTGGATCCGTCCTACGGGTTGTCTCGAGGATCTCTCATGCAGATTTCTTCGTAGACCCTCCCGAGGCGTAGCATTGATCCTTGTGCCCGCGTGGTCCCGCACGCGCACACCATTCGTTAAAGGTTCCGAAAGAGCAGGTTGCCCCCGATGGCTAAGAAGTCCCTCGACGTCCGCCCCAAGATCACTCTTGCGTGCACGGACTGCAAGGAGCGCAACTACATCACGAAGAAGAACCGCCGCAACGACCCCGACCGGCTCGAGCTGGCGAAGTTCTGCCCCCGCTGCAGGAAGCACACCCCGCACCGCGAGACCCGCTGACGTTGCCCGTCCCGCGGCGACGCGCGGACGACGAGAGCGCCCTGACCCACCCGGGTCGGGGCGCTCTCGCGTTGTGCAGGGGTCTCTGGCGTGCCCTCGCCGGCGGAGCGTCGGTCAGGTCGGGTCGAGGCGCTCGCCGGCCTGTTCCGGCAGCAGGAGGTATGCGGCGGCCGCGCCGATCACGAAGGCCACCCCGAAAAGGGCGAAGAGGGCCGAGCTGCTCCAGGCCGCCAGGACAACGGGGACGAGCAGCGGAGCCGCGATGGAGGCGAGCCGGCCGAAGCCGGCGGCCGCGCCGGCACCGGCCCCGCGCACGGTCGTGGGATAGATCTCCGGCGTCACCGCATACAGAGCGCCCCACGCGCCAAGGTTGAAGAAGGACAGCGCGCAGCCCGCGAGCAGGATCTGCCACACGGCACCCGACAGCCCGAACGCGGTCGCGGCGATAGCCGAGCCGACGAGGAAGGTCGCGAGGGTCGCCCGGCGACCCCAGACCTCGACGAGGAAGGCGGCCACCGCATACCCCGGCAGCTGGGCGAGGGTGATGATCAGCGTGTACCCGAACGAGCGGACCAGGTCGAACCCCTGGGAGTAGAGCAGCGTCGGCAGCCAGATGAAGGCGCCGTAGTACGAGAAGTTGACGCAGAACCACACGATCCAGATGCCCGCCGTGCGGACCCGGTATGCGGGGGACCAGAGCTCGCCGGTGCGCTTCGGCGGGGTCGGGGGCAGGGGGCGGCTCTCCTCGTGCGGCACCCCTGCCGAGATCTCGAAGGACCGGACGACGGTCTCGGCCTCCTCGGTGCGGCCACGGCGCTCGAGGAAGAGCGGGGACTCCGGCAGCCGCCAGCGGATGACGGTGGCGTAGATCGCCGGGATCAGCCCGACCGCGAACGCCCACCGCCACCCGTTGTCCGAGCGCGGCACGACGAGGAAGCCGATGAGGGCGGCGAGGATCCAGCCGAGCGCCCAGAAGGACTCGAGGATGACGACGAGCCGGCCCCGGATGCGGGTCGGGGACAGCTCGCTCACGAGCGTCGAGGCGACGGGGAGCTCGGCCCCCAGCCCCAGACCGACGACGAAGCGCAGGAGCAGCAGCACCGCCAGCCCGGTGACCAGGGCAGAGGCGCCGGTGGCCAGACCGTAGACGACGAGCGTCGCGGCGAAGACGGTGCGACGGCCGAAGCGATCGGCCAGCATCCCGCCCGCCGTCGCCCCGATGGCCATCCCGACGAACCCGATCGAGAGCAGCCAGGACTGCTGGGTGGGTGTCAGGTCCCACTGGGTGGCGATCGCCAGGCCGACGAAGGAGATGAGCCCGACGTCCATCGCGTCCAGGGCCCACCCCATCCCCGAGCCCACGAGGACCCGGGTGTGCTTCCGGGTGTAGGGCAGGCGCCCCATGCGCTCGGCACGGGTCGGGCGTGAGTCAGCGGTCATCGCGTCTCGGATCGGCAGGGTCTCTTCAGAACAGGGTCTCTCAGACGGGTGCGGGCTGGTGGCTGCTGGGTGGGCGCAGGTCCGGCGGCTGCGGATGAGCGGCTCCCGGCGCGGCGCGTCCTCAGCGGTAGTTCGTGAAGCTCACCGCGAAGTCGAGGTCCTTCTCCTTGAGGAGGCGCTGGACGGCCTGCAGGTCGTCACGGGACTTGCTCGTCACCCGGATCTCGTCACCCTGGATCTGGGTCTTGACCGACTTCGGTCCCTCGTCGCGGATGATCTTGGTGACCTTCTTGGCGTTCTCCGAGGAGATGCCCTCCTTGAGGGGGACGTCGAGCTTGTACTCCTTGCCGGAGAGACGCGGCCCCGCCTCCGGGACGTCGAGGTGCTTGAGCGACACCCCGCGCCTGACCAGCCACGTCTGCACGACGTCGAGGATGGCCTTGCAGCGGTCCTCGCTGTTGGCCTCCATCTTGATCACCGAGTCGCCGACGAGCTCGACGCGGGCGCCGACGTCCTTGAAGTCATAGCGGTTGGCGATCTCCTTCGCCGCGGAGTTCACGGCGTTCGCGACCTCCTGCTTGTCAAACTTGCTGACGATGTCGAAGCTGCTGTCGGCCACGGGGCCACTCCTCTTGGTCGGGGTCTTGATTGGTCGGGGTCTGATTGGTCGGGGTTGTCGATTGTGGTGGTCAAGGTCCTTCTCGGAGCTCGATTTAGCCCGAGCCCCGTCGACTTGCTATCCTGTCACGCGCACCAGGCAGGTTGTCCGAGCGGCCAATGGAAGCGGACTGTAAATCCGTCGCGAAAGCTACGAAGGTTCGAATCCTTCACCTGCCACCCACGTGCCGAAGGGCCTCGCACCGACTTAGGTGCGGGGCCCTTCGTCATGTCTGGGGCTCGTGCCTGGAGGTAGGTAGGACGGTCACGGTGGCAGGATGTCGGCCATGCCCTCTTCGGACCTGCTGCCTGAGCCCGCGGACGCGCTGACCGACTACCCGCACCGGGTGCTGTTCCCCACCCGGTGGAACGACAACGACATCTACGGGCACGTCAACAACACGGTCCACTACATGGCGATGGACACCGTCATCAACGCGTGGATGATCGACCACGCGGGGCTGGTCATCGGGCCCGACGGGGATGCTCCGATCGGCCTGTGTGTCGAGTCGGGCTGCCGCTACCTCGCCTCGGTCGAGTACCCGGACACGATGATGATCGGGCTGCGGGTGGGGAAGCTGGGAACCTCGAGCGTCACGTGGGAGCTGGCCATGACCCGCGGTGACGGCATGCTCGTGGCCGAGGGCACCTTCGTCCACGTGTTCGTGGACCGGACGACTCGGCGGCCCACCCCGATCCCGACCGGCATGCGCTCGGCGATGGAGGGACTGCTCCAGGGGACGTCCAGCCCTCGCGAGGTCCGGCTCTAGCGGACCGCCTGGGCAGACATGGCAGAGTTGGCCCATGGATCCCCGTGAGGCGTATGCGTCGGCTGCCGAGCTGGAGGCAGCACTCGGAGCCACCGGCTACCTCTCCAGCCCGGAGCTGTCGACGGTGGCCTGGCTCAGCCTGCGACTGTCCCGTCCGCTCCTCATGGAGGGTGAGCCCGGCACCGGTAAGACGGCGCTCGCGGAGGCGCTGGCCCAGGCCCTCGACCTGCCGCTCGTCCGGCTGCAGTGCTACGAGGGCATCGATGCCACCCAGGCGCTCTACGACTGGGACTTCCCCCGCCAGATCCTGCACCTGCGCGCCGTCGAGGCGACCGCCCGCGAGGGGAGCGGTCCGGACCTGGACCAGATCGAGGGCCAGCTCTTCGACGAGCGGTTCCTCCTGGCCCGCCCGATCCTCAAGGCGTTGCGGGACGCGCCGGTCGTCCTGCTCATCGACGAGATCGACCGGGCCGACGACGAGTTCGAGGCCTTCCTCCTCGAGGTCCTCTCGACCTGGCAGGTCACGATCCCCGAGCTCGGCACCGTCTCCGCAAGCACTCCTCCGGTCGTCGTGCTCACCTCGAACCGCACCCGCGAGCTGCATGACGCCCTCAAGCGCCGCTGCCTCTACCACTGGCTCGAGCACCCCGGCCTCGAGCGGGAGCTCGAGATCGTCGCCGTACGGGCGCCGGAGGTGCCGGCCGCTCTCGCCGAGCAGGTCGTGCGCGCCACCCATGCCATCCGGGCCGAGGAGAACCTCCTCAAGCCGCCGGGCATCGCCGAGACCCTCGACTGGGCCCGGGCGCTGACCGAGCTCGGCGCCCGAGAGCTCGACGTGGAGAACGCCGCAGCAACCCTCGGCGTCGCGGTCAAGTACCGCGAGGATGCAGAGCGGGTGCGTCTGGCGTTGAACCGCATGCTGACCCGCTAGCCCCACGACCGAGCAGAGCCATGACCACCACACCTGCCAGCACCGCGCTGCACCCCCCGGAAGAGATCCTCCTCGGGTTCGCGCGTGCGCTGCGGGCCGCGGGCGTGCCGGTGACCGCCGATCGCGAGCAGAGCTACCTGCGCGCGGTGGCGGAGGTGGGTCTGGACGACCAGGCAGCGACGTACTGGGCCGGCCGCGCCACCCTGTGCGCGTCTCCGAGTGATCTCGCCCGCTACGACCAGGTCTTCACCGCCTGGTTCAGCGGGCTCCGGTCAGGACTGAAGACACCCCGCCCGCAGCAGGTGACGATGCAGTCCGACCTGCCCGCCGAGGACCGGGACCCCGCCGGGGGCGAGGGGGAGGACGCGGACACCGACGCGATCCGCGCGATGGCCAGCGACTCGGAGGTGCTCCGCCACCGGGACATCGCGGAGCTGTCGTCGAGCGAGCGGCGACGGCTCGCGGCGATGTTCGGCTCCCTTCCGCAGGTGAGGCCACGTCGGCGCGCGCACCGGCATACCCCCTCGCCGTCCGGGCCCATCGACGCCCGCCGCACCCTGCGCGCGCAGCTGAAGAACCTCGGCGAGCCGGCCCGCCTCCACTGGCGTCGCCGGGGCACCAGACCCCGCCGGATCGTCCTGCTCCTCGACATCTCCGGCTCGATGAGCGCGTATGCGGACTCGCTCCTGCGCCTGGCCCACCACATCAGTCAGGGCCCGGGCACGGTCGAGACCTTCACGTTCGGCACCCGCGTCACCCACATCACCCGGGCCCTGGACCAGCCGGAGGCCGACCGGGCGATCATCGCTGCGGGCCAGCAGATCCCGGACTGGTCCGGTGGCACGCGCCTGGCGGACGGACTGCACGTCTTCCTGCAGCGGTGGGGTCGGCGGGGCATGGCGCGTGGAGCGATCATCGTCATCGCGAGCGACGGGTGGGAGCGGGGCAGCCCGGCAGACCTCTCGAGGGAGCTGGCGTCGCTGCGTCGCCTCTCCCACCGCATCATCTGGGTTAACCCCCACCGCGGCCGGGCAGGCTACGAGCCGGTGCAGAGCGGAATCGTCGCGGCACTGCCGCACTGCGACTCCTTCATCGCCGGACACTCCCTGGCGGCCTTCGGTGCGGTCATCGAGCAGATCAACGCGGCAGCGTCGGTTGGGATGGAGTCGGTTGTGATGGAGTCGGTAGGTATGGCATCGGTAGGGATGGCACCGGTAGGGATGGAGGCCCGTCATGCGTGAGGTCCTGGAGCGGTTGCTGCCCTGGTGGCGGGACGGTCACCCGGTCGCGATGGGGACGGTCGTCGCCACGTGGCGGTCGGCGCCCCGGCCTGCCGGGGCCGCGATGCTCGTGAGCGGGGACGGCGAGGCCGTCGGCTCGGTGTCCGGCGGCTGCGTCGAGGGCGCGGTGTACGAGCTCGGCCAGCAGGTCATGGGGGACGGCACGCCGGTCCTGCAGCGCTACGGCGTGAGCGACGAGGACGCCTTCTCCGTCGGCCTGACCTGCGGAGGCATTCTCGACATCTTCGTCGAGACGGTCTCCAAGGAGACCTTCCCTCAGCTCGAGGAGGTCGCCGCCGACATCGAGGCCGGCAGGCCGGTGGCCGTCGCGACCGTCATCGAGCACCCCGACCCCAACCTGGTCGGAGCCCACGTGATCGTTCGCCCCGAGGGCCCGCCAGAGCATACGCATGTGCTGTCCGAGCGTGCCGACGAGGCGATCGTCGACGATGCCCGCGGGCTGCTGGCCGCCGGTCGCAATGCGACCCTCACCTACGGCCCGGACGGCGAGCGCCGGGGCGAGGGGATGCGGGTGTTCGTCGCGAGCTACGCGCCCAAGCCGAGGATGCTCGTCTTCGGCGCCATCGACTTCGCCGCCGCGGTTGCGCGCATCGGCTCCTTCCTCGGCTACCACGTGACGGTATGCGACGCGCGCCCGGTCTTCGCCACCGCCAGCCGCTTCCCGGACGCCGACGAGGTCGTCGTCACCTGGCCGCACCGGTACCTGCAGGAGGAGGTCGAGGCGGGACGGATCGACGGCCGGACCGTCATGTGCGTCCTCACCCACGACCCCAAGTTCGACGTCCCCGTCCTCGAGATCGCCCTCCGTCTCCCCGATGTCGCCTACATCGGCGCCATGGGGTCGCGGCGGACCCACGAGGACCGCCTGCAGCGGCTGAGGGACGCCGGGCTCACCGACGAGGAGCTGTCCCGGCTGTCCAGCCCCATCGGGCTCGACCTCGGTGCGCGCACGCCGGAGGAGACCGCGGTGAGCATCGCGGCCGAGATCATCGCCCTGCAGTGGGGCGGCGACGGCGACCGGCTCTCGGAGCGCTCCGGGCCGATCCACAAGCACCACGAGCACGACCTCACCGAGCCCGATCCCGAGCTTGATGCGGAGCTCGATCCACAGGCTGCTCCCTCGTCATGAGGTCTCCTGACCTGACCAAGGAGCTGGTCGAGCAGCTCGAGTGGCACTGGCAGGCGGCTGCCCGACCCCGCCTCGACGGCCTCACCGATGACGAGTACTTCTGGGAGCCGTCTCCGGGCAGCTGGTCGGTGCGCCACAAGGACGAGGCGCCACCCGGGTCCGTGACCCTGCGCGGCGGCTCGGGGGAGTGGCTCATCGACTTCGCCATTCCCGCGCCCGAGCCTGAGCCGGTGACCACCATCGCCTGGCGACTCGGGCACATCATCTCGATGTGTCTCGTCCCGCGCACCCACAGCCACTTCGGCGGCCCACCGGGGGATGCCCGGACCTGGGAGTACGCCGGCACGGCTGCTGCCGCACTCGCCCAGCTCGACGAGGCCTATGCCGGCTGGATGCAGGGCGTCCGCGGACTCACCGACGAGACCCTGTGGCGTCCGGTCGGGCCGGCGGAAGGGCCGTGGCACGAGGCGCCGATGATCACCCTCGTCCTGCACATCAACCGCGAGCTCATCCATCACCTCGCCGAGGTCGCGCTGCTGCGTGACCTGTGGGTCCACCGCACGTCCTGAGGGCGGCTCGCCTCAGAGCCAGGCGGCTCCTTGGATCACCTCGTAGGGGCTGCGACCGGCGCGCGCGTCGGCCACCCACTGCTCAGGCTCGCCGCGGGCGAACGTGCCCGAGGCACTCCAGCCGTTACCGGTGGTCGTCACCTCCCGGCCATCCGGGCCGATGACGCGGAGCACCCCTCCGTCCAGGACGTGGAGGACGACATCGTCGAGGGCCTCGAGCAGTCCGGCCGACCCGTCGTCGCAGGCGTCGCAGCCGCAGTCGGGGAGGCGGGCGAGGACCGTGCCGCCCACCTCGAGCCCGACGAGGTTGTCGGGGATCCCCTCGAAGCCCTCGATGCGCACGGTGAGCGGCAGGGCGCCCTCGGTGGTCGGGATCAGGTCAAGGCCGGACGGGTGCTCGACGGCCTCGGCCACTCCTGACTCGACGAGGGCCGCGGCCCAGGCCCGCGCACGGGCCACGACGATCCGGTACTTCGCCGGGTCGAGGCAGCGCGAGTACTCCTCGTCCAGGGGCTCCCGGTCGGGATGGGGGTGGGGCCAGGTACGCAGTTCGGGCGGCCGCGCCGCGAAGTGCTCCTCGACCGCGGGGAGCAGGACGTGCCCCACGTGGGCGCGGAGGTCCGGGAAGGTCGTGACGGACAGTCCGTCCAGCTCGTGCCAGGACGTGTCCCCGTGGGGGAGCCCGATCGCGATCGACGCGGGGCCGAACGGCGTCGCCTCCTCTTCGCTGTCGCCGTCGCTCCACCTCAGGTAGGCGCTGGCCCCGCCGGTCTCCTGTTCCCACGCGGCGATCTCGGCCCGGGTGGCCGGCAGCCAGATGCTGACCTGCCCGTCTTCGAAGGTCATGCCGGGCGACCTGTCGACCCGTTCGGTGAAGCCGAGCACCCGGAGCAGCCGGGCCAGTCGGTCACGGGCGGCGCTGTCCTCTCCGATGGCGATCGAGACGCTCTGGAGAACCGGGCCGTCGGCGGGGCCGGGCGGCATCCCCTCGACCCACTCGATGAGGAAGGGCAGGTAGGGGTCGAAGGCCCGCTCGCCGACCTGGCAGATCCGCCACCGGATCGTGGCCCCCTCGGGCGTCACCCGGCTGCCATCGGCGATCTCGGACGGTGCGAACCCTGCGGTGAGCAGGGCTTCTCGCGCCTCCTCGAGGTGGTCGACGGCCACGGCGAAGCCGAGCGGTCCGTACTCACCGCTCACCCGCTCCGCCCACGCCGACCCGGCTGGCGGTGGCGCCGTGGGGTCCGTCGAGATGAGCTCGACATAGGCCGGACGAGGTCCGCGCACCAGTGCGTTGACCGTCCCTCCGCGGTGCCGCCCACCGGCCGTCGCGTCCAGGCCGGCTGCCTGCCACCGGGAGATGGCGTCACCCACGTCCGGCACGGAGACGACGAGGTGGTCGAAGCGGGCGCCCATGTCCGGAACGCTAGCGCGCCATGCATCGGCGGGCCGGCATGCGGGGCGGGCGTACACGAACGTTCCTATTGTCACGTTCTGGTACGGCCGTGGCGGGCCGGTATGCGGGGCGGGCGTACACGAACGTTCCTATTGTCACGTTCTGGTACGGCGGCGGATGGGTCGGCACCGGGATCCTCTGTCAGGTTGTGGCGCAGTGGGTTTGGAGACCGTGGGGGGCCGCAGGGCGACACGGCCGTGAGCGCCTACCCCTTGTCAAGTGACCCGGGTCACGCTTGGATCATCACATCGTGCAATTCCGCCGGATCGATCAACTGCCCTGATGCAGGAGGACCCGTGACGAAGATTTCCGTAAAGGTCGATGGAGCCCTTTACTCCGACGACGTCGAACCCAGGACCCTGCTGGTCCACTATCTGCGCGAGCGGCTGGGGAAGGTGGGGACGGTCGTCGGGTGCGACACCAGCAACTGCGGTGCGTGCACCGTCCACGTCGACGGGCGCAGCGTCAAGAGCTGCAACATGCTCGCCGTCCAGGCCGACGGTCACGAGGTGACCACGATCGAGGGCCTCGCGACGAACGGTGAGCTGCACCCGATGCAGAAGGCCTTCTCCGAGTGTCACGCCCTGCAGTGCGGGTACTGCACGCCGGGGATGATCATGCAGGCCATCGACCTGGTGTCCGAGAACCCGAACGCCTCCGAGGCCGAGATCCGCGAGGGCATGGAGGGCAACCTCTGCCGGTGTACCGGCTACCACAACATCGTCAAGGCCGTGCAGCAGGGCGCTGCTGCGACGGCCCAGGCAGCGAGCACGACGGGAGGCCAGTCATGACCGTCAACCCCGAGGTGGTCGAGCACCTCATCGAGGACAGCGTCGACGTCGACACCAGCGACGACCTCGGCGGTCGCGAGGTCGGTCGGGCGCGGGTCCGCAAGGAGGACTACCGGCTCATCACCGGACGGACCAAGTGGACGGACAACATCCAGCTCCCCGGCATGCTGCACCTGGCCATGGTGCGCAGCCCGTACGCCCACGCCCGGATCACGTCCATCGACGTCTCGGCCGCGAAGACGTCCTCGGGCGTCGTCGCAGTGCTCACCGGTGCCGATGTCGCCGACGAGCAGGGATCCCTGCCCACCGCGTGGCCGATCGTCCCCGACCAGAAGGCCCCACCCCACCCCGCGATCGCCGTCGACCACGTCGCCTTCGCGGGGGAGATCGTCGCTGTCGTCGCCGCCCGTTCGGCCGCCGAGGCCCGCGACGCCGCCGAGCTCGTCGACGTCGACTACGAAGAGCTCCCCCCGGTCCTGGACCTGAAGGAGGCCGAGAAGGACACCGTTCTGGCGCACCCCGACCTGGGGACGAACAAGAGCGCCTTCTGGCAGTTCGACTCCGCAGCCGCCGGGACGGGTGGCAGCGTGGACGAGGCGATCGAGGCGGCGCGCAGGGACGGCATCGTCATCGAGCGCGAGTACCGCCAGCAGCGGCTCATCCCAGCCTTCATGGAGCCGCGCTCGACCGTCGTCGACCCCACGGGCGAGCAGTTCGTCATGTGGTCCGCGACCCAGGTGCCGCACATCCTGCGGCTCATGCTCGCCCTCACCCTCGGCGTCCCCGAGTCCAAGGTGAGGGTCATCGCTCCTGACGTCGGCGGCGGCTTCGGCGGCAAGCTCCAGGTCACCCCGGAGGAGGTCATCACCTTCCTCGTGGCCCGACGCGTCGGCAAGCCGTGTAAGTGGACCGAGACCCGCAGCGAGTCGCTCCTGTCCGCCCACCACGGCCGCGACCAGTGGCAGCGCCTCACCCTCGCAGCCACGAAGGAGGGTCGGGTCACCGCTCTCAAGGTCGACCTCCTCGCCGACATGGGCGCCTACCTCGGCCTCGTCACGCCCGGCGTGCCGATCCTGGGCGCGTTCATGTTCAACGCGATCTACAAGTTCCCCGCGTACCAGTTCAACTGCACGAACCTGTTCACGAACAAGACCTGGACCGACGCATACCGGGGGGCCGGTCGGCCCGAGGCGACGTATGCGATCGAGCGGCTCATGGACGAGCTCGCCGTCGAGGTCGGAGTCGACCCCCTCGAGATCCGCGAGATGAACTGGATCAAGCACGAGGAGTTCCCGTTCACCAGTGTCTGCGGCCTGGAGTACGACTCCGGCAACTACGAGGCGGCTACCGCGAGGGCCAAGGAGCTCTTCGGCTACGACGCCCTGCGCGCCGAGCAGAAGCAGCGGCGGGAAGCCGGCGACTCCGTCCTCCTAGGCATCGGGGTCTCGACCTTCACCGAGATGTGCGGACTCGCGCCCTCCAGGGTGCTCGGCTCTCTGTCCTACGGTGCCGGTGGCTGGGAGACCGCGTCGATCCGGATGCTGCCGACCGGGAAGGTCGAGGTCGTCACGGGCACCAGCCCGCACGGTCAGGGACACGAGACGGCGTGGAGCCAGATCGTCGCCGACCGCCTCGGGGTGCCGTTCGAGGACGTCGAGGTCCTGCACGGTGACACCCAGGTGTCGGCCCGTGGTCTCGACACCTACGGATCCCGGTCCCTCGTCGTCGGTGGTGAGGCGGTCCTGCTGGCGGCCGACAAGGTCGTCGAGAAGGCCAAGCCGATCGCCGCGCACCTGCTCGAGGCGAACGTCGACGACGTGCACTTCGAGAAGGGACACTTCCGCGTCAAGGGAACCGATCACGGGATCTCGATCGGAGAGGTGTCGCTGGCCGTCTTCTCGTCCCACAACCTCCCCGACGGGGTAGAGCCCAGTCTGGACGCGGACGCGACCTTCGACCCGATCAACTTCTCCTTCCCGCACGGGACGCACCTGTGCGCGGTCGAGGTCGACACGGAGACGGGCAAGACCTCGATCCGCTCGTACGTCTCCGTCGACGACATCGGCAACATCGTCAACCCCCTCATCGTCGAGGGGCAGATGCACGGCGGGATCGTCCAGGGCGTGGCGCAGGCGCTCTGGGAGGAGGCGGTCTACGACGACCAGGGCACCCTGGTCTCGGGGTCGTTCGTCGACTACACCCTTCCGACGGCGGCGGACACGATCTCGTTCGTCACGGACAACACGGTCTCGCCCTCGACGACGAACACCCTCGGTACCAAGGGCGTCGGCGAGGCCGGCTGCATCGCCTCGACGCCGGCTGTCGTCAACGCCGTGGTCGACGCCGTGCGGCACCTCGGCATCGACGACATCCGGATGCCGTGCACGCCCGAGCGGGTCTGGAAGGCGATCCAGAGCGCCGGTGCCCACGCAGGTGAGGCGACCGAGCAGGCTCAGGAGCACTTCGCTCCCGGTGAGCCGAACCAGGACACCACAACCGCCCCCGCGACAGGAGACCAGTCATGATCCCCGCAGCATTCGACTACGTCGCCCCCAACACCGTCGACGAGGCCCTCGCCGCCCTCGCCCAGTCGGGCGACGATGCGAAGGTCCTCGGCGGTGGACAGTCCCTGCTGCCGGTCCTGCGGATGCGCCTGAACGCGCCGGAGAAGGTCGTCGACCTGTCGCGGATCGAGAGTCTGCGCGGGATCTCGGAGGACGCCGACGCGCTCGTCATCGGCGCGATGACGACCCACCACGAGGTGGCCAACAGCGAGCTCGTCCGCACGCATGCGGCCGTGCTTGCCGAGGCGGCCTCGACGGTGGCGGACCCGCAGATCCGGCACCGCGGCACTCTCGGAGGCGCTCTCGTGCACGCCGATCCGGCCGGCGACCTCGGTGCCCCGATCCTTGCTCTCGACGCCGAGCTGGTCGTGGTCGGACCGGGCGGTGAGCGCCGGATCCCGGCCGGCGAGTTCTTCGTCGACCTCTTCCAGACCGCGGTCGGCGACGATGAGCTGCTCACCGCGATCCGGATCCCGAAGCACACGGGCTGGGGCGGCGCATACGAGAAGTTCGTCCGGGTCTCGCACCAGTGGTCGATCGTCGCGGTCGCTGCCGTGGTCGACTCGAGCGGGGACCGCCGCTCGGCGAAGGTCGGTCTGACCAACATGGGCTCGACCCCGCTACGTGCCCCCGCCACCGAGGCGGCGCTCGCGGAGGGTGCTTCCGTGGCCGAGGCTGCTGCCAGGGCCGCCGAGGGGACGAACCCGCCCAGTGACCTCAACGGTGACTCCGAGTACCGCGCCCACCTCGCGACCGTCCTCACCCGTCGCGCGCTGGAGCGCGCAATGGGAGGCTAGGCCGCATGGAACTGACGCACGACTTCATCGTCCCCGCCGACGTGGAGTCCACCTGGGCGACCTTCATGGATCTCGAGAAGGTCGGCGGGTGCTTCCCGGGTGCGACCGTCACGGACGTCTCCGGGGACTCCTTCTCGGGAACGGTCAAGGTCAAGCTCGGCCCGATCGCGCTGCAGTACGCAGGCAGCGGGAGCTTCATCGAGCGCGACGACGCAGCCAAGCGGGCGGTCATCGAGGCCAAGGGCAAGGACAAGCGGGGCAACGGCACCGCCGGTGCGACCGTCACCATGCAGCTCGCGCCCTCGGCAGAGGGAACGCGGGTCGATGTGGCGACCGAGCTGCAGATCACCGGCAAGCCGGCGCAGTTCGGCCGCGGTGTCATGCAGGACGTGTCGGACAAGCTGCTCCAGCAGTTCATCG
>JAAYCP010000284.1 GCA_012729695.1 Actinomycetales bacterium | reverse complement strand
GTCGGCGCCGGCACCTGCGAGTTCCTCGTAGGCCCCGCCGGCGACATCTCCTTCCTCGAGGTCAACACCCGGCTCCAGGTCGAGCACCCGGTGACCGAGGAGGTCACCGGCATCGACCTCGTCCGCCAGCAGTTCCGCATCGCCGACGGCGAGGCACTCGACTTCGATGACCCGCAGCCCACGGGCCACTCCATCGAGTACCGCATCAACGGCGAGGACGCCGGTCGCGGCTTCCTCCCCGCCCCCGGAACGGTGACCCGGATGGTCGTCCCCCACGGCCCCGGGATCCGCTGGGACTCGGGCCTGCTCGAGGGCGACACCGTGGCGGGTGCCTTCGACTCGATGATCGCCAAGCTCATCGTCACCGGGCGTACCCGGCAGGAGGCCATCGAGCGCTCCCGGCGAGCCCTTGACGAGCTCATCATCGAGGGCATGCCGACCGTCGCGGCGTTCCACCGCGCCGTCGTCTCCGACCCGGCCTTCGCCCCGGCGGACCCGCAGGAGAGTTTCTCCGTCCACACCCGCTGGATCGAGACCGAGTTCGACAACACCATCGAGCCCTGGTCCGGTGCCGCCGGTGAGGCCGCCGAGAGCGAGCCCCGCCAGACCGTCGTCGTCGAGGTAGCCGGCAAGCGCCTCGAGGTCAGCCTCCCCGGTGGCCTGTCCCTCGGTGGTGGGGGCAACGACGGCGGCCGCAAGAAGGCTCCGAAGCGCAGCGGCGGCGGCCGGTCCTCCGCGGCTGCCTCGGGTGACGCCGTCACCGCCCCCATGCAGGGCACCATCGTCAAGATCGCCGTCGAGGAGGGTCAGGAGGTCGCCGAGGGTGACCTCGTCCTCGTGCTCGAGGCGATGAAGATGGAGCAGCCCATCACCGCTCACAAGGCCGGCACCGTCACCGGCCTGACCGGCGCCCCCGGCGAGACCGTCAACAGCGGCGCGGTCATCTGCGAGCTCAAGGACTGACCTGTCCGAACCAGAGTGGCCCGTCCCTCCATGCAGAGACGGGCCGCTCTCGTCTGCAGCCTGGACCCTCGAGCGCCGCGACCGACCCCAGCAAGCCTCAGCTGGTGGAGTGGAGACGCCGGGCGGCCTCGGCGATCGAGCCCGACAGCGACGGGTAGACCGTGAAGGTCGAGGCGATCTGGTCGACGTTGAGCCGGTGCGACACCGCGATGGTCACGGGGAAGATGAGCTCCGAGGCGCGCGGTGCGACGACGACGCCGCCGAGGACCGACCCTGAGCCCGGCTCGGCGAAGAGCTTGACGAAGCCGTCGCTCACACCGAGCATCTTGGCCCGTGGGTTACGCGAGAGCTCGAGGGTGACCACCTCCGCGGCGACCTCTCCGGAGTCGACGTCCTTCTGGGAGACCCCCACGGTGGCGATCTCGGGGTCGGTGAAGATCGTCGCGCTCACGATGCTGAGGTTGAGCGGGGTGACCGCGTCGCCGAGCGCGTGGGACATCGCGATCCGACCCTGCATCGCGGCGACCGACGCCAGCGGGAGGACGCCGGTGCAGTCGCCGGCCGCATACACGCCGCGCATCGACGTCCGCGAGACCCGGTCGACCATGATGTGCCCCGACTCGGTGAGTCGGACGCCCAGCTCCTCGAGCCCGATGCCAGAGGTCTGCGGAATCGAGCCGACGGCGAGCAGCGCGTGCGAGCCGCGCACCTCCCGCCCGTCCTCGAGCCGCACGACGACCCCGCTCCCCCGCTCGTCGTCGACGCGCTCCACCGCCGCCATGCGAGAGCGGCCAAGCACCTCCATACCCCGGCGCTTGAAGACCTCCTCGATGACCGTCGCGGCATCCGGGTCCTCACCCGGGAGCACGCGGTCGCGGGAGGAGACGAGGACGACCTCCGCACCCAGACCGAGGTATGCCTGGGCCAGCTCCGCGCCCGTCACACCGGAGCCGACGACGACGAGCCGCTCAGGGAGCTCCTCCAGGGCGTAGATCTGCTGCCACGTGAGGATCCGCTCGCCATCCGGCTGCGCGGTGGCCATGACCCGCGGGGTCGCGCCGGTCGCGATGAGGATGACGTCGGCGTCGACGCGCTCCGTGCCCCCGCCGAAGTCGCCCGACAGCTCGACCTCGACCTCGCTCACCGACGCGATCCGGGCGGAGCCGCGCAGCACCCGCACCCCGACCTCACGGAGCCGGGTCTCGATGTCCTCGCTCTGCGCCTCGGCCAGCGCGAGCACCCTGGCGTTGATGTCCGCGAGCTCGGCGGCAGCGTCGGTGACCGCGTCACCCGCGTCGTCCTTGAGGTGCACGCCGAGCTCCGTCGCGGTCTCGAACTCGGAGAGGTAGTCGGCCGTGGCAATGAGCGCCTTGCTCGGCACGCAGTCGGTGAGCACCGCCGCGCCTCCGACACCGTCCTTCTCGATGACGGTGACGTCGGCGCCGAGGTGGGCAGCGACCAGGGCCGCCTCGTATCCACCCGGACCGCCGCCGATGATGACCACGTTGCTGCTGCGCGAATTCACGGTCTCCATCCAACCACCCCGGTAGGCTCCGGAAGGTGAACACCGATACCGGCCCACTCGACCTGAACGACCCCGCGATCGACCCGATGGAGGTCGCGCGCGACGCGGCGGCGGCTATCGCGAAGCACTCCGGCGCAGAGCGGCACGACGTCGCGCTCGTCATCGGCTCCGGCTGGGGTGAGGCCGCCGATCTCATCGGCGAGACGCTCGCCGAGATCGACAACACCGACGTCCCCGGCTTCGCCAAGGCGGCCGTCGCCGGGCACAGCGGGACGATGCGCTCGGTCGCGATCGGCGACACCGGCAAGCGGGCGCTCGTGTACGGCACGCGCACGCACCTCTACGAGGGTCGGGGCGTGCGCGCCGTCGTCCACGGGGTGCGCACCGCTGCCGCGGCCGGCTGCTCGACCATCGTGCTCACGAACGGGTGCGGAGGCCTGCGGGAGGAGTGGCCTCCCGGAACCCCGGTCCTCATCAGCGACCACATCAACCTCACGGCGGTCTCCCCGCTCGAGGGCGCGACCTTCGTCGACCTCACCGACCTGTACTCCCCCCGCCTGCGCGACATCGCCCGTGACTGCGACCCGACGCTCGACGAGGGCGTCTACGTCCAGTTCCGCGGGCCGCACTACGAGACCCCCGCCGAGGTGCAGATGGCCAAGCGGATGGGCGGAGACCTCGTGGGGATGTCCACGACGCTCGAGGCCATCGCCGCCCGCCACGCCGGGCTCGAGGTCCTCGGGATCTCGCTCGTGACCAACCCCGCCGCCGGTATCAGCAAGACGCCGCTCTCCCACGCCGAGGTCCTCGAGGAGGGACAGGCGGCGGCGAACCGCTGCGGCAACCTGCTCGCGAGCATCGTGACCCGGATCTAGGGGGACAAGCATGGAGTATGCGGCTGCCCACCAGGGCGACTCACTCACCGACGAGGCCGCACTGGCGGAGCTCATCGAGGTCGCGCAGACCTGGCTCGAGGACGACCCCGACGAGGAGACGCG
>JAAYCP010000283.1 GCA_012729695.1 Actinomycetales bacterium | reverse complement strand
GCTGCACCCGATGCCGTCGGTCGGTCGGACGAGGTTGCCCGTGAGCAGGCCGGAGGGGAGCGGCGACCAGCTCTGGTGCACCGCGTTGGTGATGGCAGCACCCACGCTCGGCTCGACGACCCACTGCTTGTCGTCCGGCAGCGCGGTCTGCGCGACGCTGATGGCGCCGGCGGCTGAGGAGGGGGAGCCGAGGATGAACGGCCGGTCCGCCGAGTTGCCGGCCGAGGCCACGACGACGACGCCGGCGCGGACGAGGTTGTCCACCGCAGGAACCGACGGGTTCTGCACCTGACCGTACGAGGCACCGAGGGACATGTTGACGATGTCCACGGCGTCGGAGATGTCACCGTCGTTGTTCGGGTCGAGCGCCCAGTCCAGACCCTGGAGGATGGCAACGCCGCTGCAGGAGGTGGAGACGGAGGAGCACACCTTCACGCCGTACAGGTCGGCCCCGGGAGCGATGCCCTGGTGGGTGCCGTCGGCGGAACGTCCGGCGATGATGTCCGAGACGCTCGTGCCGTGCCCACCCTCCGGGCCGCTGTCGATGGGGTTGGGGTCGGGACGAAGCGGTGCCTCGTCCGCGCCCCACGCGTCGCCGACGAAGTCCCAGCCGCCCTTGACCTTCGGCGCGTCGGGACCGAAGAGCTCGGCGCAGTCATCGGTCGGGGCCTGGTTGGCCTGCTCGAAGCACTTGGTGGTGACTTCGTCATCCCCAGGACCGCCGAGGTTGACGTGGGTGTAGTCGATACCCGAGTCGAGCACTGCGACCCGGACCCCGCTGCCGTCGATGCCGGCGTCGTGGACGGGCTTGACCTGGAGGTAGTCGATGGCCTGGGCCAGGCTCCCGGAGACGACGTCGTCTTCGGCATGCTTCTCGAACTTGCCGACGCCGGTGACGGACACGACGTTGGGCAGTGCCGCGAGGGCCTCGAGCTCCTCGGCGTCGACGGACATGACCACCACGTTCGACACGAGCTGGGTCCGCGCCAGCTCGCGGGCTCCGGTGCCCTTGGCGCCGCGGACGAAGGCGTCCTGCTGACCCTTGACCTTCGAGCGCTGCGACTTCTGCTGGGCCGGGGAAGGGACGTTGCCGCTCAGGAGCGCATCCTCGGGCAGGAGGTCACCGATGGCTGGCTCGGCGAGGGTCACGGCCACCTCCACCTGGCCGGTGGCGTCCGCCAGATCGGAGGACACCCCTAGTGGTGTGGGGGCCTCGTACTGGGCGGCCAGGTCGTGGGGGACCGGCTGCGGTCCGCCGTCCGGCGCCGACCAGGCAGCTGCAGCGGTGCCGAAGGCGAGCGCCGGGATCGCGGTCGCCAGGCCGACGGCCCGGGCGACACTACGTCGTCGATTCATACGTTCTGCTCCTTGTGGGACGAGCGCGGTTGCGCCTGTGCTGTCGAGGCACAGGTGGCCCAACCTATGTCGCAGAACGTAAGGATGGGGTAAGCCCCCGGTCCCGGTTTCCCCTTGGTATCCGGCCTCTGACCTGCGGTTTTATGTGTGCGCAGGTTTACTTAGCCAAGGGAAGGACGGCATCGTCGAGGCGGTCGGCCTCCTCGATCTCCTCCCGGGAGATGCCCAGGAGGAACAGCACCGTGTCGAGGTACGGCACGTTGACGGACGTGTCCGCCTGGGAGCGGACGACCGGCTTGGCGTT
>JAAYCP010000061.1 GCA_012729695.1 Actinomycetales bacterium | reverse complement strand
TCGGCGCGCTGCGGGTGTTGGTGCGCGGTCTGAGTCTGGCGAGCGGTGTGTAAGGGTTGGAGCATGACTTCCGAGACCACTTCGTCCCCCCGTGCTCCCGTCGTCGTCACCGGCGCAAACGGCTTCGTCGGCTCCTATGTCACCGCCGCCCTCGTCGATCGCGGGGTGTCGGTGCGGGCGATCGTGCGGCGCCCACGGACGGCTCCGGATCTGCCTGGTGTGGAGGAGATCGTCGGTGAGTTCCACGATCGCGATGTCGCTGACCGCGCCTGCTCGGGCGCGCGCGCCGTCGTGAACACGGTCCACCCGATGCAGGACGACGACGGTCCCCAGGAGAGCGCTGTCGGGTGGGCGGCTGCACTGGCAGAAGCTGCCCGGGATGCAGGAGTGCCTCTCTTCGTCCACGTGTCGACCACGTCGGTCTACGAACGCAAGGCCGGCACCCCGGATGTAGACGAGTTCTCACCTCTGGTGGACGACGACGCCAATGAGTACGCGGTGACCAAGCGGGACACCGAGCTGCGGCTGCACGAGGTGGACGGCATCACCCGGGTGCTCGTGCGTCCGACAGCGATCCTCGGACCTGGCGAGAGCTCGGTGTGGAACACCCTGCAGCCGGAGAGCATCCGCACCGAGGAGTCGGCGCGCACCGACGACCCGGAGCGCACCTTCGGATGGCTCCACGTCCATGACCTCGCTGACCTCATCGCGGACATCGCCGTCGGTGCGATCCCGTTGGCGCAGGACCCCGAGCAAGGACCTGTCCCTGGGCTCGTCACTCCGGTCAACGCCGTGACCGGCAACGTCCGACTGCGCGAGTACCTGGCCCCGGTCTGTGAGGCGCTCGGCGTCGAACCCGTCTGGGAGACCCGCGAGGCCTTCCGCGCACAGCTGCGTGCCGACCGGGCTCGTGCCTGGGGATGGTCGCCGAAGGTCAGCTTCGAAGATGCCATGGCCGAGCTCGTCACCGGCCTGCGCTGATTCAGCGTCCTTTCGGTTTTCCCGCGCACCGCACGCCGACACCACCACGCGGTGAGGCGGTCGCTCGACGACCGCGGCAACATCGGCCCTTCCAGCACTGGCCAGGAGCCGGTCATGGGCGGGGAGCCAGATGTCGTGTTCTTCGGCACCGTGACGATCTCGCTGTGCTCGATCGCGGCCGAGCAGGCGCGTGTGCCTTGGCGCCTGCCTGGCTAGGCGCAGATCCGAACCTCGGCCTGAGAGCCGGAGGCAGACTTGCGGACGACGACCTGGTGGGTGATCCGGGTGCGCAGGTCCGCGACGTGGGAGACCACACCGACGGCCCGACCGCCCTCGCGCAAGGCGTCGAGCACCCCCATCACCTGCTCGAGCGACTCGTCGTCGAGGCTCCCGAATCCCTCGTCGATGAAGAGGGTGCCCAGGTCGAAGCCACCGCCCTCCTCGCGGACCGCGTCAGCGAGACCGAGGGCCAGTGCCAACGAGACCATGAAGGTCTCGCCTCCGGACAACGATGAGGTCTCCCGGCTGCGTCCGGTCCACTGGTCCAGGACGCGCAGGTCCAGTCCACTTCGGGCGCCGCCTGCCACTCGGGCATCACTGTGCTCGAGCAGGTAACGGCCGGCATCCATCGTGTGGAGGCGCTCGTTGGCGAGAGCGACCACCTTCTCCAGCCGGGCAGCGAGGACGAAGGACGACAGCCGCATCCGGAGCTCGTTGCCCCCGCCGGTGCCCCCCACTGCGTCAGCGAGCTCCTTCACGGCGGCGGCGCGCTGACGCAAGGACACCAGCTGCTCCACCCGGTCGGTGACCTCGGATCGCACCGACTCCAGCACCCGCAGGCGGGCCTCCGCGGCCGTGTGCGCCGCCTGCGCCTCTCGCACCGCCCGTCGGGCGATGGACTCCTGCTCGCCGGCCCCATCGACATCCGGCTCGGGGAGCTCTAGCGCCGCCGCGACCTCCTCGTCAGCCAGGGTGGCCTCCGCGACTGCGACAGCCTGGTCATGCTCGGAGATGCGTGCCTGCGCTGCGGAGAGCTCGCGCGCACCGAGGCGTGCCAGACGCACCTCGTCAAGCGAGGTGAATCCGCGCTCGGCGGCCGCCTGCACGGCAGCTGCCTCGAGGTCGGCGCAGCGCTCTTCGGCCTCGGTCACGGTCCGCTCGGCAGCAAGGACGCGCTCCACCTGATCGGTCAGAGTGCGGTGGTCGGCGATGATCCGGTCGGCATCGATCGATGCAGCGGTCTCCCAGACGCTGTCATCGTCTGCCGGGGCACCCGGGCTGGAGCTGCCTTCAGAGATGGGGGAGCACCCGCACTCGTCTTCGTGGCGGGCGAGAAGCTCTGCCACCCTCTGGCTCTGCTCCCGGTGCCTCGCCTCAGCATCGCGAAACGCGGACGCGGCGACTGCACGAGCGCGTCGGGCATCCTGCTCGGCCTCATCGCGTGTCCTGAGAGTGACTGCGCACTTGGCCAGTGCCGCTTCGGCTACAGCCAGGGCTGCCTTGGCCTGACTGGCCTCGGCGAGAGCGTCGCTGGTGCGTTCGACCAGCTCCTCCAACGCCGGGGCGAGGGTGACGAGATCGAGTGGTCGACCTTGAGCAACGACCAGCCTGATGTCCCCATGAGAAGAGTCCACCTCAGAGCCGAGAGCCGCGACGGAGTCCTCGAGCTGCTCCAGGAGGCTCTCGATGCGACCTGTCGCAGCCGAGTGGGCCTGCTCCAGCTCGGCCACTGCTGCTCGGGCGCCCTCGTGCTCGGACTCGGCGGCCTCCAGCTCCTCCGCACTGACGACGTCGCGACCTGCCGCCGGGGCGGGGTGCTCCGGGCTGCCGCAGACCGGGCAGGCCTCTCCGTCAAGGAGGCCGCCCGCGAGCACGCCGGCCATCCCCTCCAGTCGGCGTTCCTGCAAGTGCAGCAGGACCTTCTGGGCGGTGAGGAGGTTCTGCCGTGCACCCATGAGTGCCGGTGCGGCCTCGTCTCGTCTCCGGGTCTCCTCAGCCACCCGCCGCGCCAGTCGCAGCATCCGTGTTGCGCGATCGTGCTCGGCCTGGACGCCCACATGCCGAGAAGCGGCGGCCCGCAGCCCCTCGACGCTCTTCGAGGCAGCCTCGTGGTCCTCCCTGACTCGGGCCACCTCCTCGTCAGCCAGGCGGGCCGCGCGCTCGGCGGACTCGAGAGCAGAGCGCCTCGCCGCCTCATCCCGTTCAGCCCTCGCGCACTCCACCCCGGTGTGCGTCAGCTCGGCGAGAAGTGCGTCGGCCGCGCGGAGACGCTCATGGATCGCCGCAAGCTCGTGGAGCGAGCTCTCGGGGGAGAGCACGCCGGCGAGTGAGGACCGCAGGGCACGAAGGGTCTTCGCGGCATCAGTCCGCTCTGTCAGAGAGGCATCAAGGGCGGCCAGATGGCCGCTGACGCCCTCGGCCGCGAGAGACTGCCGGACCCTGACCCGCAGTGCCTCGATCTCGGGTGCCTGGGACAACGCCTGCTCCTGGGCGGCGAGTGCCTGCATCCCTCGCGAACGCAAGGCGGCCACGGTCCGAGCCTCGAGCAGGGCACTTGTCGCAGCACCACAGGCGACGTCGGCTTCATCCGCTCTCGCCAGGAGTAACGAGACCTCGCCTGAGAGCTGTCCCGCCGCCGCGTCCAGCGCCGCGGGCACGTCCTCGATCGGCAAGGAGTGCCATGGACACTCGTCCGTGGTCTCGACCAGGTCATCGAGGCGGCGGAGCTCGTGGGCGATCGCAGCGCGGGCCTCCTCCAGCTCGGCAGAGGTGCGACGCCGCTCTTCCGCGAGCCAGGTCTCCACATCGGTGAACGTCGAGATATCGAAGAGTCGCTCCAGGAGGGTGCGGCGTTCCTCCGGTGACGAGCGCAGGAATGCCGAGACGTCACCCTGGGGGAGGACGACGACCTTGGCGAACTGCTCGAGGCCCATCCCCAGGACGTCGTCGAGGATGAGGGCCACGTCGTCGTGCCTGGTCGCCAGAATCTCCCAGCGGCCGCTGCGCTGCTCCTCGAGAGTCACCGTGGCCTGCATCCGTAGCAGACCGGTGCCGCGCTTCTTCGGTCGGAGGTACTCCGGACTCCGCTCGACCTGGAAGCGGCGACCAGCCGCGGTGAACTCGAGCGTGACGGACGGCTTGGTGCCCTCAGTCGCATGATGACTTGCCAGGCTCTTCTTCGATCGCGCCCCAGGCACGTTGGCGAAGAGCGCAAAGCAGATCGCGTCGAGCAGGCTGGTCTTGCCCGATCCGGTCGCCCCGTGGATGAGGAAGAGGCCGGCCGCGCACACCTCATCGAAGTCGATCGTCACCGCGTCCGGGAACGGGCCGAACGCGGAGACGGTCAGCCGGTGCATCCTCACGCGGCACCCACCTGGCCCTCGTCCTCGCGGGCCGCACGGTGCTCGCGCGAGCGGCCCAGCGCCTCGTCGAGCAGCTGACGCTCCTCGTCACTCGCCGGCACGCCACCACGCACGTGGCTGAGGAAGTCGCAACAGACGTCGAGGTCGCTGCAGTGGGCCATCCGGGACGTGTAGGTCGCCTTGACGGGGACGACTCCCTCAGGCTCGAAACGCAGCTCGAGGGCGAAGGGGAAGCGCGCCCGGATCCGGTCCATCGCCCCCAGCGGTCGCTGGGCGTCCGTGAGTGTGATCTGGCACCAGGCGCTCTCCGCAGCGGCGAACTTGCTGCTGGCGAGCAGGTCGTCGATGGTGCCGCGCAGAACGGCGAGCGGGCGGTGCACAGGCGCCTCGATCAGCTCGACGCGGGCGCCATCGGCGCTGAGGTCGACGAGGAGGCTGCCCTTGGTGTGTCGCGCCTCGCTGAACGACATCGCGATCGGTGAGCCCGAGTAGTGGGCGGAGTCGCTCACCTGCTGCCGCCCGTGCAGGTGACCGAGCGCGACATACGAGAACCCGGAGAAGACGTCAGGGTGCACGGCGGCGAGTCCACCGGCGAGGATGTCCCGCTCGGAGTCGGTCGTTGCGCACCCGGTGACGAACGTGTGGGCCATGATCACCGACGTCGCCGTTCCCGGCACGAGCCCGCCCGCCGGGAGGCGGCCGAGGACCGTTGACAGCACCCCGGTATGCGTGGGCTCAGCCTCCAGGTCGCGCGCCACCAGCCTCGGCTCGAGGTAGGGGATGGGGTAGATGGCGGTGCCCTCGATGACGACAGGGCGCCCCAGGTCGGCCATCGACGTGCGGACGTGCACCCCGGCCCGCTCGAGCAGACCCGCCGCGAAGCCGAGCCGGACGGCGGAGTCGTGGTTGCCGCTGGAGATGACCACCTCAGCGCCTGCATCGACCAGTCGGATGAGGCTCTCGCTGAGCAGTTGGACGGTCTCCGGCGCCGGCATCGCGCGGTCATAGACGTCCCCCGAGACGAGCACGGCATCGACGCCCTCCGAGCGCACGACCTCCACCAGGTGGTCGAGGTAGGCCCGCTGGGCCTCGAGCAGACCCACCTGGTGGAAGGCCCGACCGAGATGCCAGTCGGAGGTGTGGATGAACCGCATACCTGCAGGCTGCCAGAGGCTACCGACAGTCCTTCGGACCTTGCGGACCAGGGCATCCGCGTGTTGGGACGCCGCACAGAATCTCCTCCCGAGCGCCTGCGACTCTGGTTGGATCGGTACATGGGCAAGGAAGTCAGTTCGCAGAGCTACACACGCGAGGAGCGCCAGCGCTATCGCGAGAAGGTGCGCCAGAACCTCGACGTCTTCGAGCAGATGCTCGCCACGGCCCAGTTCGAGTTCGACCGGCCCCTCACGGGGATCGAGATCGAGCTCAACCTCGTCGACGAGGCGTACCAGCCGCGGTTCGCGAACGCCGAGGTGCTCGCCCAGATCGCCAATCCCGACTACCAGACCGAGCTCGCCCAGTACAACATCGAGCTCAACGTCAAGCCCCGACCCCTGCCCGGCGACGAGGCGCTCGGCCTCGAGGAGGAGCTGAGGGAGTCCCTCAACGAGGCCAACCAACGCGCCGAGGAGCTGGGAGCCCGGATCGTTCCGATCGGCATCCTGCCGACGATCATGCCGGAGCACTTCGCCGGGCACTGGATCAGCGACAACAACCGCTACACCGCGCTCAACGACTCGATCTTCTTCGCCCGGGGTGAGGACATCTACCTCGACATCGACGGTCCGACGGGGGAGCGGCTCGCGACGTACTCCGACTCCATCGCCCCGGAGTCGGCATGCACCTCGGTGCAGCTCCACGTCCAGGTGGCTCCGAACGAGTTCGCCAACTACTGGAACGCCGCCCAGGCGCTGGCCGGGCCTCAGCTCGCGATGGCCGCCAACTCACCCTTCTTCTTCGGCCGCCGGCTGCACGCGGAGACGCGGATCGAGCTGTTCACCCAGGCGACGGACACCCGCCCCATCGAGCTCCGCAACCAGGGTGTCCGACCACGGGTGTGGTTCGGTGAGCGCTGGATCACCTCGATCTTCGACCTGTTCGAGGAGAACGTGCGCTACTTCCCGGCGCTCCTGGCCGAGTGCAGCGACGAGGACCCGGTGGCCGTCCTCGAGAGTGGCCGGGCCCCCGAGCTCGAGGAGCTGCGGCTGCACAACGGAACGGTCTACCGGTGGAACCGGCCGATCTACGACACGGTGGGCGGACAGCCGCACCTGCGCGTGGAGAACAGGGTGCTGCCCGCCGGGCCGACGATTCGGGACGTCATGGCCAACGCCGCGTTCTACTACGGGCTCGTGCGCGTGCTGGCCAACGAGGACCGACCGGTCTGGACCCAGATGAGCTTCGCCGCCGCGGAGCAGAACTTCCGCGAGTGTGCCCGCCGCGGCATCGAGTCGCGCGTCTACTGGCCGGGATTCGGCGAGGTCGGGATCGACGAGCTCGTCCTGCGGCACCTGCTGCCGCTCGCCTACCAGGGTCTCGCCGACTGGGGCGTGTCGACCGCTGTCATGGACCGCTACCTCACCGTCATCGAGGGCCGGGCGACGGCTGGGGTCAACGGCGCGACGTGGCAGGCGGACACGGTTGCGATGCTGGAGGAGCAGGGTTTGGACCGGGCCGAGGCGCTGCGCCGGATGCTCGAGCTGTATGTCGAGAACATGCACACCAACGAGCCGGTGCACACCTGGCGCGTGGGCTGAGAGAACGGAGCCAGCCGGCCCCTGACCGCGATGAGGGAGGGCGGCCCCGCCCACCGGTCGTCATAGGGTGCCCGGGTCTTCCCGGTGCTCTAGGGTGCCGGTATGACTGAGCAGAGGGAGCCCACCGGTGGCACCGGCCCCGGTCACCGCCAGGTGACACTTCGACGCACCAGCCTGGGGCACTACGAGGCCGTGAATGCCAGGGGCGGAACTCTTGCGGTGGGTGCCGGCGACGGCGAGGACTTCACTCCCGTCGAGCTGCTGCTCGTGGCGATCGCCGGTTGCTCCTCGGTGGACGTGGACCACATCACGAGTCGTCGTGCCGAGCCGCTCGAGTTCGTCGTCACCGCCGAGGGCGAGAAGACGAGCGCCGATGAGCTGGGGAACCATCTGACCGACCTGACGGTGACGTTCACGGTTCGCTTCCCGGACGGGGAGGCCGGCGACTCAGCACGCGCCATGCTGCCGCGGGCGGTGCGCACCTCCCACGACCGGCTCTGCTCCGTCTCCCGCACGATCGAGCTCGGTTCACCCGTCGAGATGAAGGTGGAATGACATGGCGCGCTACCTCGATGTCCATCCCCAGGACCCGCAGCCGCGGCTCATCGCACAGGTTGCCGGGGTCCTGGCCGAGAACGGCCTCATCGCCTACCCCACCGACAGTGGGTATGCGTTGGGTGCCGCCCTCGGGAACCAGGAGGGTAAGGAGCGGATCGCAGCCATCAGACGGCTCGACGAGCGACACCACTACACCCTCGTCTGCTCCTCGTTCGCCCAGCTCGGCCAGTTCGTCCTCATCGACAACCGGGTGTTCCGGGCGATCAAGTCCGTCACCCCTGGGCCGTACACCTTCATCCTTCCGGCGACCAAAGAGGTCCCGCGTCGGCTCATGCACCCGAAGAAGAAGACGGTGGGCGTGCGGCTTCCGAACCACCGACTGGTCTCGGCACTGTTGGCCGAGGTCGGCGAGCCCCTCCTGTCCTCGACCCTCATCCTGCCCGACGCGGATGAACCGCTCACCGAAGGATGGGTCGTCAACGACGAGATCGGCCACCTGGTCGACGTCGTCGTCGAGGGCGAGTGCGGGCTGGAGCCCACGACGGTGATCGACCTCTCCGGTCCCACGCCGGTGGTCATCCGCCAGGGGGCCGGAGACGCCTCGTTGTTCGTCGAGGAGTAGCCCCGCTCCGGTGGCCGTGGGCGTCGGCCCTCGCGGGATGTAGTTGACTCATCCCCATGATCCGCGCACCTGAGGACGTCCGCCGCGCCGTCGCCGCCCGACTGCGGGAGGCGGGAGCCTCGGCGGAGCACGGAAGGGCTCTCCTCGTGCGCGTGGACCGCTTCTGGGACGACCTGCTCGCGCCACTGGCGCGGCTCTATCCCGACACCGACGCCCACGCGCTGGCCGCAGACTTCGTCGATCGGGCGACCCTGGCATACCTGGAGCGAGGGGACGACCTGCACCTGCTGGACTACCGCCGCGCTCTCACGCCGGACTGGCTGCAGCAGCCGGGCCAGGTCGGCTACGCCTGCTACGCGGACCGCTTCGCCGGCACCCTCCAGGGTCTGGTGGGGAAGGTCGACTACCTCAGTGAGCTCGGGGTGACCTACCTCCACCTCATGCCGGCACTCAAGGCCCGCGACGGTGACAACGACGGCGGCTACGCCATCGCCGACTACCGTCAGATCCGGCCCGACCTCGGCACGGTGGAGGACCTCCGCCACCTCGCGACGACCCTGCGACTGTCCGGCATCTCGCTCGTGATGGACCTCGTCCTCAACCATGTCGCCCGCGAGCACGAGTGGGCCGTGCGCGCGAGGGCGGGAGAGGAGAGGTACCGCGCGTACTTCCATGTCTTTGCCGATCGGGAGATCCCCGACCAGTACGAGCAGACCCTGCCCGAGGTGTTCCCCGACTTTGCTCCAGGCAACTTCACCTGGGACGGCGAACTCGGTGGTTGGGTGTGGACCACCTTCAACGAATGGCAGTGGGACCTGAACTGGGCCAATCCCCAGGTTCTCGGCGAGTTCGTCGACATCGTCCTGTTCCTCGCGAACCTCGGGGTGGAGGTCCTGCGGCTCGACGCGATCGCCTTCCTGTGGAAGCGGCTGGGCACGACCTGTCAGAACCAGCCCGAGGTGCACGACCTGACGCAGGTGCTCCGGACCGTAGCCCGCATCGCCGCCTCCGGGGTGGCCTTCAAGGCCGAGGCCATCGTCGGACCACGGGACCTCGTGCCGTACCTGGGAGTCGGGCGGCACGTCGGCCGGGTGAGCGACCTGGCGTACCACAACTCCCTCATGGTGCACGTCTGGTCGATGCTCGCCAGCGGCGAGACCCGCCTGGCCCGGCACGCGCTGGCCGGACTCCCGCCGACGCCCCCGCTGGGGACGTGGATCTGCTACCTGCGGTGCCACGACGACATCGGCTGGGCGATCGACGACCGCGACGCGGCCGAGGTGGGCCTCTCCGGGTTCGAGCACAGGCGCTTCCTGGCTCGCTGGTACGCCGGCACGTTCCCGGGGTCGTGGGCCGACGGGCTGCTGTTCCAGGTCAACGAGGAGACCGGGGACATGCGTACGAGCGGCACGACCGCGTCGTTGCTCGGGATGGCCGGGGCGAGCGGTTCTGCCGCCGAGCAGGCGCTCGCCCGCTTCCGCCTGGCGCACGCGATGGTCTACGGCTGGGGCGGCATCCCGGTCATCTGGTCCGGTGACGAGCTCGCCACCCCCAACGATCCGCACTGGGCGGAGGAGCCAGGCCACGAGGACGACAACAGGTGGGCCCACCGACCCCGGCTCGACTGGGACCGGGCAGCACGCCGCACCGATCCGGGCACCCTCGAGGGCCAGGCCTTCGAGTCCCTGGCGCACCTCGCCAGGGTCCGGGCGTCTCTGCCGGAGCTGCATGCCCAGGCGCCGGCGCAGGTCGTGCGCGACACGGACAACGGGATCTTCGCGGTGACGAGGACGCACCCCAGCGGGCCGATGGTCGGCGTCTACAACGTCACCTCGGACTGGCGTCCCTTCCCGTATGCGGTGGTCGCGGACCTGCGGATGAGCTCCCCGTGGAACGCACTCGGGTCCCACCCGGTGACGCCCGAAGCGGACGGCATCCTGTGGCTCGCGCCCTACGCGGCCTGGTGGATCGTCGACCGCCCCGAGGAGTAGGGCTCCGTCTGCGGGGCCGTGCGGCTGCTCCCAGGATGTTGCGCGGATGAGGCCCTCACGTGCGCGTGAGGAGAACGAGGATCTCGCTGTGGTTGGTCTGGGGGAACATGTCGAACAAGCGGGCTCGCACTGGCCGGAAGGAGGGCATCGCGTCCAGGTCCTTGGCGAGGCTCGCCGCGTTGCAGCTCGAGTAGAGCGCATGAGCGACGTCGCTTCCCTCCAAGTCCATTGCGAGAGAAGCGATTCCACGCCTCGGCGGATTGACGACCACGAGATCGGGCGCTGGGCTCTCGCGCAGGTATGCAGTGGCGTCGCCGGTGACGAAGGTCGGCGGGGGAGTGGTGTCGGTCAGCCGGGCGGCGGCCACCGCCTCCGCCGAGATCTCCACGCCGGTCACTGATCGTCCGGGTGCGCTGAGGTGGTGCGCGAAGCCGCCCACCCCGCAGTAGAGGTCAACAACGCTCCTGATGTCCAGCGGCTCGACCCAGTGCCGAGCGTCCCGGTACAGCGCGGACGCGACCTGGGTGTTCGTCTGGAAGAAGCTGCGGACCCCCAGGTGGAGCGTCACGTCGTTGACGCGCATCGGCAGGGTCGTGCTCTCGGTGAGGACCACTTCCTCGTCGCCCTCGAGCACCGCCTTGTGCTCGGGATGGATGTTCACCGAGACGACCTCCACCGTCGGCAGCGCGGCGCGGATCCGAGGGAGCGCAGCGCGGATCCGGTCGAGGTGGTGCCGGGACCGCAGGACGAGGCGCAGCATGAGCCGGGCGTCGGGGGAGAAGGTGAGCAACGCATACTTCAGCTCGCCCGTCCGCGCCGGGATGTCGTACGGGATCAGCCGGAGCTCGTCGACCAGGTCGGCGACGGTGTGGATAGCGTCCCTCAGACCCGGCTCGTGGAGGGAGCAGTCCCGCAGGTCCACACCCCGGCGGTCCCCGTCGAGGATCCCGACCGTGACCGCGCCGGCGCGGCCTCCGATGACGAGCTTGGCCTTGTTGCGGAAGTGGTCGGGAGCGCTGGCCTGCGGGGGGAGCCACGCGTCGTCGGGGATGGCGCCGAGCGCCACCCGGGCGGCGAGGTCCTTCTCCGCGAGCTGGCGCGAGTAGGGGATCTCGATGAGCGTGCACGAGCGGCAGCGGCCGCTGCGCCAGTATGCGCAGTCGAGCGCCTCTGGCGCGGTGGCGGTCACGCGCTCCAGCGTACAAAGGTGTCGGTGCGTCGGATCCCGTCATCCGGGCACACGTCCTGCCGCTGTCGGACGGCCTCGCTATCGTGCAGGAATGGTCAGGCAGGGATGGTGAGGCAGGGAT
>JAAYCP010000282.1 GCA_012729695.1 Actinomycetales bacterium | reverse complement strand
GCCTGCTGCCGAGCGCGCTCGCGTCTTCCCGATTATGGCGAAGATCGGCTGGGTGCGCTCGTGCTCGCACCGACGCGACGGCACCTACTGCGACACCCGAATGGTGATGGTTCGTGGTGATGGACAACCCGCCACCCCGTCCCTACGCTCTGCTCATGACTCCGACCGTGCAGAAGGTGCTGGGTGCGCTGGTGCTCATGGTCCTCGGCGTCCTCAGCCTCCCTCTGGTGGCTTCCCTCTTCGACGGTGAGGGGACGGAGAACTGGATCATCCCGGTCCAGCTCATCCTCATGGCGATCATCGGCGCCGTCGTCACCCTCGCCCTGCCCTCCCTGGCGTCGGCGTCCGCCTCGACGACCACCCGGGCCCTCACGGGTGCCGGCTGGGGAGTCCTCGCCGCGCTCATCGGGCTGGTCGTGTTCTTCTTTCTGCTCAACGGTTTCGACGGCGCCTGACCCGACGCCCGAGTATGCGCGTCTGACCTTCACGTCTGACTCCTGCCGGCGAGACCGGCTGGAGGGACCCGGCTGGGTGGCCCGACCAAGGCTCCCGGACCGGTTGGGTGAGCACCGCATACCCGCACTGCGAACCGCCCTGCCGCGAAGCGGGCGGGGTGACTAGGTTCGCCTCATGGACGAGAAGACCTTCTGGCAGCTGGCGGACGCCCACCTCATCCGGTACGGCGGGTCCTTCACCCCGCGGCGCATCGTGCGCGCGCAGGGGACCTACGTCTTCGACGACGAGGACCGCGCGATCCTGGACTTCACGTCCGGCCAGATGAGTGCGGTGCTCGGGCACAGCCACCCCGACATCGTCCGCACCGTCACCGACTCGGTCACCCACCTCGACCATCTCTACTCCGGCATGCTCAGCCAGCCGGTCGTCGACCTCGCCGTCCGGCTCACCGGCACGCTCCCGGACACGCTGAGCTCGATGCTCCTCCTCACGACCGGCGCCGAATCCAATGAGGCCGCAGTCAAGCTCGCGAAGCTCTACACCGGGCGCCACGAGGTCGTCGCCTTCGACCAGTCCTGGCACGGCATGTCCTCGGGGGCCGCCTCCACGACCTTCTCCGCCGGCCGCCGCGGCTACGGGCCGATGATGCCGGGCACCCTCACGCTGCCGACGCCGAACGCGTACCGCTCGCCCTTCCGGGCCACGGACGGCGGCTACGACTGGGAGGCCGAGCTGGACTACGGCCTCCGTATGCTCGACCGCCAGTCCACGGGTAGCCTCGCCGCCTGCATCGTCGAGCCGATTCTCTCCAGTGGCGGCATCATCGAGCTGCCCGAGGGCTACCTCGCCCGGCTGAAGGAGGAGTGCGAGAAGCGCGGGATGCTCCTCATCCTCGACGAGGCGCAGACGGGCGTGGGCCGCACCGGACACATGTACGCCTTCGAGCGCGACGGCGTCACCCCGGACATCATCACGCTCTCGAAGACCCTCGGCGCCGGCCTACCGGTCGCGGCCGTCGTCACGAGCGCCGAGATCGAGCAGGCCTGCCACGAGCGGGGATTCCTCTTCTTCACCACCCACGTCTCCGACCCGCTCGCTGCCGCCGTGGCTCTGACGGTGCTCGACGTCGTCGAGCGGGACGGGCTGGTCGACCGTGCCCGCAGTCTCGGCAAGATCCTCGGTGACCGGTTGCGGGAGCTGCGCGACGCATACGAGGTCGTCGGCGACGTCCGCGGGCGGGGGCTGCTCCAGGGTATCGAGCTCGTCCTGAACAAGGAGACCAAGGCGCCCGCCGACGCACTCGGCCAGCAGGTCACGGCGGCCTGCCTCGAGCGTGGTCTGCACCTCAACATCGTCCAGCTGCCCGGCATGGGCGGGATCTTCCGCATCGCGCCGCCGCTGACGATCGCCGAGAACGAGCTGCATGCCGGTCTCGACATCCTCGACGCCGCGATCGCCGAGGTGACTGCCGCCTGACCCCGCTCAGAGGGTGTCCCTGAGCCAGTCGACGATCGCCGAGGTGACCGACGGGTCGACCTCCTCGCCGATGTCGCCCGGCCCCAGCTCCGCGACGTCACCGGTCGCGAGCCGGGTGAGCGCGTGCGTGACGTTCGGCAGGATGACGACCTCGCCGCGGTCGCCGATCACGTCCGACCACTCCTGCACGTATGCGGGGGGCACGTTCCAGTCCAGCTCACCACCGAGAGCGAGGACAGGGACATCGCTGGCCGCCACCTGGCCCGGCGCCTCGCGAGACGCCTCGATGTAGGAGGCCCAGAACGCCCGGCTCGCGCCGGCGAGCGGTGGGCCGTCGACCTCACCGTCTCCTATGGCGCGCACCTGCGCCGCGAGGTCCCGCAGATCCTCGACCGCTCCTTGTGCAGCGCCGCTCTGCTGACCGGAGTCCGCGACGAGCTCGGCGAACTTCTCGGCCTGGACGTCGAGCAGGTCAGGCACGTCGGCTGCCGGGGAGGCGAGCAGCACGAGCGCGTCGATCTCGTCGTGCTGCTCCAGCAGGCCCGCGCTCACCGTCCCGCCCTTGCTGTGCCCGATGACCGCCACGTCGCTGATGTCCTCGCGGGCGACGAGGAACTCGACCGCCGCAGCCGCATCGTCCCGGAGCGTCTCGAACGTGAGATCCCCTGCGGGAGTGGGGTACGCGTTGTCCGCGCAGCCGTTGAACGGCCCACAGGTCCGCTTGTCCCAGGTGAGCACCGCATACCCCTGCTCGGCCAGGCTCTCGGCGAGCGCACGATAGACGGGGACGGGTCGGGTGAAGGTCAGCCCGAGTTCGCCCGGCACCGCCCCGTCGCGGCTGAGCGGTCCGGAGCCGTGGACGATGACGACGCCGGGGAAGGGGCCGTCCCCCTCCGGTGTCCGCAGCGTGCCGACGAGATCGAGATCACCGGTCTCGATCACCACATCCTCGCCGCCGGCGGTAGATGGCTCGCTCGGGTCATCCGTGGCGAACCCGCCGCACCCCGCGAGGAGCATCAGCGCGGCCGTCAGTGCCGTCCCTCCCTGCACCAGGCGTCTCATCCGAGCCACGGTAGCCGACGTCACGGGGCGGCCCCGGGGGAGGATAGGGACATGCCCGACTATGGACACGACCTGCAGTTCGGCCTCTTCCCCACCCCGAACGCGGCCGACCTTCCGCACGTCATCGAGCTGACCCGGATCGCGGAGACGAGTGGCCTGGACGTCGTCTCGATCCAGGACCACCCCTACCAGCGTCGGCACCTCGACACCTGGACCCTCCTGTCCTACCTCGGCGCGGCGACGAGCTCAATCCGCTTGTCCCCCAACGTCGTGTGCCTACCGCTGCGTCCCCCTGCGGTCCTCGCCAAGTCCGCGGCCACCCTGGACGTCCTGACCGGTGGTCGGGTCGAGCTGGGTCTCGGCGCTGGCTCGTTCTGGGACGCGATCGTCGCCGCCGGCGGTCCGCGCCGCTCCCCCGGTGAGTCGGTCGAGGCGCTCGAGGAGGCGATCGAGGTCCTCCGCCAGTTCTGGGCCGGCGGCAGCGTCCGGGTGCGCGGCGAGCACTACTTCGTCGACGGCCTCAAGGCCGGTCCCTCTCCCGCGCACGACATCCCGATCTGGGTGGGCGCGTACAAGCCACGCATGCTCCGCCTCACCGGTCGGCTCGCCGACGCGTGGGTCCCGTCGATGGGGTATGCGCGGCCCGAGTCACTCGCCGACCTCAACGAGATCGTGGACCAGGCTGCCGAGAAGGCCGGACGCGGGCCGGTCGCCATCCGGCGGCTCTACAACGTCTTCGGCGAATTCGGTTCCGGCTCAGGGATGCTCAGGGGAACGCCGGCGAACTGGGCGGAGCAGCTCGCGGACCTCACGCTCGAGCACGGGATGAGCACGTACATCCTCGGGACGGACGACCCCGACGACGTGAGGCGGTTCGCCACTGAGGTCGCACCGGCCGTGCGGGAGCTGGTCTCGGTCGAGCGGGAGCGTCGGGCCAGAGGCGGGGATGCCGACGCGAGGGAGAGCGCTGTCGAGGCCGCCGCGCATACCTCACCCTCCTCGCAGCCCGCCGCCGGCGCACTCCTCGTTCAACCCACACCCGACGACGGGTCCCGGCTCACCGATGAGGTGCCGTGGGACGAGACTGCGCGACCCACGCATAACGAGCCGGCGGGGCGGACCTACACCGAGGCCGACAACGCTGCCCCGCAGCACCTCATCGACATCCACAACGGCTTGCGCTCGGAGCTGCGGCAGCTGCGCGAGATCCTCGAGCAGGTGCGGACCGGGCACGCCACGGTGGGCCAGGCGCGCAGCGTCATCAACACCCTGACCATGCGGCAGAACAACTGGACCCTCGGCGGCTACTGTCAGGCGTACTGCCGGATCCTCACCGGCCACCACACCCTCGAGGACCGCAGCGTCTTTCCACACCTGCGCCACAAGGAGCCCGAGCTCGGCGCCGTCCTCGACCAGCTGGAGACCGAGCACGTCGAGATCCACGGTCTCGTCGACGCTCTCGACCAGGCGCTCGTCGGTCTCGTCGGCACGGACGGCACCGGCACTCCGGGAGCGCAGGCGCTCGCCGACGTCCAGCACGCCGTCGACGTCCTCACCGACGCCCTGCTCTCGCACCTCGCCTATGAGGAGCGGGAGCTGGTCGGCCCGTTGGCTCGCCATGCGTTCTACTGAGCCCGGCGCAGCCCGAACCCGGCCGACCCGCCCCCACCCCCGGCAGACCCGCACCGGGCGGACCTGGGCTGGCCCGGCACCGGTCGAGCAGCTCCAGGCGGGTGCTGACCGTCTCGCGACGAGCCTCAGCCGCGACCTGGAACTGCGGGTCACCGGAGCCACAACGCTCCCGGGCGGCTCGCCGGGTTCTCGCTCGCCCTTTATGACGTAGGTCACAAACGTGTAGGATCGTCTGATTTCCTACCGTGGAGGCGACGGCATGGCTATCAGGACACTCGGTGACACCCGCTCCAGATCCGGGGCTTATGTCGTGGCAGGAGTTCTCGCACTCGCTCTTTCTGGCTGCACCGGCGGCGGGGACGACCCGGCGCCGACAGACGCTGCGGCCTCGACACCGACAGACGCCTCGACGCAGGACGCGTCCGTCGACGACGCTGCGACCGAGAGCGAGACCGCCGACGGCGAGACCGCCGAGGCAGGGGACGAGGACGCGGGCGGCGGCGCGGGTGGCGAGCTCGGGACCATCACCATCGACACGACCACCTACCAGGTCCTCGAGTCGGTCAACTGCACGCCCGTCAGCCCGACCGACCTGGTCACCACCGTGCTTGATGTCCTGGCGGTCGCACGGTCACGCGATGGCGAGGACGCGCTGTTCTTCGCCTACACCGAGGATCAGTCCGGGGTGAGTGCGAACCACATCGACTACCAAGGTCCGGAGGGGACGTTGTCGACTCGCGAAGGCAACGCATCCTTCAGCTTCGAGAGCGGAACCTTCTCCGGTGCGGGCACTCTCGTGGACGACGCCGAGACCAAGACACTGATGGCGCAGTTCAACTTCACGGTGCCCGACGAGCTCGTCGACTGCTGACGCGCCGGTGAGCTGCCTGGCGG
>JAAYCP010000281.1 GCA_012729695.1 Actinomycetales bacterium | reverse complement strand
TTCGACGAGCCCGCTGCGGCCGCGCGCTCGACCAGGTCGGCCAACCGCTCGTGACCGTTGCGGACACCGACCGATGCGGAGGCCGCGGACATCCGCTCGAGCCGCGCCCGGTCAAGGGCGAGGGGCAGGACGACTCTGCGCACCCAGATGGCGTCGACCTCGGCATCCTCCGCCAGCAGAGCCCCGCCCGCGTCGACGACGTCCTTGGCGTTGAAGCGCTGCTCGCCGTTGCCGATCGGGAGTGGGACGAAGACAGCCGGCGCGCCGACGGCGCTGAGCTCGCACACGGTGTTCGCGCCGGAGCGGGCGACGACCAGGTCGGCGGCGGCCAGGCACAGCTCCATCCGGTCGGCATAGGCGAGCACCGCATACCGTCCTGGACCGGCGGGGACCTCGGGGATGAACTCCTTCCCCCGCCCGGTGACGTGGAGGACCTGCACCCCGGCCTCGACGAGCTCTCCTGCGGCAGCGCCGAAGGCCTCGTTCAACCGCTGGGCACCGAGACTGCCGCCCGTGACGAGAATCGTTGTGAGAGCAGGATCCAGGCCGAGCGTCCGCGCTGCTTCCTCTCGCAGCGCCGGGCGGTCCAAATCCCGGATCTCGCGGCGCAGCGGCATGCCCGTCACGGTCGCATGCGGCAGACGGGTCGAGGCGAAGGTCACGGCGACGTGGGGGGTGAGCCTGGCGCCCAGGCGGTTGGCCAGCCCCGGTCGGGCATTCTGCTCGTGGATGACGATCGGGACGGAGAGACGCCGCGCCGCGAGGTAGGCCGGCGTGCTGACGTAGCCGCCGAAGCCGACGACGGCCTCCGCGCGGGTGGTCCGGATGGCGGTTGCAGCCGCGTCTACCGCAGCGCGGAGCCGCCCGGGGAGGCGGAGCAGGTCGGCGCTCGGGCGCCGGGGCATCGGCACCTTGGGGATGGGGGTCAGCTCGTAGCCGCGCGCCGGGACGAGGTCGGCCTCGAGACCGCTCTGGGTGCCGAGGACCGCCACCTCGATTGCTGGGTGGCGCTCACGCAGGGTGTCGGCGAGGGCCAGCAACGGGGAGATGTGCCCGGCGGTGCCTCCGCCGGCAAGGACGACCGCACGCATCGGCTCATCCCCTCCTGCGCAGGCTCTGCCGGACCCGTGTCGGGAGGACGGCCCGCTTCGGTCGGGCGGCGAGCGCGGCGGCGCAGTCGGGCTCGTGGCGGGCGAACGAGATGAGGATGCCGAGGGCCGCCATCGTCATGATGAGCGAGGAACCACCGGAGGACACGAGCGGAAGGTTGACGCCGATGATCGGGATCATCCCGATCACCGAGCCGATGTTCATCATGGCCTGGATGACGATCCACGCCATGATGCCGGCCGTGGCCAGGCGGACGAACATGTCGTCGGACTTCATCACCAGGCGGTAGGACGCGTAGGCGATGAGGAGGAACAAGGAGATCACCAGGAGCGAGCCGGCCAAGCCCAGCTCCTCACCGATGATGGCGAAGATGAAGTCGTTGTGGGGCTCCGGCAGCCACTGCCACTTCTCCCGGCTCCGGCCCAGCCCCACCCCGAACCACCCGCCGTCCGCCAGCGCGTAGCGGCCGTGGATCGACTGGCGCGCGCTGCCGAAGGGGTCGGTGTTCCGGCCCAGCCACACATCGAGACGGCCCAACCGGTTGGGGCTGTAGATGACCATGGCGACAGCGAGCGCAGCGAAGGCAGCTCCGGCGACCGCGAAGTAGCGGGCCCGCACGCCGGCGCTCCAGAGCACGGCCCCGACGATCGCGGCGAGGATGAGGACCGTCCCGAGGTCCTCGCCGTAGAGGACCAGCCCGCCCGAGATCGCCACGAAGGGCACGATGTAGGGGACGAGGACGTGCCGGAACTGCCCGATCAGGAGCCGCTTCTTGGTCAGGATGGCCGCCCCGAGGAGGGCGAGCGCGAGCTTGACGATCTCGCTGGGCTGGGCCCGGAGTCCCGCGATCTCGATCCAGTTGCAGTTCCCCTGGACGCAGACCCCGATCGGGCTGAACACCATGGCCTGGGACGCGATCGCCACGAACATCAGGGGCAGGGCGAGCCGCTTCCACACGTGGGGCGGGATCCTCACGGCGACGAGCACGCCGAGGGTGCCGAGCACCGCATAGATGAGCTGGCCGCGGAACACGCTGTAGGCCGACCTGGTCGCGGCCAGGGAGACGACGGCCGAGGCGGACATGACCATGATGAGCCCGAAGGTGACGAGCACGCTCAGGGCGATGATGAGCAGGTAGTACGTCGTCGTCGGGTTCTCGAGCCACCGCAGGCGCTCGGACCAGGGGCCGATGCTGCGCGCGCGCAGCGACCCTGCCGTGCGAGTCGCGGCGGAGGTCCCCGGCCGACGAGGTGGAGCAGTCGTGCTCACTCAGGCCCCCTCTGCCGAGCCCCGCTGCTCGACCAACCGGTGGACTGCGGCGGCGAAGGCGTCGCCACGGGCTCCGTAGTTGACGAACATGTCCATGGACGCGGCAGCAGGGGCCAGGAGCACGACATCGCCGGGGCGGGCAGCATCGAGGGCCAGGGCAGCGACACGGTCCATCACCCCAGTGTCGGTGTCTGCGACATCGAAGACACGGACATCCGGTGCGTGTCGCTCGAGCGCCTCGGCGATCCGGGCCCGGTCCGCCCCGATGAGGACGACGGCCCGCAGTCGGGGAGCCACCTCGCGCACGAGGTCGTCGACGTCGGCGCCCTTGAGGAGTCCGCCCGCGATCCAGACGACGTGATCGAAGCCGAGCACCGATGCCCGGGCCGCATGGGTGTTCGTCGCTTTCGAGTCGTCGACGAAGCGGACCTCGTCGATGACCGCCACCTCGGTGATCCGGTGGGGCTCGGGGGTGAAGCGGCGCAGGCCCTCGCGGACGGCGGCGGGGGGCACCCCCACCGCACGGGCCAGCGCCGCGGCAGCCAGGGCGTTCTGCACGAGGTGTGGCGGCGGGACGATGTCGGTGCGACCGCCGGTGAGGTCGGCAAGGGTGCCCAGCTCGGCGGCAGAGGTCGCCCTCTCAGCGACGAAGGCCCGGTCGGCGAGGACGTCGTCGACCACACCGAGCATCGAGAGCCCCGGGACGCCGAGGGTGAAGCCGATGGCGCGGGCCCCCTCGACGACGTCGGCGTCCCGGACCAGCTGTTCGGTGGCGGGATCCTCCACGTTGTAGACGCACGCGACCTGAGTGCGCTCGTAGACCTTGCCCTTGGCCTTGCCGTAGGCCTCGAGGGAGCCGTGCCAGTCGATGTGATCGGGAGCGATATTGAGACACACGGAGGCGACCGGCGAGAGGGAGGACGCCCAGTGCAGCTGGAAGCTCGACAGCTCGACGGCGATCACGTCGTACGGCTCGGGGTGGAGGACCGCCTCGAGGATCGGGGTGCCGACGTTGCCCGCGCTGCAGGATCGCAGGCCGGCGGCCCGGAGCATCGAGGTGAGCATCTGCACCGTTGTCGTCTTGCCGTTGGTGCCTGTGATGGTCAGCCAGGGGGCGGCACCGACCGCTCGCAGGCGCCACGCCAGCTCCACCTCACCCCAGATGGGTATGCCCTGGCCGGCCGCGTCGGCCAGCAGCGGCTGGTCGGGGCGCCAGCCGGGTGAGGTGACGACGAGGTCGATCGGCTCCCGCGGCATACCCCCGACCTGCTCGGGACCGACGCGCACGTCGACGCCGAGGATGTCGAGGATGCGCATCCGCTCCATCAGCGCGGAGTTGCCGGCCGGGTCCGCACCGTCGACGAGGATCACGCTCGCGCCACGCTCGACGAGGGCGTCCGCGGCGGCGAAGCCGCTCACGCCACCGCCCGTCACGAGAATGCGCAGGCCGCTGGGGTCGAAGGGCTCGGCCTGGTCGGGATGGACCTCGGTGAGGCCCGCGGGACTACCCACCACCGACGACCCACTCCGCGTAGAACAGTCCCAGCCCGAGGGCGACGAAGAGTCCGGACAGGATCCAGAAGCGGATGACGATCGTCACCTCTGCCCAGCCCAGGAGCTCGAAGTGGTGCTGGAGCGGCGCCATCCGGAAGACGCGTTTGCCGGTGGTCTTGAAGGAGGCGACCTGGATGATCACCGAGAGCGTGATCATGACGAAGAGACCGCCGAGGATGACGATGAGCAGCTGGGTGCGGGTCGTGATGGCCAGGCCGGCCATCGCACCACCGAGCGCCAGCGAGCCGGTGTCACCCATGAAGATCTTCGCCGGGGAGGCGTTCCACCAGAGGAACCCGAAGCAGGCCCCCATTCCGGCCGCAGCGACGACGGCGAGGTCGCGCGGATCGCGGACCTCGTAGCAGTTCAGCCCCGGGGTGATCTGACAGTTCTGGTTCCCCTGCCAGATACCGATGAGGACGAACGCGGCGAAGACCATCACAGAGGCGCCCGTCGCCAGCCCGTCGAGACCGTCGGTGAGGTTCACACCGTTCGACGTGCCGGCGACGATGATGTTCGCCCAGATGACGAAGAGGAGCACGCCGAGCAAGGGCCCGGCGAAGGCCAGGTCGAAGCCGGTGTCGCGCACGAAGGAGACGTGGGTCGAGGCGGGTGTCCGCCACCGCTCGCTGGGGAACTGGAGGGCAAGGATCGCGAAGACCGTTGCGACCAGGACCTGTCCGAAGAGCTTCTCCGCTGAGCGCAGACCGAGGCTGCGCTGCTTGCTGATCTTGATGTAGTCGTCGAGGAAGCCGACCAGACCGAGCCCGGACATGAGGAAGAGCACGAGGACGGCGCTCGTCGACGGCTTCGACCACGTGAGCAGGTGGGCCGTGGCATACGCGACGACGCAGGCGAGGATGATGACCGCACCGCCCATGGTCGGCGTGCCTCGTTTGGTGTGGTGTGAGGTCGGTCCGTCGTCCCGGATGAACTGGCCGTAGCCCTGGCGGACGAGGAACTTGATGAACATCGGGGTGCCGAAGAGCCCGATGAGCAGGGCGACGACGGCCGCGATCAGGACGGCGAGCACGTGGCTGATCCTTCCTGGTCGGGGTCGGCTGCGGTCGAGGCGTCCTCCGCGAGGCGGTCCCCGAGATGGCGCAGCCCGGCATCGCGGCTGGACTTGAAGAGGACGACGTCACCCGGGCGGATCTCACCCTTGAGCAGATCGTATGCGGCATCGGCGTCCGCGACGACGTGGCACCGGTCGGCGTGTCCCTCCGCGCCCGCGGCGATCGCGGGACCGCCCGCCCCGACGCAGACGAGGAGATCGACGCCGCCGGCCAGCGCATACCTCCCGACCTCGGCGTGCTCGGCGTCGGAATTCTCCCCGAGCTCGAGCATGGTGCCCAGCACCGCGATCCCCCGGCGCCCCTCAGCCATGACTGCGAGCGCGTCGAGAGCCGCGCGCATCGAGTCCGGGTTGGCGTTGTAGGCGTCGTTGACGATGATCACGCCGTTGGGCCGCTCGGTGACCTCCATCCGCCACCGGCTCAGCGACCGGCTCGACCGGAGGGCCGAGGCGATGACCTCGTCGGGGATGCCGCACTCCCTGGCGACGGCGACGACCGCGAGGGCGTTGCCGACGTGGTGGATGCCGTGCAGCGGCAGGGTCACCCGGAAGGGAGCCTCCTCGGAGACGATCGTGAAGCTCGGGCGGGAGGCGGCGTCGAGCTCGACCTCCACCGCCCGCAGGTCCGCAGCCGGGTCGCCGGAGGCGCTCACCGTGACGACGCGCCCCGGGGCCACCTCCGCCATCGCGCGCACTGCCGGGTCGTCGTGGTTGAGCACGGCCAGCCCGCTGGAGTCGAGCGCGCTCACGATCTCGGACTTGGCGGTGGCGATGGCCTCCCTGGAGCCGAACTCCCCGAGGTGGGCGGTACCGACGTTGAGGACGACGGAGATGTCAGGGGGCGCGATCTCCGTGAGGTAGGTGATGTGCCCGGCGCCCCGGGCACCCATCTCCACGACGAGGTACCGGGTCTGCGGGGTGATGCGGGTGACCGTGAGGGGAACACCGACCTCGGAGTTGTAGGAGCCCTGGGGAGCGATGGTCGGCGCATCGGCTGCGAGCACCTGGCCGAGGAGGTCCTTCGTGGAGGTCTTGCCCGAGGACCCGGTGATGCCGATGACGGTCAGGTCGCGGGCCGCGTCGACGACACCACGCGCGAGGGCGGCGAACCCGTCCTGGATGTCGTCCACGACGATGCATACGACACCGTCCACGACCCGCGTCGTCATGGCCGCCAGCGCGCCGGCCTCGAGTGCCTGCGGGATGAAGTCGTGACCGTCGGCCTGCTCCCCGACGCGTGCGATGTAGAGGCCACCCGGACCGCACTCGCGCGAGTCGGTGACGACGGGTCCGTCGATGACGAGCTGCTCGGCGTCGGCCTCGGTGATCCCCGTGAGGCGACCGCCGCTCACCCGGGCGAGATGGGCCAGGCTCAGGGGGATCACGCGGACACCCCGAGCCGACGGCGCAGGGCCAGCGCGAGCTCCACGCGGTCGTCGAAGGGATGCAGCACGCCCTCTATCTCCTGTCCGGTCTCATGACCCTTGCCTACGAGTGCTATCGTCGCGGACTCCCCTGCCGCGCAAGCGATCTCGACAGCGCGCTCGATGGCGGCACGCCGGTCCCCCACCTCCTCCACGTGGCCGCCGTCGGCGACCTCTCTCGCGCCCGTGACGATCGCGGCGCGGATCTGCGCCGGATCCTCTCCACGGGGGTTGTCATCGGTGACGATGACGACGTCGGCGATCGCTGCTGCCCGGCCCATCGCCGCTCGCTTGCCCACGTCACGTCCACCGCCGGCACCGAGGACGGCGACCAGCGGTCCCCCGCCCGGGCGCTTGAGTGCTGTGAGCGCCGCGGCGACGGCGTCCGGGGTGTGCGCGTAGTCGACGACCGCGAGGGGCGCCCCGTCCTTCCCGACGCCGACCCGCTCCATCCGGCCGGGCACGTGCGGGTCAGTGAGGACTGCGGCGCGCACCTGCTCCGGAGCGTGGCCGAGCATGAGCAGGGCGGCAGCAGCCATGGCGGTGTTCATGATGTTGAAGTCACCGGGCAGGGCCGAGCGCAGGCTGAGCCGGACGTCCCCCGGGCCACGCAGGACGAACCCGTCGTCCCCCTCGCACTCGACCTCGTAGTCAGGTCGGACCCCCGCCTTCTGCGTCGAACCGATGGTGACGCAGTCGATCGTGGCCGCTTCCGCGAGCCGGGCACCCCACTCGTCATCGACGCACACCAGGCCCCGCTTGGCCCGCTGAGGGGTGAAGAGCGACGACTTCGCCCGGAAGTAGTCCTCCATGTCGCTGTGGAAGTCGAGGTGGTCCTGGCTGAGGTTCGTGAAGAGCGCAAGGTCATAGACGACTCCGTCCACACGGTGCAGGGCCAGAGCGTGGCTGGACACCTCCATGACGCAGTCGTCGACTGCTCGCTCCCGCATGACCGCGAGGAGGCGGTGCAGGTCGCAGGACTCCGGGGTCGTGCGCTCGCTCTTCACCCGCTCGGTCCCGATCCGCGTCTCGACGGTCCCGATGAGGCCTGTGGTGCGCCCCAGCGCCTCCAGCGCCGAGGTGAGCAGGTATGCGGTGGTCGTCTTGCCGTTGGTGCCGGTGATACCGAGCAGCTCCAGGGAGAGGTCGGTCGTGTCGTAGACCAGGGCCGAGACGGCACCGAGGACGGCTCGCGGGTCGTCGACGACGATGAGCGGAACGTCGACCCCTGCCTGTTCCACGAGCTGCTGTCCTCGCTCGTCGGTCAGGACGGCTGCTGCACCCGCTGCGGCAGCCGAGGCCGCGAAGGACCCGCCGTGGGTGTTCGCGCCCGGGAGCGCAGCATACAGATCACCCGCCCGCACCGCGCGGGAGTCGAGAGTGACGCCGTGGACCGTCGTCGACGAGTCGCCGATCACCCGACCGGCGGCGACCTGGGCACAGGCTGCGACGGGCGATCCGGCCGTTACGGGGTGCAGGCTCGACACAACGGCTCATTATCGTCGACGGCAGGCTACGGGAGGTACTCGGCACCCAGGACGCGCGGGTCGTCCCTCGAGGGCGGCTCGTCCAGGACGAGCTTCAGCGGCGTCGCCTCCGCCCCGGTCGGCGGGATGTTGAGCTCGGTGAGGGCGAACGTCGTGACCTCCTTGAAGATCGGCGCGGCGACGACGCTGCCGAAGAACCCGGAGGACGGCTTCTGGACGATGACGGTGACGACGATCTCGGGGTCGTCCGACGGAGCCATGCCGACGAAGCTCGCAGTCTTGCCGTGGTAGCGACCGAGCCGGTCGTCGTAGCGGTCGGCGGTTCCCGTCTTGCCGGCGATGCGGTAGCCGGGGATCTGGGCCCTGGTCGTGCTGCCCTGGTCCGAGACGGCCCCCTCGAGCATCTGCATGATGACGTCGGCGACCTCTGTGTCCACGACGCGTCGGGACGAGGGCGGATCGGTCGGGACCATGACCCCGCCCTCCCCCTCGACGGCCTTGACGAGGGTCGGCTCGACACGGACGCCACCGTTGGCGATGGTCTGGAAGGCGCTGCTGCTCTGGATCGCGGTGACCGACATGCCCTGCCCGAACATGATGGTGTAGCGCTGGGAGCCGCTCATCTTGTCGGCCGGTGCGACGAGTCCCGGTGACTCACTGGGGAATCCGATCCCGGTCTTCGAACCCATGCCGAAGCTGCGGAAGTAGCTCTCGAGGGTCTCCTTGTCGAGCTGCTCGCCGATGAGGATCGTCCCGATGTTGCTCGACTGGGCCAGCACGCCGGCGGCCGTGAGGAAGAGCGTCGGGTGGTCGTGGCTGTCCTTGAAGCTGCGGTCAGCCCGCGGCAGGCGGTTGGGCACGACGACCGGTTGGTCCGGGGTGACGGCACCTTCCTGGAGGGCCGCGGCCATCGTGATGATCTTGTTCGTCGAGCCGGGCTCGAAGATCTGGGTGAAGGCGCGGTTGTCGAGCGAGCCCTTCGCCGAGCCGATCTTGTTGGGGTCGTAGGACGGGTAGGACGCGACCGCGAGGAGCTCGCCGGTCTTGGCACCCTGGACGACCACCGTCCCTGACTCCGCCCCGAACCGCTCGACGCCGGCTGCGAGGGCGTTCTGCGCATACCACTGGATCGAGGAGTTGATCGTCAGCTCGACCTTGCGGCCGTCGAGCGCCTCCTCGACGACCTGGCGACCGTTCGGGATGACTCGTCCGTTGGGCGAGGTCTCGTACTTCGCCTGCCCGTTGACGCCGTGGAGAACCTCGTCGTACATCGCCTCGATGCCCCCGCCGGCCTGGCCGTCGGCGTAGACCCACCCGACGAGCGAGGCGGCCGTCGTCGACTGCGGGTAGTCGCGCTGCGTCGTGCGCTCGCTGTAGATCCCGGGGATCCCGAGGGCCTGGATGCGCCGCCACGTGGGGACGCTGATGTTCTTGGCGATGATGCGGTACCGCGCCGTGCCGGTCAGCTCCTTCCGGAGCTTGGACTCGTTGATCCCCAGGAGCGGAGAGAGGACCTCTGCCGCACCCTTGACACCCACCTTCGTCCGAACGCCGTCGATCCTCCGCGTGTACTCAGGCACGGCGGTCTGGTCCACGGTCACGGTCCGCCGCTCGATGCTCTGCGCGAGCACGACGCCGTTGCGGTCGACGATCTGGCCGCGCAGCGCAGGCAGCACCTCCGTGCGGTTGCGCTCGTCGAAGGCCTGCGCGGCCACGGCCGAGGCGTCCAGACCCTGGATGCGGACGAGCTGGGCGGCGAAGAGGGAGAAGATGACGGTCGAGAGCACGAGGATGCCGCGCACCCGACGGCGCGAGTTGATCTGCGGCGGGCGGGGTCGACGTCGGGGCCGAGGACGCGGTGTGGCGCCGGCGGCCCTCCGTGGACGCTGGGCCGCGCTCCCTGCGGCCCGGGGACGCTGGGGGGCGCCGGCCGAGCGGGGACGCTGGGCGGCGCTCCCTGCGGACCGGGACCGTGCAGCAGTTCCTTCCGATCGAGGACGCGGTGCGGCGCCCCCGGCCGAGCGGGAGCGCGGCGTGCCTCCTGAGGGCCCGCGCGATCCTTTGCTGCGGGAGGGCGTGGCGGCACGCGGGCTCCGGGGCCGTTGGCCGCGGGGTCGCTCCGGTGGGGTCATCGTTCCTCGCGTCATCAGGTCGTGATGTCAGTGGTCGTGATGTCGGTGTTGGTGATGTCGGTGTTGGTGATGTCGCTGGTCGGGATGTCGGATCCTCATCGGTGGAGGTGACCCGTGATCAGGGGGTGCTGTCGGCGGTCGTGGTCGCGCTGCGCACCGGCGGCGGGAGATAGGACGGCCCCGACACGGGCGGCTTGACGACCACGCTAAAGCTGCTCGCCTCCTCGGCAGGCGCCGCCACGCCGAGCACCTCGCCGGACTCCAGGTCGAGGAAGGCAGGGCTCGCCGCCGGGACCATCCCCATCCGGCTCGCCTTCTGTGCCAGAGCCGCCGGTGAGCTCACCGCGGTGATGCTCTGCTCGAGAGCAGCCTCCGCGTCGGCCAGCTCACCCGCCGTGCGCTGCAGCTCGTGGACACGGAAGGAGCCCTCGGCCATGGACATGTTGAGCAGGAGGAGGGCCAGCAGTCCGGAGAGGAGCAGCCCCGCGCACACGATGAGCATTCCCCCGTGGCTCGGTGCGGCGGCTGGGACGACGGTGAGGACCGGTCTCGGCGCCTCGCGTCGTCTGATCCTCGTAGCCGGGCTCCGCACAGAGGCGGTGGCGAGGGTGCTCATCGGGGTTCCCCATTCGTCGTGCGGTGGTTGTTCGGTGTCGGACCGTCAGTGGTGGCGCGGATCCGCTCGGCGGCCCGGAGACGCACCGACGCTGATCGCGGGTTGGCGATCTGCTCGGCCTCGGAGGCTTCCTCGGCGCCGCGCGTGAGGAGTCGGAGGTAGGGCGCATGCTCGGGCAGCTCGACCGGGAGGTCCACCGGGGTCGAGCTGCGCGCGCCGGCCGCGAAGGCCCGCTTCGTGATGCGGTCCTCGAGGGAGTGATAGGACAGCACCGCGATGCGACCTCCGACGGCCAGGGCGTCAATGGCCCGGGCGCACGCACGCTCCCAGACGCTCAGCTCGGCGTTGACCTCGATGCGCAGCGCCTGGAAGGTGCGCTTGGCCGGGTGACCCCCGGTCCGCGCCGCCTTGGCCGGCACCGCGTCGCGGATGATCTCGACGAGCTCGCCCGTCGTGCGGATCGGCCCCTTCTCGCGCGCCGCGGCGATCCGGGACGCGATGCGCCTGGCGAAGCGCTCCTCGCCGAACTGGCGCAGGATCCGCTCGAGGTCGCCCACCGCATACTCGTTGACGACGTCTGCGGCGCTGATGCCGCTGGTCGGGTCCATGCGCATGTCGAGCGGCGCATCCGCCATGTAGGAGAAGCCGCGCCCTGGCTCGTCGATCTGCATCGAGGAGACGCCGAGGTCGAAGAGGATCGCGTCGACCTTGTCGATGCCGAGATCGGCAAGCACGCTGGGAAGCTCGTCGTAGACCGCGTGCACTCCGACGAAGCGCTCACCGGCGAAGGCGAGCCGCTCCCCCGCGAGCTCCAGGGCTGCCGGGTCCCGGTCCAGGCCGATGAGCCTCGCCTGCGGGCAGGCCCGCAGCAGGGCCTCGCTGTGACCCCCGAGGCCGAGTGTCCCGTCGACGATGACCGCACCCTCGTGCTGGGCCGCCGGCGCGAGGAGCTCCACGCAACGTTGCAGCAGGACCGGGACGTGCCGCTCGGCACGAGGGTCCGTCGTCATCGCGGGTCCTTTGCTCATCGTCGTGCGCATGGTCTGGTCGTGCGCATGGTCTGGGGGTGGTAGGTGCCGGGGGTGGTCGGTGCTGTTGTGGTCGTGCAGTCGCTGCGGGCGGAGCCAGGGTGTGGGGCAGGTCGGGTGTGAGGTCGCGGGGTTCGAGGGTGTCGTGGAGGTGGGCGGGTCGAGGTAGGACCTGGACCTGGGTCCCCATCCGGCTGCGGACCCGGCACGGGGGAAGTCGTGTCGGGGACGCCGGTCCGGCTGGAGGCCGAGGCTCAGGTGCGGCCTGTAGGGGGTTGGTCGAGTCGAGAGGCTGAGTTGAGGGACAGGTCGAGGGGCGAGGTCTAGATCAGGCCGGGGAACACCTCCTCCTCCTGGTCCGAGTAGTCATCCTCGATCGCGGCGAGCTCGGCGTTCCAGGTCTCGGTGTCCCAGACCTCGAGGTGGTCGCCGACTCCGGTGACGGTGATGTCCCGGGACAGCCCGGCGTACTGGCGCAGATGCGGGGGGACGGAGATCCGGCCTTGCTTGTCGGGGATCTGGTCGGAGGCGCCGGAGAGCAGCATCCGGGTGTATGAGCGGGCCCGCTTGTTCGTGCTCGGCGCGGCCATCGCACGGCTGGCGAGGCTCTCGAAGACGTCGGACGGGTAGATCACGAGTGACTTCTCGTGCCCGCGGGTGATGACGATCCCGGACTGCAGTCGATCCCGGTACTTGGCCGGGAGGAACAGGCGGCCCTTGTCGTCGAGACGCGGCGTGTACGTGCCGAGGAACACCGCGTCCACCTCCCGTCCTGCATGACCCGAGCCATCCACGGCTCTCCCGTGCGCACCACCGTACTCCACTTTGCTCCACTTTCCATCCATCTAGATTGAATCTTCTGTCTCCAAGACCTATTTGTGCAGGTCAGAGGGGTGGTGCAAAGTGGAGGGAACTCATCCTCCATTGCTGCGCGTCGGAGAAGAGGTGGAGACTTGAGGAACCTGGGCGTCCTGACGAGGTCACCGGACGGCATGGACCAGCCAGACACTCGAGCCAGACCCACGAGCAGCCACCTCAGTGGGACCGGCCGACACGAGAGCGAAGGGAGCGTCGCGGCTAGTGACGCAGTACGGAGCACAACAGGGGCATGACCGGCTCGGCCACGACGCGCCGGCGCGACCGGACGGTCAGCGGCAGCCGATGCGCCTGGAGCAGGTGCGTCAGCTGGCCAGCGACCTCATGGCGACGATGAACTCGGTCATCGAGGGCAAGCCACAGGTGGTCTCGACCGCCGTCACCGTCCTCCTCGCCGAGGGCCACCTGCTCGTGGAGGACGTCCCCGGCGTCGGGAAGACGATGCTGGCCAAGACCCTCGCGCGCTCGATCGACTGCACCGTGCGGCGCGTGCAGTTCACCCCGGACCTGCTCCCGAGCGACATCACCGGCGTGAGCGTGTTCAACCAGGACTTGCGCGACTTCGAGTTCCGCCCCGGTGCCATCTTCGCCAACGTGGTCGTCGGGGACGAGATCAACCGGGCCTCGCCCAAGACGCAGTCAGCCCTCCTGGAGTGCATGGAGGAGGGCCAGGTCACCGTCGACGGACAGACCTACACCCTGCCCACACCGTTCATCGTCATGGCGACCCAGAACCCGATCGAGATGGAGGGCACCTATCCCCTCCCCGAGGCCCAGCGCGACCGGTTCATGGCCCGGATCTCCATGGGGTACCCGGCCCACCGCAGCGAGATGGACATGCTCCGCTCGCACGGCAAGGTCTCTCCCCTGGAGGACCTGCGACCGGTCGTCGACGCCGCCACTGTGTGCGCAATGATCGAGGCGGTGCGGGAGGTGCACGTCGCGGACTCCGTGCACGAGTACATCGTCGCGCTCGCTGCTGCCACGAGGCAGAGTCAGGCACTCCGACTCGGAGCCTCCCCGCGGGCCACGCTGCACGTGCTGCGGGCGGCCAAGGCGTATGCGGTGCTCGCCGGACGCGATCACGTCCTGCCCGACGACGTCCAGGCCGTGCTCGTCCCCGTGCTCGCCCACCGCATACTCACGACCGGCGAGACCCAGGCGTCCCGCCGCTCAGCGGCCGACGTCCTCACCGAGGTGCTCCACCAGGTCCGCGTGCCGGTCCCCCGTCCGTCCTGAGTCGGCCGAGGGCTCTGAAGTCGATGCCAGCGTTTCTCCGCTCCCTGACCGTTCGCGGTCACGTCTTCATCGGGCTCGGAGTCGCGCTGCTCCTCACCGGTCTCGGACTGGGCATGCTCGACCTGACGCGGATCGGCGTGCTGCTGATCATCCTTCCCCTCCTGACCTCCCTCATCACGCACCGGCACTCGCTCACCTTCGGGGTAGCCCGCCGCGCCTTCCCCGCCCGGGTGCAGATCGGGCAGCCGGCGACCATCGAGCTCAGCATCGTCAATCCCCTGCGGACCCGCTCGCCGGTCATCGCCGCTGAGGAGGTGCTGGACTACTCCCTCGGTGACCGTCCCCGCTTCGTCCTGCCGTCGCTCCGGCGCGGCCAGACCCACACCCTGCGCTACGAGGTGCGCGGCAGCGTCCGCGGCAGACACCACCTGGGCCCGTTGGCCCTCTCGGTCACCGACCCCTTCGGTCTGACCGACCGGGCCGTGCACATGCAGAGCACCGCTGAGCTCATCGTCCTCCCCCGGATCGTGACGCTCGGCACCTCGAGCACCGGGGCGCACGGGGTGGGCAGCGAGGGCACCATCCCCCACATGATCGCCCTGCACGGCGAGGACGACGTCTCGGTGCGCGACTACCGCGACGGCGATGACCTGCGCCGGGTCCACTGGCCGGCCACGGCCCGCACCGGCAGCCTCATGGTGCGTCAGGAGGACCGGCCTGCCATGAAGCGCGCCATCGTCCTCCTCGACTCACGCGAGTCGGTGCACGGACCGACGATCTCGCCGTCCCTGGAGTGGGCGGTGACGATGGCCGCCTCGGTCGTCGCGCATACCGAGCGGCAGGGGTATGCGGTGCACCTGATCACCGCCTCCCCCGACCCGGGCATCGGTCAGGAGACGAACCGGACCGCCACCTCGCTCGAGGCGCTCGCCCTGGTCACCCCCGGACCGGACGAGGATCTCGCCGGTGTCCTCCACCTGGCCGGAGGGTCGGTCGGCGCCGGCGGGCTGGTCGTCGCCATCATCGGCTCGTGCTCCGACGACGAGGCCAAGGCCGTCGCCTCGCTGCGGCCACCGGGCAGCGTCGGCGCTGCACTCATCGTCGACCGGAGCACGCTCGCCGGTCCCATCGACGACCT